>JAZRQF010000001.1:0-21031 GCA_045649605.1 Faecousia sp.
AGTTGGTAGAGCAACTGACTCTTAATCAGTGGGTCCCGGGTTCGAGTCCCTGAAGGTGCACCATGGCCCATTGGTCAAGTGGTTAAGACAGCGGCCTCTCACGCCGTTAACATCGGTTCGAATCCGGTATGGGTCACCAAGATATCTCAGCCTAAGGGCTATGATATAAATAGTTTGTGTTGATTGTCATGAGGGTCCACCTGTTCCCATTCCGAACACAGAAGTTAAGCTCATGTACGCCGACAATACTTGGCGGGCGACTGCCCGGGAAGATAGGTAACGCAAACACAAAACCTCACAACTTCGGTTGTGAGGTTTTTATGTATTTGGAGATCTTTTTTGTAATAGACAAGAGATTTAGCTTGTGCTAGGATAGTCTCATAAATTATTGAGGTGATACCAATGTCAAAAGTTATCTTATTTCAAGGCGATTCGATAACCGATGCTGGACGCAACAAAGAAAATGACTTTTTCATGGGTTACGGTTATGCCAACATGGTAGCGGGAGAGCTTTCTGCTGACTATCCATATGCGTATAAATTCTATGATCGTGGTGTTTCTGGCAACCGTGTTGTGGATCTTTATGCCCGGATCCGTTTAGATATGATCAATTTAGAGCCTGACATGATGAGTATTCTTGTTGGCGTGAATGATGTTTGGCATGAGTACACCCGGCAAAACGGTGTCAGCGCAGAAAAATTTGAGATGGTTTATGATTTGCTGATCGAAGAGCTGTTGCAGGAACTGCCTGACTTGAAAATTATGATTTTGGAACCGTTTGTTGTACCGGGTAGCGCAACAGAAAATACTGAAGAGCATCCTCAACGCTGGGAATTCTTCCAAAAGGAAGTTCCTCTGCGGGCAGCTGCAGCAAAACGGATTGCTGAGAAATATAATCTGCCCTTTGTTCCGCTGCAGGAGGTGTTTACTGCTGCATGTGCGGATGCACCGGAATCTTATTGGGTTCGCGACGGTGTCCATCCCACCAATGCAGGACATACATTGATCAAACGCGCTTGGATCGAGGCTTTTAAAAACAATAAATGGGACGCTTAAGCGTCCCATTTTTTATTAATTTACTACATTTACCGGCTTGCCGCTGAGGAAACCTTCAATATTCCTCGTAGTACAATCAATAATTCTCTGTCGTGCTTCCATTGGGGTCCATGCCATGTGAGGTGTGATGATGCAGTTCGGTGCAGTGTAAAGAGGATTGTGCTCCAAGATTGGCTCTTCTGAAACCACATCTACTGCGACGGCACGCAATTTACCGGTTTCCAAAGCCGCTGCAACGTCTGCTTCATTTAGCATACCGCCTCTTGCGGTGTTTAGAAGGATCGCACCATCTTTCATTTTTTCGATGTTTGTCTTATTGATAATTTCTGCTGTTTCAGGCGTTAGCGGGCAGTGGATGCTAACAATATCAGATTCTGCCAAAAGGGTATCCAAATCAACATAAGTGCCAATCGTTTCACCCTCTGCACAGCGGCTGCGGTTATAAGCAAGTACGCGCATACCAAATGCATTTGCAATTTTACCCACGGCACGACCGATCATTCCGAAACCGATAATGCCGATTGTTTTTCCGAACAATTCGGTCTGAGGTGTGTCCCAAAATGCAAATATATTTCGTTTTTTCCATTCGCCGCTATGTACCAATTTATTGTGATGTCCTACTTGGTTGCAGATTTCCAACAAAAGTGAGAATGTATGCTGTGCAACTGCATTGGTGCTGTATGCCGGAACGTTGCACACGACCACGCCACGCTTCTTTGCGGCAGCGCAGTCTACTACATTAAAGCCGGTTGCTTGCACACAAATCAGTCGTATGTTAGGACATGCATCCAAAAGTTCTTCTGTAATGGGCGTTTTGTTTATCAGGACGATTTCTGCATCGCCGATCTGTGAAATTGCCTGATCTTCAGGTGTGTTGCCGTAAACAGCTACTTCTCCAAACTGTTTCAAGCCGTCCCAGGAAAGATCACCGGGATTAACGGCGTTGGCCTCCAAAATAGCAATTTTCATAGATATTCTCCTTTGACTAATGGATAAAAGTTTGGTACGATATAGAAAAGTGAGGTTAATTATGGAACTGATATACGTTGATAAGGATATTGTAGTGTGCATCAAGCCTGCCCGGGTGCTGTCTACGGACGAACCGGGTGGTCTGCCTGAATTGGTGCGGCAAGCGTTGGAGGATCCCAAAGCGGATGTTCGTACAGTTCACCGGCTGGATCGGGTAGTTAGCGGCTTGATGGTTCTGGCTCGTTCCGGAGCTGCAGCATCTGAGCTTTCTCGACAGATCCGAGAAGATAGCTTTGAAAAAGAGTATTTAGCAGTTGTCCATGGAAGGCCGGAGTACGACACGGGAAGATTCTGGGATCTTCTTCTGCGGGATAAGGCACGGAAAATGACCATGGTTGCAACAGAAGAGGGAAAAAGTGTGCAGCCCGCATCCTTAAAATACTGGGTTTTGAAGCACAAAAACGGTCTCAGCCGGGTGCGAATTCAATTGGAAACCGGTAGAACGCATCAAATTCGAGTGCAATTTGCATCTCGACAGTTGCCACTGGTGGGTGAGCGCAAGTACAGCACAATGGATGATCCTTGTGAGATTGCCCTTTGGTCCTATCGTTTGGCATTTACCCATCCAACTACCGGTGAGAAGATGGAATTTAGTGTTCAGCCGCCGGAAGTTTACCCTTGGACCGATTGCTGAAGCAATTTCTCAAAAGCATCAGAAAAAGCACGATCTTGTTCCGGCTTTCGTTTGGACGGACCTTTGGTTCTGCCGCCGGATTCCCGGAATTTTTTCGATGCATGGCGTTGAAACAAAAGTGCCTGAATGTTGTCGTTGTTGTATTGCCAACCATCCTGGTGCAACACAGTCGCACGTTTTGCCAAACACATGGAGGCAAGTCCGTAATCTTGCGTGATGACGATGTCACCGGCTTGTACCCGGTTGACTAAGGCAAAGTCAACACTATCTGCGCCTTTGTCGAAAACCATTGTCTGTGCGCCTTCTCGGTGCATTTCATGGGCGGTGTCGCAAAGCAGGATACACTCTGTATGATAGCGGCGGCATAATTCCACGGCTATATTGACTACGGGACAGGCATCGGCATCAATTAAGACCTTCAAATTAATCACCTCGGTGCATCTATTATAGCACGAGCGCAAGGAGAAAGAAATATGGCTAACTATGATTTTTTTCAGCACAAACAATGCGAATACTTTCCCTGCCACAAAGGCGCAGATCCGGAGACGTTTAGCTGCTTGTTTTGCTACTGCCCGCTTTATGCTTTAGCGGATAAGTGCGGCGGTCAATTTACTTATACAGAAAACGGAATTAAGGATTGTTCTAATTGTCTGCGCCCTCACAAAAGAGAGAATTATGAGGGTATTCAGAAGCAAATGATGCAGGTGCTGGAGCTGGCGAAAAAGCCTTGATTTTTCGCACCCCTGCTGATATAATACAGCAGTGCATATGGAGACGTATCGAAGTGGTCATAACGGGGCTGACTCGAAATCAGTTTGCCGGCAACGGCACGAGGGTTCGAATCCCTCCGTCTCCGCCAAATAACTCCGCCTGCTATGCGGGCGGAGGCTCTTAAAAAGATATGGAGAGTTAGGAGATTGGATATGAAAAAAGTAACTTTTGCGCTCCTTGGTATGGGTAACCGTGGATATGCTTATACATCCAAACTGTTAAAGTATCCTGATGAAATGGAGATTGTCGCCATTGCGGACAATCGCAGAATTCGTCTGGATGCTGCCAATAAATATCTGAATTTGCCGGAAGACCGTCTGTTTGATGGCGCAGATGCTATTCTGTCTGTGCCTAAGATGGCTGACGTAATGATCATTGCTACCCAGGATGCCCAGCACAAAGAGCATGCACTGCGTGCTATGGAGTTAGGCTACGACCTGTTGTTAGAGAAACCCATTTCCAATAAGCTGGAAGATATTGTTGTCATTGCCCAGGCAGCTAAGCGTTTGAACCGTCGTGTTTTGGTTTGTCACGTGTTGCGCTACACCGTGTTCTATCGGAACATTAAGGATCTGATCGCATCCGGTGTGATCGGCAAGGTGGAGACTGTTCAGGCAATGGAGCAGGTAGGTTACTATCATATTGCCCACAGCTATGTCCGTGGCAACTGGCACAAGGAGGCTGATTCCAGCCCCATGATCCTGGCAAAGTGCAGCCATGATATGGATATTCTGTCCTGGCTTACCGACAAGAAGTGCCTGAAGCTGAACTCTTTCGGCAGCCTGGATTACTTTAAGGCAGAAAATGCCCCCGAGGGTTCTACCGAACGCTGCGAGGACTGCAAACTGGATTGTCCTTTCCATGCACCCCGTTTCTACATATCTCGCATTCCCGGTTGGCCCAGCAATATTCTTCATCCGGAACCCAATGAGGAGAATATCATGGAAGTATTGCGCACCACCAATTATGGCAAGTGCGTATTCCGCATGGACAATGACGTAGTAGACCATCAGACTGTTAACATGCTGATGGAAGACGGTGTGACAGTTACCTTCCACATGAACGGCTTTAACAACCGCCAGACCCGTACCATTACGGTGATGGGCACGGAGGGTGAGATTTGGGGCGACTTCCACGACAAGAAGGTCTGGTGGCAGCGCTACGGAGAGGAAGTTCACGAAATCGATCTGACCCAATTGGGTGTAGATTTCTCCGGTCATGGCGGTGGCGACGAGGGCTTGATCTACGATGCGATCCGCTATATGCGTGGTGACGAGTTCGATACAACCTCTGTTACCACCATCGAGCGCAGTGTCCTGAGCCACTACATGGCATTTGCGGCAGAAAAGAGTCGTGTGCTGGGCGGCGAACTGGTTCAGATGAATACATTCATCGATGAGATCGAAGGCTGATGCTAATATAAATCGTACGGCGGCACGGAAAACCTGTGCCGCCGTATTTTTAAAAAGTTTCTTAACTTTAACGAAAAAAGATTGCTTTTTGTGTAAAAATATGATAACAAAGTATCATGTTTTATTAGGTGGTGTTTGTGTGAAAAAAAGGTCCGCAAAGAAACATTCTTCCAGGGGAAACGCCCAAAAGAATGTTTCTGCGAAAAAGCCAATGAAGGAAACTCCTGAAAAGAAAAACCTTGTGAAAGATGTAACATTGGCGATTCTTCGTTATTTAGGAAGGTTATTCATGCTGGCAGCAGCTTACTATCTGGTAGAGCTGTTGGCGGTTGCGATATTAAAGCCGGAAACCTGGTCGAATTTTGTTTTCAGTGCGTTGTGGTCGCTGCTGTTGGCAGGCATTGCGCTGATATTGCCGCGTCTTGCAGGTAGAATATGGTTTGGCGTGACTTATGGCTTCTTCCTGCTTTGGACATTGGCGGAAACCGCATATCATAGCGTGTTCAATCGCATGATGTGGCTTGGCGATATCGTGTATGCCGGTGAAGGTGCTGGATTTTTAGGCGATGTTTTGGCGAGCTTCCCGGTTATTTGGTGGTTTGCGGCACCGCTTTTGATCGCATTGGGCGTGGTGCTGATTAAGTATTTCCCCAAAACCTACAAGTGTGTGTGGCTGCGCAGTACCTATGCTCCCGTTGTTGCAGTCTCCATTGTGCTGCTGTGTCTGATGCCGGAATGGGTATTCCTGCGTGATCTTGATGTATGGGGCACACGCTCTGAGTACGGTCAGGCCAATTCCTACCGGGCAACCTACAATACCATGTACGATGCTGGTAAAGTATATAATATTTGCGGCGTTTACCACATGACCTTCCGGGATGTTTGGGTACACGGAATTTATCCATTGACACCGGATTACCAGAGGCAAATGCAAGCGCAGGTGTATAACATTGAGGGTTATTTTGCAGACCGTGAGTCTAGCGAAGAAAATGACATGACCGGTCTGTTGGAAGGTAAAAATGTTGTTCTTGTCCTTATGGAGTCCATGGACGATTGGATGATTACAGAAAAGGATACTCCCACGTTATACAAAATGATGGGAGAGGGCATTAATTTTACCAATTTCTACACCCCCGGATATGGTACAGCCCGTACAATCAACTCTGAATTTTGCATCAATACCGGTATCTATTTGCCGACGAATGGCAAGTATGTATTTAACTACGTTACCAACGAATTTAATGAATCTTTTGCGTCCCAAATGAGCCAAAATGGCTACACCGCTGAGGTGTTCCACTATAATACGCCCGATTTTTACAGCCGAGGCGTATTTGAGCCGGCTATGGGTTATCGCGCATACAATTGCTATGAGGATTACGAAACAGATAAGAATCGTCTGTATGACGATGAACTGTTGTTCGATATTCCGGAACTGAATTCCTTGTTCTTCCGGGAAGGCCCGACCTTTAATACCATCATTACCCGTTCTGCACACTTAAGTTACGTGTATAATGAGGTTTTGAGCCATTATGCTTTGAAGCGTTTCCCGGAATACAAGGGCATGTATGGCAGCGAGGAAGAGGATTGTGCCCGTGTTAAGGCAAAGCTGGTAGATCTTATGTTTGCCCGCCTGCTTGAGGAACTGGAAGCAAACGGACAGCTTACCAATACAGTGATTATCGGCGTTACCGATCACTATACCTACGGCTATAAGAATATGGATGAGTTGTATGCGCATTCCGGCGTGGAAGACACACTTTTGCTGGAAAAGACACCTTGTTTTGTATGGTCTTATGGCATGGAAGGTATGACCGTGGATAAGACGCTAAATACTGCCGACTTCCTGCCTACCATGCTGAATTTGTTAGGTATCGATAGTCCCTATGACTATCTGGGTCAGGATGCATTTGATCCGAATTATAAGGGTTATGCATTGTTCCCCGATGGCAGCTGGATCATGGATGGTATTGTGTGCAAAGTCACATCCTCAGGCAAGCCGGAGATCTTGCAGAATATCAATCTTGTGCCGGTAACCGACGAGCTGCTGGATGAGATGGATGAGAAGGTTCAGGAATTTATTCACATCAGTAATTTGTTGTTGACGTCTGACTACTACAGCCGACAGCCCTAAAAATAGCAAAAAATGTAGAAAATAGATTTGCGGTATGCTATAATGGCAGAAAACCGAAGCAGGAGGAAAACCTATGAGCAAAGCAGATGAACTCTACCGGGCAACGTGCCTGGATATTCTGGAAAATGGTTTCTATGATACCGATTTAGAGGTTCGTCCCAAATGGGCGGACGGCACTCCTGCCCATACCGTTAAAAAATTCGGTGTGGTAAACCGCTATAATCTGAAGGAAGAATTTCCTATCATGACCTTGCGCCGTACCTACTGGAAAAGCGCATTGGATGAATTGCTGTGGATCTGGCAGAAGAAATCCAATCGTATTGAAGATCTTGGCAGCCATGTCTGGGACGAATGGACAGGCGAAGACGGCACCATCGGCAAGGCATACGGCTACCAACTTGGCATTAAGCATCAGTATAAGGAAGGTATGTTCGATCAGGTTGACCGGGTGATCTATGATCTGAAGAACAATCCGGCATCCCGCCGCATCCTGACCAGCATCTATAATTTCCAGGATCTGCACGAAATGAACCTGTATCCCTGTGCTTATTCCATGACCTTCAATGTATCCGGCAATACCCTCAATGCGATCTTGAATCAGCGCAGCCAGGACATGCTGACAGCTAATAACTGGAACGTGTGCCAGTATGCAATGCTTCTGATGATGATGGCGCAGGTTGCCGGTCTGGAAGCAGGCGAGCTGGTTCATGTGATTGCTGACTGCCATATTTATGACCGTCATATTCCTGCGGTAAAGGCTATGTTGGAAAATGAGGGATATCCTGCTCCCAAGGTCACCTTGGATAGCAGCATTACCGATTTCTATGACTTTACCAAAGATAGTTTCAAGGTGGAGAATTATCAGTTCCACACCTTTGATTTTGAGATCCCCATGGCGATCTGAGGTGCTGTATGGAACTGATTGTGGCAGTTTATGACGATTGGGGCATCGGCAAGGACGGCACGCAGCCAATTGCACTGTCGGCCGACAGAAAGTTTTTTCGGGAAACGACTCGTGGCGCAATGGTAATCGTTGGCAGAAGAACGGTTGCGGATTTTCCCGACCAGAAGCCTCTGCCCGGACGTGTTAATGTTGTATTAAGCCGGACTGAGTCAGAAATCCCCGGTTTTACGGTTTGTAAAAATGCAGATGAAGCAGCTAGGTTGGCTACAGATGCTGAACGGGCGATGGTTATCGGCGGCGGTAGTATTTATCAGCAAATGCTTCCAATGTGCGATACAGCCTATATTACAAAGGTTCATTGCATACCGGAATCTGACACGTATTTCCCTAATTTGGATGCGGATCCGGCATGGAAGCTGGAGAAAATCCTGCAATCCGGAGAAGAAAACGGGATTTCCTACGATATTTGTCTTTATAAACGTGTATAAAATTTACGCACCTTGTAAAAAACAGGGTGCGTAAAAATTTTTGCAAGATGCTTTATTTTTGGCCTTGATTGCGGTATACTCTAATTAGAATGGTTTAGAGATAGAAGGTATACCTATGAAAAAGATTTATTGGATTTCGATCATTATTTCCATAGCGGTGATTGTGGCGGCAGCCGTTGGCACTTGGGTTACGCTCAGCAACGTTTATACGCTGTCAGTAACCCTGGCGGGTGAGCAGGAGATTGTTTTAGAATACGGTCAAGCTTATGAAGAACCCGGCGCATCTGCCGTGTTTTTTGGTTCTCATATGCAGAAAGAGCCGATTCCGGTATCTGTTACGGTGAGCGGTGTTGTGGACAGCAGCAAGTTGGGTACCTATCAACTCTCCTATACAGCAGAGTATGAAGGATACCGAAGCACAGCCTATCGGCAGGTGAAAATTGTAGATACAGAGGCGCCGGTTATCACACTGGTTTCTGCACCGGACTATTTTACGCCAACCAATACCGCCTATAAGGAAGAGGGCTTTTCCGCACATGATAATTATGACGGAGATTTGACCAGAAATGTGGAAAGACACGAGCAGGGGGATATGGTTACCTATACCGTCCGGGATTCTTCGGGAAACGAGACGACTGTCACCAGACAGATTCGTTATAAAAACCCTGCAGCACCTGATATCAAGCTTACCGATGGAGATCTGATCCTGCTGGCAGGCGAAAGATTTGAGGAGCCCGGCTATTATGCTTATGATGTGGTAGACGGAGATCTTACAGAAGCGGTGCAGGTTAACGGTGAGGTCAACAATTTTATTCCCGGTGAGTATTTCCTGACCTATACTGCTGTTGACAGCGAGGAGAATTCCCACAGTGTAACCCGTAAGGTCATTATCAAAGAGAGAACCACAGACAAGATGAACGACCCCAGCAAGCGCGATAAAATCATTTATTTGACCTTTGACGACGGCCCGGGTGAGCAGACTCCCCGGTTGCTGGATATTATGAAGAAGTACAATGTGCATGCAACATTCTTTGTGGTAAACACAAAGAATATCAGTACAGTTAAGCGTGCTGCAGAGGAAGGCCATGCAGTTGGCATTCACACGGCTTCCCATAAGTTTGAAGAGATCTATGCCAGCGAGAGTGCTTATTTTGCGGATCTGAGTAAAATGGGAGAAATTATCGAAAGTTATACCGGGCAGGCGCCTAACTTAATTCGTTTCCCCGGTGGCAGTTCCAATACTACCAGTAAGTTCAATCCCGGCATTATGACACGGCTGGTTGAAGCTGTGGAGGAAAAAGGTTACTATTTCTTTGACTGGAACGTAGATAGCAACGATGCAGGCAGTGCCCGGAACCCACAAGCGGTGTATGATAGTGTGATCGCAGGCGTTTCGGATAAGAAGCAGTCTGTTGTATTGATGCATGATATTAAGATCTATACCATCGATGCCATTGAACAGATCATTATCTGGGGCTTAGAAAACGGATATACCTTCCTGCCTTTGTCAGAGGATGCTCCCGGCTGTCACCATCGCGTATTCAATTAATATTAATACCCCTCGACCTTAGATCGAGGGGTATTTGTTATTCATTGTCAGTAGATTGGATGTGGGTGTGATTGTTAATATGGTCTTCACAGTAACAGAAATATCCTTCACACCGGGAACAGTAACGGAATTCCAACTGGGGGTGAGAGATGTCTGTACGTCCGCACACACTGCAGCGATGGGAGAAGTTTTGCGGCTGGCTCTTAGTTTGCCGGAAGGGGACGGAGCCGAAAGTTTGCTTTTTTGCGGCCTTCCTTGGTCTGACTGTAATAAACGGGAACAGCGCCAAAACATCTTCGCCGGCAAATAAAAGGTAGTTCAGCAGTCCCACCAAGGGGAACAGATTGTGGGGGAACAGCATAATAGGGTAGCTGTTATTGTAGATCTCAGCCGCAACAATCAGCAGATATACAAGACCCATAAACCATGCTTTTACGGGGATAATAAACAGTACCATGAACTGACTGTTGGGACTCATGGTAGCGAACATCAATACGATGCTCAGGTGCAGGTACAGCGCCATGCCGGAATAAATAGCGTAGGTGAAATATTCCGGAGGAACCAGAGTCTCACCAATGAGCACATCTTGTGTAGGGCAGAAGATCATTGCAAAAGCATCCATCAGAACGACGCCGGAAAAGTAGAAGAGATTGAACCGGAATGTTCCCATCATCGATTCCAAATGCCTGCACAGATTATAGAAGAAATACATAAACACCAGCACAAGCAGGAAGTTTGATCCCGGACTGTAGGTGAATACATAGGTGAACAGACGCCAAACCTGTCCTTTTAAGATGGCTGCTTTTTCGAAGCAAAGCAGCTGATAAAGAAACCCACCGCCGTTAAAAATGCTCATAATATACACCAACGCAGAGCCAATGGTGATATACAGCATCAAATTGGGAATGCCTTTGTCCCGATTCCGAAAACAGAAACGCTCGAATCGATTGCGTAAACTTTTCACGTTTTTCATCTCCTTGGTAATGTCTGTCCATCATATCAGTTTTTGCAGGAAAAGTCTATAGCGGAATTATGAACATTTTGGGGTTGTAATTTAAAAAACTATTGACTTTCGGCGAAAAAATAGTAGAATATACAAGAACTGCATACTAGCCTTATCAAGAGTGGTGGAGGGAACGGCCCGATGAAACCCGGCAACCTGCGTAAGTGTGGTGCCAAATCCGGCGGCAACGAAAGATGAGGATTCGATAAAACGCGCATCGAGTCCCTCGGTGTGCGGTATTTTTTTATAAAGGAAGATATATAATGGAGAAAAGATTGTTTACATCTGAATGTGTTACCTGCGGCCACCCTGACAAAGTGGCGGATTGCATTTCCGATGCAATTCTGGACGCTTGCCTTGCTCAGGACGCTAATTCCCGTGTTGCATGCGAGGTTATGGTTACTACCAATTTCTGCCTGATCTGCGGCGAAATTACAACCACTGCTGTGGTAGATTACGCAGCTGTTGCCCGTGAGGTGATTGGTAAGATTGGTTACACCCACCCTGAGACCGGCTTTAGCGCCGATACCGTAGAAATTCTGTGTAAGGTACACACCCAGTCTGCTGATATTGCTATGGGTACCAATGACGAAGTTGGCGGCGCAGGTGACCAGGGTATGATGTTTGGTGGCGCTTGCACCCAGACTCCCGAACTGATGCCTCTGCCGGTAGCGCTGTCTCGCGCTCTTTCCAACCGCCTGACCCAGTGCGTGGAGAGCAACGATCTGCTGCGCCCCGATGGCAAGACCCAGGTTTCTGTGGAGTTTGACGAGCAGGGAAATGTGATCGGCATTGATACGGTTGTTGTGTCTGTTATGCACACAGAGGATTTTGAGATCAGCGAACTGCGCCGCTATATCCGTGAAGGCGTTATCGCACCGGTTCTGCAGCAGTACGGTTTTGATATTGCGAATGTATCTCATATTCACATTAACCCCACTGGTAAGTTCGTAATTGGCGGACCTGACGGCGACACCGGTTTGACCGGCCGTAAGATCATCGTTGACACATACGGCGGTTATTTCTCCCACGGTGGCGGTGCATTCTCCGGCAAGGATCCCACAAAGGTGGATAGAAGTGGCGCTTACATGGCACGCTATATGGCGAAGAACCTGGTAGCAGCCGGCTTGGCAACTCAGGTTCAGGTGCAGTTGGCCTACGCCATCGGCGTGGCGGAACCCGTATCCGTTCGTGTGGATAGCTACGGCACCGGTAAGATCAGCGATGAGGACATGACAGCCCTTCTGCGCAAGACTTGCGACTTAACACCTGCGGGCATTATCCGCAAGCTGCAGCTGCGCCGTCCCATCTATGGCTGTACAGCTATGGAGGGTCATTTTGGTGTTACTGACCGTCCTTGGGAGCAGACAGATATTGCTGAGGAACTGAAGAAACTGGCAAATATCTGATATGTTATAATTCTTTAGGGTTGTGATAACTATGAAGAAGAATGCTTGGCCGATTTTGGCTATCGTGGTATTGGTGCTACAGTTTGCAGCAGAAGCGTTTTTGGCGGTTATGGTACTGCGCATGAATATGCTGCCGGAACTGTATGCAGCGATTCTGATCGGTGTTCTGCTGGTGCTGCTGTTGCTAACGTCGCTCATGTTACTGGTGAAATCCGGTAAGCATGTGCTGGGCATCGTTCGCAGGGTAATTGGTGTGCTTTTGGCGCTGCTTGTGATTTGTGGCTGCTTGATCGCATCAAAGCTTGCTGTGGATGCGTACAAAGCGATCCATTCTGTAACGAATACCCCAACAATAACCGATACACGGAGCATGTATATCTTTGTACGCGCAGATGACCCTGCTGAAGCATTGTCTGATGCGGCTGATTATCGGTTTGCTGTGATTGAGGATTATGACTGGGACCACACACAAGCAGCAATTGCTTATGTGGAAACAGCGGTAGGAAATACAATTGCGGTTACCGAATATGCAAGTGCCACAGAAGTGGCAGATGCTCTGTTTGCAGAGCAAGCTGATGCGGTGATTTTTAACAGTGTCAGTATTGCGCTGTTAGAAGAAATGGAAAACTACACGGACTTTACAAGCAGAGTGAAAATTCTGCAGCAAATTCCGTTATCAGAGCTGGAATTACCGGAAGAACCCACCTTGCCTGCAGAGACAGAACCTCCGGTTAAATCGGTTACCAATTCTGCTTTTGTGGTTTATGTTAGTGGCACGGATACCCGTAGCTCCATTACAAGCGCAAGCAGAAGCGATGTCAACATTCTGATGGTGGTAAACCCCGTAACCAAGCAGGTTCTGCTAATTAATACGCCCCGCGATTGCTGGATTGCCAACCCTGCCGGTAATGGTAGAATGGATAAACTGACCCACTGCGGATTGTACGGCACAGAGTGCTCCATGAAGGCACTGGGTGATCTGTACGGGCTGGATATTGATTATTTCGGAAGAATTAATTTTACCGGTTTTGAGACTCTTGTGGATGCGATTGGTGGCATTACAGTATTTTCAGATGAAGCTTTTACAGTGTTAGGTAAATACTATTATCAATATGGTGAAAACTATTTGGATGGTGAATCGGCGCTGCATTTCGCAAGAGACCGTTATCATGTAAATGGCGGTGACCACGGACGCGGCAAGAATCAGATGAAGGTGATCAAGGCGGTCATTGAAAAAATGACTACCGGCACAACAATTATCGCCGGATACTCTGAAATCCTGAGAAGCTTAGAAGGTATGTTCTCCACCAGCATGACAATGGATGATATCAGTACGCTGGTAAAAATGCAGCTTGCCGATATGGCGAAGTGGAATGTCCAAAGCATTGCATTGGGCGGTGTCGGCGGCAGCGAAAAAACCTATTCTATGCCCGGCAGCTATGCTTATGTCATGTACCCGGACGAATCGCAGATTGCCTATATTTCTGCGCTTGCCCAGCAAGTGATTGACGGTGAAATTCTTACAGAAGAGAGCCTGACATTCCCGGAATAATAAATGGCGGCGAGAGATTCTTGCCGCCATTTTTATAATTTCTTTGCAATTTGCAAAGAATGTGTTATATTAAAGAAAATACGATTGCATTGGAGGGGTTCCATGCTGGACTATATGCGTATTGCGTGCGCTGTGCCTGCTGTAAGTGTGGGCAATGTAAAAAAGAATACGGAGGATATCTGCGATTATATTGCCAAAGCAGATGCCCAAAACGTGGACCTTTTGGTGTTTCCTGAACTGGCACTCACCGGCTATACTTGCGGAGATCTATTCTTCCAACATTCCTTGCTGGGTGCTGTGACGGATGGTCTGGAACAGATACTGGAATGTAGCGCTGAGCACCCTTGCGTTACTGCGGTGGTTGGCTTGCCCTATATGATTGATGGCCAGGTGTATAACTGTGCCGCTGTGATCAATGACGGTGTGCTTTTGGGCCTTGTGCCGAAGACTTATATTCCGAATCATAGAGAGTTCAGTGAAAAGCGTTGGTTCGCATCTGCTTCCGATCTGTGCAGTTACGCTATCGGTGCAGACAAGCTGGGACTGGATGCCTTTTATGACGTGTCACTGTCTACCAATGTGTTCTTCAGCATTGGCGATGCCACCGTTGGCGTGGAGATCTGTGAAGATCTATGGGCGCCCGTTGCACCTTCTTCCCAGTTAGCCATGGGTGGTGCAGAGGTGATTGTCAATCTGGCAGCCTCCAATGAAACGGTGGGCAAGCGTACCTTCCGTCGGGATATGGTGAAGCACCAGTCGGCATCCGGTATTTGTGCCTATGCGTTTTGTTCTGCCGGCGCTACAGAGTCTACCCAGGATACCGTGTTCTCCGGTCATAGCATTGTTGCCCAGTGCGGCAAGGTGCTGAAAGAAAACGAAAAGCCGATAGACTGTGATTACATGCTGATCGCAGACGTGGATTTGGGTATGATCCGGACAGATCGCTGCCGCAACACATCCTTCCGGGATGCAGCGACGGCTTGGAATGCCCAGTATGATATTGAAGCTTGGGAAGGTTCTCCGTACCCTCTGCGTAGCGACGGAAGCCTATATCCTCTGTCTAAGCTGCCATTTGTGCCGGACACGGAAGCAGCAAGACTGGAGCGCTGTAAGGAGATATTCCAAATTCAGGTAGCCGGTTTGAAGCGCAGACTTTCCACCATTAACGCCAAGGCGGTTATTGGTATTTCCGGCGGTTTGGATTCTACTTTGGCTTTGCTGGTAGCTGTGGAAGCTATGCGGCAGTTGGGCCGTCCTCTGACGGATGTTTACGGCATTACAATGCCTTGCTTTGGCACATCAGATCGTACCTATAACAATGCGTGGGAACTGATGAAAACCTTGGGTGTCAGCGCTGAGGAGATCAACATCCGGGAAGCGGTAACTACCCATTTCCGGGACATTGGTCACGATCCTTCAGTGCATAATACCACTTACGAAAATGCCCAGGCAAGAGAGCGCACACAGATCCTGATGGATTATGCCGGTCGTGTAGGCGGTATCGTTATCGGCACCGGTGACATGAGTGAGCTGGCGCTTGGCTGGTGTACCTATAACGGCGATCATATGAGTATGTACGGTGTCAACTGCGCAATTCCCAAGACACTGATCCGCTGGATTATTGATACAATTTCCCGTGAGCCGGAATATGCGCCTGCAAGAGATGTGCTTCAGGATGTGCTGGATACTCCCATCAGTCCGGAGCTTTTGCCCCCGGATGCAACGGGTAAGATCAGCCAGCAGACAGAGGATATTGTAGGACCTTATGCCCTGCATGATTTCTTCCTGTACTATATGCTGCGCTATGGCTTTACCCCCACAAAGATCTATGATCTGGCAAGCCGTGCTTTTGAAAAGGAGTTCACAGGCGCAGAGATTAAAAAGTGGCTGCAGACATTCTATCGCCGCTTTTTTACCCAGCAGTTCAAACGCAACTGTCAGCCGGATGGTGTTAAGATCGGTTCTGTGGGCGTAGGTCCCCGGGGTGATCTGTGCATGCCCAGTGATGCTTGCGCAAAGCTGTGGTTGGATGAAATTGAATCTATTTAACAAAAATGTCCTATGGAAAATTCCATAGGACATTTTTTATAGCATTTCCTGCTGCTCTAACAGCTTAACAATATCGGATTGAACGTGTTCATTTGCGATGGTATTTTTTAATGCGTTGACAATATCGGCTTTGGCAAAGTGGCAACCGGTCAAGGCATCTTTTACAATCTGCGGAAGTGTCCAATCCATAGCGTCGGAATAAACTGACACTTGTTGGATTACACCGGATTCCACTTGCAGTTGTAACTCGATGTGTCCCCAGGAAAAACGAGACTCACAGTCAAAAGAGAAGGGGAGACGTGTGCCGTACAACCAATCCCAACTGCCAAGCGTAGCAGCTTGCGTTTGTATATACTCCGTTGCTGTGTTGTCGAGCAAGAGGTCTTGAGCGGGCAAGCCATACACTTGGGAAAACGCATTTCTCAGATACATCTTCAAACTCTCACAAGTTAAGTTAGGGGAGAGTTCTTTCAGATTGATTACTCGGGAACGGACAGACTGCACACCTTTTGCCTGAAGCTTTGCTTTTGGAGGCGTTAGATAGCGGGAAAGCATCTGCATATCTGCATTTACCAAAAGCGTTCCGTGGTGGTATGCTTTTCCGTTGCTGTGATAAAATGCATTGCCAGAGAATTTACGACCGTCGGCAAGGATGTCGTTACGTCCGGATTTTTCTGTTGTGACTCCAAACTGTAGGCAAGCTTCCTGGATAACAGACAATTGCTTGTCCACGTTGTAATCTTCTTCACAGGTCAGAAATGTAAAATTCAAATTGCCTAAGTCATGGTACACAGCACCGCCGCCGGACAAGCGCCGCGCCAGTTTGCCGCCTTCCTGCTCCAAGAGGTTGGTTCTGCACTCAGCCCATGCATTTTGGTTGCGACCAATGACAACGGTATTTTTGTTTTGCCAAAGGTATAAAACACAACTGCCGGGCTGTACGTTTTCCAACAGATATTTCTCTGTGGCAATATTCCAATACGGGTCAACGCCGGTACTTTCGTAAATATAGAGTTTGTTAATCATAGGATCACCCGGGATGATGATATCATGCTTTTTTGATTTTGACTAGAGGATATTTGAAATTACCATTGACAAACCAGATGTGATGATGTTATATTTGTGATATATTGTTAACATTATAACATTCTGGAGGCGCCATGTATAGTATTCGACAAGAACAGATCAAGCAATACGTTGAAAATAAGAACGTAGTAACGATCAAAGAATTGCAGGCTCTTTTTCCCAGTGTTTCACTGATGACCATTCATAGAGATCTGGATGCATTGGAAAGCAACGGTGTGTTGGTTAAGTTCCGTGGTGGCGCCAGATCCGTTCGCCATACCAATGATCCGGAGTTCAATGTGCGCATGCATGAGAACAATCCCGGAAAGCTGGTAATGGCCCGCAAGGCGCTGGAATTGCTGCAACCCCATTCTGCGATTTTCTTGGATGCCAGCACCACCAATTTGGCACTGGCCAAAAGCCTGCCCGATATCAGCTTGAATATCTTTACTACCGGCCCCAGTATTGCGCTGGAGCTTTGCAGACTGCATAATCCGGTGGTAACGCTGTGCTGTGGCACAATCAACCGGAAAAACCTTGCGCTTTCAGGACAAAATACGCTGCAAATGCTGGAAGGTATCAACATCGATATGGCGTTTATCGGTGTTTCAGGTTGTTCCGTAGATGCAGGCTTTACTTGCGGAACAGAAGGGGATATGCTGGTCAAGCGGCTGGTGATTCAAAAGGCGCGTACCAGCGTGGTTATGTGCGGCGCAGATAAGCTTAGCTGCCTGATGCCCTATACTTTTGCTAAGCTGGAGGATGTAGACTACCTGATTTGCGATGATGCAATGCCGGAAAGCTTCCTGGAAGCGGCAAGAGCGGCCAATGTAACGGTTATATAATGCAATGGGATCGGATGTTTCGTCCGATCCCATGTTTTTTTGTGCAAAATAATGATTGACGGTTTTGTTATAATAAGTTATAATTAACACGCTATAACAAATAATAGGAGGATGTATCATGGCAAATGCTGTCATCATGCCCAAGGCGGGTATTACAGTCGAGAGCTGCATCATCGGCGAGTGGATGAAGAAGGTTGGCGATCAGGTTAAGGTCGGCGACGTTCTGTTTACCTACGAGACCGATAAGGCTTCTTTCGAGTGCGAGTCTACCGCTGAGGGTACACTGTTAGAAATTTTCTACGAGGAAGGCGACGAAGTACCTTGCCTCATCAATGTCTGTGCAATTGGTAACCCCGGTGAAGATTGCTCCGCGCTGCGTGGCGCTGGTGGCGAATCCGCTGAGGCTGCTGCACCTGCCGCTGCACCCGCTGCTGCTCCTGCTGCACCTGCTGCTGTGGCATGCAATACCAAGGCACAGGCTGTTATTATGCCCAAGGCTGGCATTACTGTAGAGAGTTGCATCATTGGCGAGTGGCTGAAGCAGGTTGGCGATCAGATTAAGATCGGCGACATTCTGTTTACTTACGAGACTGATAAGGCTTCCTTCGAGTGCGAGTCCACTGCAGAAGGCGAGCTGCTGGCAATCTTCTTTGAAGAGGGTGACGAAGTTCCCTGTATGGAGAATGTCTGCGCTGTTGGTCCTCACGGTGAGCCTACCGATTGTCTGAAGCCCGGTGCTGCACCCATGGTTGTTGAGGAAGTTGCTGAGGCTGCTCCTGCCGCTGCTGTTGAGACTGCTGCTCCTGCTGCACAGATCGTTCCCGGCGCACCCGTATCTCCCAGAGCTGCTAAGCTGGCAAAGGCTGCTGGCGTGGATGCTTCTCTGGCAGTTGGCACCGGTCCTGACGGCCGTGTTGTTGAGCGTGACGTACAGAAGCTGATCGAGCAGGGCGTTCCCGCTGCTGCTCCCAAGGCTGCTGTTTGCGATGGCCCTGCTTACGAGGATGTTAAGTTCAGCGGTATCCGTCGTGCAATCAGCAAGTCCATGCATACCAGCTTGTCCACCATGGCACAGTTGACCCATACCACCACCTTTGATGCTACCAACATCCTGAACTACCGCAAGATGCTGAAGGCTGCCGGTGATGAGTATGCAGGCATTACCCTGGGCGACATCATTCTGTACGCTGTTTCCCGCACTCTGCTGAATCACCCCGACCTGAATGCTAACATGCTGGATGACAACTCCATCCGCCTATTCAAGCACGTCAACCTGGGTGTTGCTGTGGATACTCCTCGTGGTCTGATGGTTCCCACCATCTTCGGTGCTGACCAGATGAGCCTGCTGGAGATCTCCAAGGCTGTTAAGTCCCTGGCTGCTGAGTGCCGCGACGGTGGCATCAACCCCGACAAGCTCTCCGGTGGCAGCTTCACTGTTTCCAACCTGGGCAATATGGGTGTTGAGTCCTTCACTCCCGTTATCAATCCTCCTCAGACCGGCATTCTGGGTGTCTGCGGCACTATCGAGCGTGTTCGTAAGGCAGCCGACGGTTCTATCGAGATCTATCCCGCTATGGGTCTGTGCCTGACCTACGACCATCGTGCTGTAGACGGCACTCCCGCTGCTAAGTTCCAGAAGGAACTGTGCCAGAATCTGGAAAACTTCACCACGCTGCTTGCTAAGTAAGAGAAGGAGGATATAGACTATGCCTAAGAATTTATTTGTCGATCCTGCCGTCGTCAGAGCACCCGGCAAGGTGACTTTCAATGACATTCCCGTCAACCAGTATAACAAGTCCGTTAAGGAAGAGCTGGATGCCGGCAAGTACACCAAGGAAGATCTGGTTCGTATCTTCCGTGACATGACCATTCTGCGTGAGTTCGAGACAATGCTGAACCTGATCAAGACCCAGGGTTCTTACAACGGTATCGACCACACCTATCCCGGCCCTGCCCACCTGTCCACCGGTCAGGAAGCAGCTTGCGTCGGTCAGGCTTACCTGCTGGACGAGAACGACTTTGCTTTTGGTTCTCACCGTAGCCACTCTGAGATCCTGGCTAAGGCTCTGTCCACCATCAACAAGATGACTGATGCACAGCTGATGGACGTTATGGAGAACTTCCTGGAAGGTAAGTGCCTGCGTT
Source organism: Faecousia sp. (assembly GCA_045649605.1). Lineage (GTDB taxonomy): Bacteria > Bacillota > Clostridia > Oscillospirales > Oscillospiraceae > Faecousia. Next base: position 20,043 of record JAZRQF010000001.1, read on the forward strand.
CCACCCAGAAGCTGGGTGAAGCTAAGGACGTTAAGGAACTGGCTATCCGCTTCATTCTGTACGGCACACTGTCCGAGATTTTTGCTCGTGAGACCGGTTTCCACATGGGTATGGGCGGCTCCATGCACGCATTCTTCCTACCCTTCGGTATCTACCCCAACAACGCAATCGTTGGCGGTTCTGCTACCATTTCCACCGGTGCTGCACTGTACAAGAAGGTCAACAACAAGAAGGGCATCGTTGTATGTAACATCGGTGATGCTTCCATGGCTCGTGGCCCCGTTTGGGAGGCTCTGAACTTCTCCGCTATGGATCAGTACAAGACTCTGTGGGAGTCTCACAACGATGGCATGCCCATTCTGTACAATATCTTCAACAACTCCTACGGCATGGGCGACCAGACCCGCGGCGAAACCATGGGTCAGGGCTGCATGTCCCGTATTGCTTCCGGTGTCAGCCCCACCCAGTTCCATGCTGAGACCATCGATGGCTACAATCCTTTGGCTGTTATCGATGCAATGGAGCGCAAGCTGGAGCTGCTGCGTAACGGTCAGGGTCCCGTCATGCTGGAGACCATCACTTACCGTTACTCCGGTCACTCTGTTTCCGACCAGAATGCATACCGCACCAAGGAAGAGATCGATGCTTGGAAGGAAGTTGACCCCATCGTCACTTACCCCAACAGCCTGATCGAGGCCGGTGTTATGACGCAGGAAGAAGTTGACGCTATCTTGGCTGAGACTTCTGCACGTATGACCATGATCTGCAAGGCTGCTGCTGATCCCGAAATCAGCCCCTACTGCGATTTCGATAAGGATCCCGCTGTTGTTGAGCGCATCATGTTCTCTAACCAGAAGGTTGAGAAGTTTGATGACCGTGAGCCTGAAGTTTCCTGCCCCAAGGAAGAGGCAGAAGGCTACAAGAAGATCAAGGCTAAGGAGCGCAGCCCCATCGGTGCAGACGGCAAACCCGTTTCCAAGATGAAGCTG
>JAZRQF010000002.1:0-2940 GCA_045649605.1 Faecousia sp.
ACAGCAACGGACTCTCCATCCTCCAAATAGAGGGAAAGGTCCTTTAGTGCATGGTTTGCGTTTACTGTTCCTGGGTTAAAGGTCTTATTGATGTGGGAAATATCAAGCATGTCTTTTTCCTCCTTTTACCCAAAATTCTTCTTCCGCGACTATTTTTCCAATAAGGAACAAATAGCGCTACAGCCACGAATACGGCAGAGAATAGCTTTAGGTCGTCGGTATTGAGACCCAGCTGAATAACCAGGGCGATCACCACATAGTAAGCAATCGCGCCAATGACAACGCCTGCTAATCGTAGCGCAAAATTACGGAATATTTTGCTGAACAAAACCTCGCCGATGATCACTGCGGCCAGACCGATCACGATGGCACCTCTGCCCATATTCACGGTAACACTGCCAAGATACTGGGTGTAAAGTCCACCGCTGAGGCCCACAAGGCCATTGGCCAGAACAAGGCCCATCAGTTTCATCCGATCCGTATTGATGCCTTGAGCACGACTCATGTTGCTGTTAGCACCGGTGGCACGGATGGCGCATCCAATTTCCGTGCCGAAGAACCAATAGAGCAATCCAATAATTGCCACCACAAACAGAAGTGCCACCAGGCAGGATACCTGCTGATTGCGCACACTGACCAAAAGATTAAACTTATCTACACTTACAGCCAGCATGGATTTGCCCATAATCCGCAGGTTGATGGAATACAAGGCAAGTTGGGTCAGAATACCCGCCAAGATGGGAGGGATACCCATTCGTGTATGCAGAACTGCTGTGATAAGACCGGCCAGTGCCCCGGCGCAGAAAGCCGCAATCATAGCGATTGCCACAGGCACACCATTGATAATCAACAGTGCAGCTACCGCACCACCGGTGCAGATTGAGCCATCCACGGTCAGATCTGAGAAATCCAGCAGTTTGTAGGTAATAAATACACCTATCGCCAGAATTCCCCAGATGAGGCCTTGGGCAACTGCATCCGGCAGCATTTTTATTAAGGATGCCAGAAATGACATATCGCACCTCCATAGAGTGAATTTCCTTTTTGCACCATAGCCGGTGATTCTTTGCCCCGACTATGGTGCTTGTTGTTTATTTGAGGTCTTCGGGAACAGTCAAGCCGATAGCAGCCACATTCTCTTCGTTGATAACCAGTTCCATATCGTCAGCGGTCATGAAGCCGATGGGAGTGGTTGCGGGGTCAGCACCGTTTACCAGAATCTCGTAGGCCATTTCGCCTGCGCGGTAGCCCAGAGTGTAGTAGTCAATGGAAACAGAAGCGGTACCGCCGGACTGAACCATACCGCTTTCGCCGCAGATCACAGGGATCTTTGCGGGCTCAGCAATGTTCTTGACGGATTCCATGTTTTCTGCAAAGAGGTTATCGGTGGGGATGTAGATCACATCAGCCTGGTCGCATGCGGAAGTGACAACAGTAGAGATAGTAGTGATATCACTTGCAGTCAGGGTAACGGTGGTAAAACCAGCATTCTTGTACAGTTCCTCTGCCTGGTTTCCCTGAATGACGGAGTTGGGTTCTGCGGAGCAGTAGATGATCGCTACAGTCTTGGCATTGGGGCAAAGCTTCTGAGTCAGTTCGACGTGAGCAGCAATATCGCTCATATCGGAATAACCGGTAACATTGGCCCCAGGAGCTTCGTTGGAAGCGACGATTGCAGCTTCGGCAGCAACGTAATCGGTGACGGAGGTACCAATGATGGGAATGGTAGAAGTTGCTTCCTTAGCAGCGATAACCGCGGGAGTAGCATTGCCCATAATCAGATCTACATTGTCATTGACGAACTTAGTAACGATGGTAGTGCAGTTGGTAGTTTCACCACTTGCCAGCTGAACATCAAATGTAACCTTATCGCCCAGCTTTTCGGTCAAGGCATCCTGGAAGCCCTGCGTTGCCTGGTCAAGAGCAACATGCTGCATTAGCTGAACAACACCCACTTTATAGATCTTTTCTGCATCTGCAGCAGGCTCTTCTGTGCTGGTACAACCAGCCATGATCGACATCAGCATCACGGCGGTCATAATCAGTGCAAGTAAACGTTTCATAGTAAAATCTCCTTTTCGTTCTTAAAAAATAAAAAAGGCGGCTCTGTCCGAAAACAGAGCCGCCTTTCTACACATATGAAAGGGGTTCAATTATCACCCGGACAGAGGTGGTTTTGTGGCATGACAAAAGCGGCCTGCAAAAAAGCAAGCCTTAAAATAGAAATAATAAGAGAAGCCCACCACGGGCAGGATATTCATAATAGATGTAATGTTCATAGCCATGATAAGCTCCTTTCCGCCACCACTCTCTGCAGCAATTTTCTTACTGAAACTTTAGCACTTTGCTCAGGTAAAGTCAATATTTAAAATACACAAAATTCTATTATTGCTTTGCGTTGATTATAGCACAATATATAAAATTATTGTTTTGATTTGCAAGGATATAATAATACTTTATACGCTTTGAAAACACATGGTGTTAATAATTTCACATTTTTTCGGCACCTGTATATGTGTTCCCAATATGCATTTTCTTATTTTCTAATTCATCGCAACACTCATCTTTCGCTGCAACGCAGTCCCTTTAGAATCTTTCTGTTTTCGGGCTTTTGAATGTTTCTTTTTTAGTTACAGATCCAGTTTCAAGTCGCCTTCTTTGATCCAGCCCATTTTACGCAGGAGTTCACAGAATACCCAACTTATCACAGCAGGCAGCACAAAGCAAATCAGAACCAAGCCGATCCAGTCCATGCTTGTAATTGCTGCTTTCGCACCTACTGCGATATCATTGATCCATCCGGTATAAACACCGATTTGTCCAACCAATCCGCAGGTACCCATACCGGAAGAGACAGGTGCACCGTTCATCTGTAATTTAAACAAGCAGGTTGCAATGGGACCTGTAATCATAGATGCCAGTGTGGGAGGAATCCACACT
>JAZRQF010000003.1:0-16694 GCA_045649605.1 Faecousia sp.
CACCGGGCAGAATCTCAGCGAAAGCACCGAAGGTCATCAGCTTAACGACCTTGGCGTCAACCACATCACCAACATTGTAGTTGGTCATGAACTGATTCCAGGGGTTCATCTCAGCGGTCTTGTAACCCAGAGAGATCTTACGCTTCTCAGCGTCGAAGGAGATGACGTAAACATCGATCTCGTCGCCAACCTTCAGAACGTCAGCGGGAGTCTTGATGCGGTTCCAGCTCAGCTCAGAAACGTGAACCATGCCGTCAACACCGCCGATGTCAACGAATACACCGTAAGAAGTCATGGACTTAACAGTGCCGTGGTACTTTGCGCCTTCCTGGATCTCTGCCCATACCTTCTCCTGAGCAGCCTTGCGGGACTCGGAAGAAACAGCACGGATAGAGCCGATTACACGGCGGCGAGCACGGTTGACCTCAGTGATCTTCAGCTGTACGGGCTTGCCAACCATACCGGTCATATCGCCACCCTTGGCAATGCCGGACTGGGAAGCAGGAATAAAGACGCGGATGCCCTTAACGTTAGCAACCAGGCCGCCCTTGTTCTCTTCGGTGATGGTGCCATCAATGGTGGTCTTCTCTTCACACCAGACAGCCATGTCGCCCCAAACCTTCATGCCGTCCAGCTTCTTCTTGGACAGCTGGCAGGTGCCTTCCTGATCGTTAACGCGAACAACGAAAACCTCGATCTCGTCGCCAACGTGCAGGATGTCTTCGGGCTTTACAGAAGGATCAGCACTTACTTCATCGTAAGGGATGTAGCCGGCATGCTTGGTGCCCAGATCGATCTGGACTTCGGTATTGCCAATGCTGGTAACGATGCCGATAACCTTATCTCCTGTATTTAAAGTCTTGATGGACTGCTCGAGAAGTTCAGCAAAGTTCTCCTCCTGTACAGCCTCAACATTCATAATTTCGCTCATAGTCTTGTTGACCTCCTTTATAATCCACGCCGGTGTTGATGCTCCGGCAGTGACTCCAACCTCATGCGCACCGCAGAAAAATTCAGGATCCAGCTCTGATGCGTTGTCCACCAAAACGACCCGATCGCAGTGCTTCCGGCAAATCATGGCTAGCCGCCCCGTATTGGAACTGTGGGTATCTCCCACCACAACCATAGCTTGACAGACTTTGCTCAAATCCGCCGCTTCTCTTTGCCTTGATTCAGTAGCTTTACATATTGTATCAAAAATTTTTACGTTAGTAAACTGTTTTTTTGCAAAATCGACGCACGATTTCCACAAATATTCAGTGGAAGTTGTCTGGCAAACCATGCAAATTGGCAAATTTGCCCTATCCGCCAGAGATTCGGTCCAGTTTTGCAGCTCTTCCAGGGATTCGAATATCTCACACTGACCGCACCAGCCGGCAATTCCTTCCACCTCCGGGTGGGCTCGGGTGCCGATGATCACGGGCAGTCTGCCCTCTTTTTCTGCTTCGCTGACAATGCCGTGGATTCGTTTGACAAAGGGACATGTAGCATCAATAACGGAGACGCCCTTGGCCTGCAGCTGCTCATATACCCGCCGGGTAACACCGTGGGAACGAATGACGACTGTGCTGCCAGGCTGCGCCTGCTCCGGACTTTCAATGACCTTTACGCCCATTTCCTCAAAGTGCTGCACCGCATGGCGGTTGTGGATAATCGGGCCTAAAGTGGCAACCGGATTTCCCTGTTGGGCTGCCTGTTCCACCAATTCTACGGCGCGATTGACACCAAAGCAAAAACCAGCGCTTTTTGCGACGGTAATACTCATAGAGCGATCTTCTCCCCGATGATCTTCTTCATAGCCGCCAGAACGCCCTCAATATCCAGCTCGGAAGTGTCCAGCAAATAAGCGTCCTTTGCCTGCTTCAGCGGTGCGATCTCTCTGTGGCTATCCTGATAGTCACGCAGTTCGATCTCCTTGAGAATGGTGGCAAAATCCGCCTTCTGACCCTTGGCGATCAGCTCATCGGTGCGGCGCTTTGCACGCACTTCTGCAGAAGCAGTCAGAAAGATCTTTACAGTTGCTTTGGGCAAAACTACTGTGCCGATATCTCTGCCGTCCATAATCACGTTGTGCTTACGTGCTACATCTCTTTGCATGTCCAGCAGTACATCACGCACGACCTTATGCGCAGAAACCAAAGATGCCTTCTGAGAGATATCCTGAGTGCGGATATCATCGGTTACATCCATGCCGTTCATGATCATGTGTTGCTTGCCGTTCTCATCATACTCGATGCCAACAGTCAACTCGTCAATATAGCGTTCTACACCGTCCACATCCTTAGGGCTGACACCCCACAGATCCAGAAAGTATGCTACAGTACGATAAATCGCACCGGTATCCACGTAGTAATAACCCAGCTCCTTGGCGAGCGCACGGGCGATGGTGCTTTTGCCCGCACCGGCAGGGCCGTCAATGGCAATAGAATATGTCTTAGCCATATATTTGTACCTCTTTCGTATATCAATTCTGTTGCCGCAGCTTCATAAGCGCAGCAGTTTCAATCGCATTTACTTCTGCCTCAGTCAATCCCAAGCGCTGTGCAACCTGGGCAGGATTCAAGGGAAGGCCGCCTTCCAAACCGTAACGCAATGTCAGCAGCTTTGCTTCATTTTCCGGCAGCACAGAGAGCAGCTCAGAAATGCGCTGGCGCATCTGAAAATAAGCTGTATCCTCAACTGCCTGATCCTCTTCCTGCGGAAGCTGTTCCGGCTCAGGCTGCTTGGCATGCTGCAGAAGTCTTGCGTTTTCCACCATAGAAGCAATGATCTGCGTCTCTTCCTCAGAGATATGCAGTGCCTCGGCAATTTCCGCCACGGTGGGATTACGACCCAAATCGCCCAGCAGCTTTTCATCTACGCTGCGGTAATCCTCCAATGCCTGCCGCATTCGTTGACCGGCGCCGGCAGCGCTTGCCTGCAGCATAACTGCCTCTGCCAAAAGCTGACGGATCCACCACTGGCAGTGTTCTTCAAAATCTCCGGTACGGTAGCTTTGAATTGCCTGCCACAAGCCAATGCTGGCTTCTTGGATCAGATCCAGCAGCAGAACACCTTGTCCCACATATTCCTGGGAAATCTCAATCACCCGACTGAGCATCAGATCCGCCAAAGGCTGGGCAACACTTTCATCGCCCTCTGCCAGACGCATAGCCAGCACCGCAGGGTCACCGGCAACCGGCAACTGGGCAATTTCCTCCAAGTACAGCCGCAGCGGATCATTCTCTTCCAAGGAAGATAGAAGATTCCCCTGCTCCACCAGTTGCTGCTCGGTACGCAGCCGCAATGCCGCAGGACCGGTATATGCAGCCTTGGGCAAAGTGCTAATATCCAAGGAAATATGCTTATCATTGAGCATTTGCACCGCTTCTTCCCCGTCGTCCTCTCCTTCCAACAAGGTCAGAAGATGGGCGGCGGAAATACTGCTGCCCGGTGTCATATCCTGCAGAACAGACTCCCACGGGCGGGGTGCAAATGCAAATTCCAACTCGTTCATTCCAAAAAATCCTCCAGTCCGAAACCTGCGCCTAACTTTTGCATTTTCTCTATGGCTTGATTCTTGATCTGCCGGGCCCGTTCCTTGGAAACGCCCAGTGCTTTACCGATCTCATCCAGAGAGTGGCAGATTCCGTCCTCCATGCCGAAATGCAGGCGCAACACCATCTGTTGCCGCTCTGTCAGCTTGGACAATAATGTATCAATGGTACTTTTCAGTTCCTTACGCACCAGTTCCTCATAAGGCTGGGGCGACTGCAAATTTTCCAAAAGCGCCTGCAGTGTGGCATCTTCACCGGCGGGTGCATCCAAAGAACGCACATCCGGCACCAGCTCCAGCAGTTCTGCCGCTTTCTGCTCCGGAATTCCGCTGCGCTGAGCGATCTCGCTGACAGTGGGTTCTTCACCGAACTCTTGGTGCAGCATATTGCGCACCGCCAGCAGCTTGCGCATCTTTTCCATGGTGTGCAAAGGCACACGAACCACACCTGCGTGGTTCATCACCGCACGGCTGACACCCTGCCGAATCCATTTCGTAGCGTATGTAGAAAAACGGCACTGCATGGTATAGTCAAACTTTGCCGCCGCAGACAGTAGTCCAATACTACCCTCCTGGATCAGATCCAGCAGCGGCACGCCCTTGCCCACGTACTCTTTGGCGATGCTGACTACCAGCCGCAGATTGGAATTGACCATCGTGCGGATTGCTTCTGCATCTCCTGCAGCGCAACCCTTTGCCAACTCAAGCTCCTGCTCGGGTGTCAGCAGCGGATACCGCCGTATTTCATGCAGATAGTGGCTTACGTCATCTTCGGTATGGGGAATATTTTCTTTTTCAAGAAGCGCTTCTGTCATTTCTGCGTTCCTTTACTTTCCTTCAATTTGTTCCGGAATGCCAGCAAATCGTCATCGCTGGTAATATTCTTCACCTGAGATTCTCCACGAATGGTGTTGACACAATCTTTAAAAGCTGTCTCATTCACCGGACCTTGCTGCCGCTGGCTGATGCCTGCAATGTGAGAAACTTCCTCCGGGGTCAGATCCTCAAGGACGGCAAGATTCACTTCCAGTCCCTGCTTGTGTCGGGCTAGCAACTGATCGTACACCTTGCCCAACAGCGGCACAGAAAATTGCCCGCCGGTCAGACCACCGCTCACATCCAGCAAAGACGGTTCTTTCAGTGCCAAGGACAGCACACCTTCTTCTGCCATAGCGGACTTCACATTGTCATAGCGAATGTTCCGGGACTTGGGCTGCATCGCCTTGGCAGGCGCCAGATCGATCTGTTCCTGCTTCTTCTTTTCTTTGGCGGTGCGGCGCTTATACGCCTTGCCGATCTCCAACTTCATGGCATCAAAACTAATCTTGCCGGCTTCTGCCACTCTGTGGCCGTAGATCTCCCGCTGAATGGCGCTGCCTAAAGTGGAGATCAGTTCAGCCGCCTCATGGATGAACTGAATGCGCTGCTCATCTTCCCGCAGATCATACTTTTTGGCGATGGCATTGATCTGATATTCTACCCGGTTGGAGGATTCCTCCAACAGCAGCTTGAACTTGTCTGCACCGAATTTGTGCAGGAATTCATCCGGGTCTTTGGCATCTTTCATTTGCAGGACTTTGACCTTGATGCCCACCTTTTCCAGCATGGGAATGGCTCGCTTTGCCGCCCGCTGACCGGCCTCATCGCCGTCATAGGTCAGCACCACTTCCTCAGTGTAGCGGCTAAGCAGTGTGGCATGTTCTTCCGTAAGGCTGGTGCCAAGGGAAGCCACCGCACTGTCAAAACCGTACTGGTGAAGCGTAATCACGTCAATGTTACCCTCTACCAGAATGATGTAACCTGCCTTGCTCTTTTTTGCAAGGTTCAAACCAAACAGATTTTTCCGCTTATTGAAAATAAGGGTTTCTGATGTGTTCAGATATTTCGGTGTGGAATTGTCCAGCACACGACCGCCAAAACCGATCACGTTGCCACGAACGTCAATGATGGGGAACATGATACGGTTGCGGAAACGGTCATAAATACGGCCGTTTTTCTCGCCTACCAGGTCAGCATCCCGCAGTTCCTGATCGGTATATCCCTTTTTGCGCATGGCATCCACCAACGCATTCCAGGAATCCGGCGCATAACCAACGCCAAACTTTGTAAGAATAGACTTGCTCAGACCGCGCTTTTGCACATAGGCAAGACCGGCAGCGCCCGCAGGTGCGTAAAGCTGGGCATGGAAGAAGCGACCCGCCTCTTTCATCAGCGCCCACAGACGTTCCTGCTGACGGTAACGGCTTTGGTACTGCTCGTCCTCAGGCACTTCCATACCGGCACGTTTTGCTAATGCACGAACGGCATCCGGGTAACTCAGGCCTTCGACTTCCATCATAAAGTTGATAGCGCCGCCGCCCTTATGGCAGCCAAAGCAATAATAAATGCCCTTATCCGGCGCCACGGAAAAAGAGGCTGTCTTCTCGCCGTGGAACGGACACAAGCCAAACATATTGCCGCCGGAACGCTTTAAGCTTACATATTGACCCACCACATCCTCGATAGGATTACGGGCGACCAGTTCATCAATAAACGAAGGGGGAAATGCCATGGCTTCAGCCTCCTCTCTGAAAAAATTCGTAAATGCTATTATAGCACATTTTTTGCAATCAGACCAGTCTTTCCGAAAGAAAAAGTCTGAAAATTTGTTATTTTGTATCTATGGGAAAAGCGCGGTATTCCTGATCGGTCACCAAGCCTTCAATTGTGCCTGCGGACATGTCGGTCAGCTTGTCCAAAAACGCCTGCGCCTGCTCCCGGGCAACCAAAATTTCCAGCTCCACTTCTGCGCCGAACTGGGTATCCCGGATCAATGCGCCAAAAGCTTCCGCCTCCAGCTTGACACGTTCATAGAAGTTGTATGGGCAAGGTATGTACAGCACAGACCACACCCGTTTCATCGATTTTCCCGCAGCATCCACAGCGATCTTCGCGCCCTTGGTATAGGCACGGACAAGACCGCCCGCACCCAGCAAAATGCCGCCAAAATACCGGGTCACCACACAAACTACGTTGTATAGCTGCTCCCGCTGAAGCACCTGCATCATGGGATTGCCTGCTGTGCCGCCGGGTTCTCCGTCATCAGAGAACCGGACAGCGCCATCGCGGATGATATACGCCCAGCAATTATGAGTAGCATCGTAATGCTGCTTTTTCATTTCCTGGATCTTGGCGAGTGCTTCCTCTTCTGTCTCCACGCACCAGACCCTGCCAATAAAACGAGACTTTTTTTCTACAAACTCGTCCTCGCCATAGCCACTGGGTACCAGGTACTCGTCCACGATCAATACTCCTTTGTAACGTAATCTCTCAGTTTGCCGTAAAGAATCGGATCCAAAACCGTTTCTACCACGATTCCCTCACCGGTGTATTCCACATTCATCACCTGGGCGCCGCTATGAAGCGTCTCTACCATGCCGCCCATAGAATAAGGCAGTGTAACCTCCACGTGATGGCGGCTGTGTCCCAAGGCGGTCTCAATAGCCTTGAGCAGATCGTCCATGCCCTCACCCCGGGCAGCAGACATTTTGACAACATCTTCGCCGATAGGAATATCCTCGGCGCTGACCAGATCTGCCTTGTTATAGCAACGCAGCACCTTTGTGCCGGGTTTTGCCAGCTTGTCGATCAAGCGGTCAACGACACGGATATGCTCCTCCCGATTGGGATCGGAGGAATCGATCACATGCAGCAGAAGATCCGCATACTCCAGTTCCTCCAAGGTTGCCCGGAAGGCATCTACCAGATGGTGGGGCAATTTGGCAATAAAACCGACGGTATCCGACAAAATAACGTCCAGATTGTCTGACACGTGCAGCTGCCGGGAAGTTGTGTCCAAAGTATCAAACAACCGATTATTGGCAGGAATGCCAGCATCGGTAAGCTGATTGAGAAGCGTGGATTTACCGGCGTTGGTATAACCCACAATCGCGACCACCGGCACAGAATTTTTCATACGGCGCTCCCGCTGCACACCACGGACATGGCGCACCTGCTCCAGCTCAGACTGAAGTCTTGCGATCCGCTCACGGATGTGACGGCGGTCAGACTCCAGCTTGGTTTCACCGGGGCCTCGCGTGCCAATGCCACCGCCCTGCCGGGACAGACTCTTACCCATACCGGAAAGCCGGGGCAGCAGATATTTATACTGCGCCAGCTCTACCTGCAAGCGGCCTTCTTTGGTCTTGGCACGCTGGGCGAAAATATCCAAAATCAAGGCGCTTCTGTCCAAAACCGTTACGCCCAAAATTTCTTCCAAAGCACGGATATGGCCGGGAGAAAGCTCATTGTCAAAGACCACCATGGTGGACTCTGTTGCTTCCACCAGCATACGGACTTCCTGCGCCTTACCTTCACCGATAAAGCTGTGAGAATCCGGGGTGTGCCGGTTCTGCAACACCTTACCGGTGCAGAAGCCGCCGGCAGTCTCTAAGAGCGCATCCAGCTCCTCCAAGGTTTCCTCGGTGGCTGTCTGTGCCTGGGTAAAGCAATCGGCGTTCAGGCCTACCAGTACTGCACGCTCTTGCTCTTTTTTCTCAAAATTAGATTCCATGTATAACCTCCGGGAGCGAATTCTCCCCCATTTTTGGCATTTTACTTATTATATCACACAAAAGCAAATCTGCACAGCATTTTTAGAAAGATAATGATAAAAAATTTCTCCGGTGGATAACCGGAGAAATTCGTTATTTACCTCTGTGCCTTCCGCTGCGTTACCGCATCGTGGGCTGCTTTTTGCAAAATCTCAATTTTTTCTTCAGTCAGGCTGCAATCGATATCACCAAAGAGATACTGCGGTCGGAATGTATTACCGATACAGCTTTCTCCGGTGATGATTTCAAACCAAACACAAGCATTTAAGTACTGACCGCCGCCGATATCCCCATCGTGGGAGTAATCATCCATAAAAGCACCTTCGCATAAACGGGAACAAAGAGAAAAGCGCTCTACCTCCGGGAAGCACGGAAGGGGTTTGGTAAACAATTCCAGATCTCTCACCTTCTCCCAGGCATCTCCCGTGGGAACGACCTCCACACCGTAGGTCTTCTGTATGATCTGCATAACGCCTTTTTTGGCATTGTAAACACGGCTGCGCTGGACTTTGTCCTTCATTTCCTTGGCCCATACTTCGTGCCAGAAATACCGGCTGTCCGGAAACTTCGGCTTTATATAGCTGTAGAGTTTTTCAAACCAAGGCTGGGATTGCTCCAAGGAGGTCTGTACATCACCGGAAGCAAAGGATCTGGCGTTGTTATCAAAGCTGATAATATCCCAGTTTTTAAACTGCAACGCAGCTTCCAGAGAGTAATCCTTGGTGCTGTGTTCACCACACTTGTCCCAGACACGAAAATCATAATTAGCAGCACCCTCCTGCAGCCATTTCCAATGCTTTTCCAGTGGGCAGCCGCCATAATACACCAGTGCCAGCGTCACATCTTCATAACCTGCAGCTGTCAGGATGCCATATAATTCATCCCGAAAATAATAACAAGTGCTGTTGCTTATAAACAAGACATTCATAACCCTATCCCCTTTTACATTGTGACAACTTCACCGGCAGTAAAAGCAAAAGCCCGTACCAAAAGGTACGGGCCTAACGCTTACTTCAAACCAAATCTCTTGTTGAAACGATCAACACGTCCACCGGTGTCAACCAGCTTCTGCTTGCCGGTATAGAAAGGGTGGCACTTGGAGCAGATTTCAACTCTGATGTCCTTCTTGGTAGAACCAGTGGTAAAAGTGTTACCGCAGGCGCAGCGAATTGTGGTCTGTTCGTACTCGGGATGGATGCCTTCTCTCATGTTGTTCACCTCTTTCTTGTAAGCTAAAAGGGCATAGTTGCCCTAGCAATCTTTAATCGCCCGAACATCATAACACATTCAAATATCAAATGCAAGCATTTTTTTGCTTTTTTGCGAAAAATATCAATGCTTCCTCTTAGAACGCCCAATTACCGTTACGGAATACGGGAATTACCTTGCCGTCACGGGTGATGGCATCGATGTTCATGGTGTCGCAGCCGATCATAAAGTCCTCGTGGATCATGGAATCGTTGACGCCCAGCCCACGGCACTGCTCAAAGGTCATGTCGTGGTTGCCCTTGATGGTATCATTGAAGCCTGCGCCGATTGCCAGATGGCAAGCAGCATTCTCGTCAAACAAAGTGTTGTAGAACAGCAGGCCGCTTTCGCTGATGGGGCTTGCCTGGGGAACCAGTGCGCACTCACCCAGATAGGATGCGCCCTCGTCCATATTGATAATGGTATTGAGCAATTCCTCACCCTTCTCTGCCTTTGCCTCTACGATCTTGCCGTTTTCAAAGCGGAAGGAGAAGTTTTCGATAAGCTGACCCTGATAGGACAGCGGCTTGGTAGAGTACACGATACCCTCTGCCTTGCCCTTCATGGGAGAAATGAAGCACTCCTCGGTAGGAATGTTGGGATTAAAGGTAATGCCCAATCTGCTTACCTCTGCGCCGCCGCAGAACATTGCCTCGGGGATCATGCCTACGGTTAGGTCCGTGCCGTTGTCGGCAGTATAGTGCAAGGTCTCGATACCCAGGCTGTTCAGATAGTCGCAGCGTGCCTTCAGGTCCGCGTTGTGCTTTTCCCAAGCAGCAACGGGGTCGCCGTCCACACGGGATGCAGACAGAATTGCCTGCCACAGCTTTTCGATTGCCTGATGCTTGGAGTAGCCGGGGAACACTTTCTTTGCCCATGCTGCGCCGGGAACAGCGGCAATACACCACTGCTGCTTGCCGTCAAGCTGATCGGCATAAGGCTTGAGAATAGGATAGCTAAGCTGACGGGCCTTGGCGACTTTCTTCATGTTCATGCCCTTCAGACCATCGGGATCGTCAGAGATCAGGTGGATGCGGCAAGGAACGGTATCCACCATGTGCTGGCGGCGCTCACGAAGCCACTGAGGCACTTCGCCCAAAGTCTTGACGCTCTGATAGCGGGTGTGGATCTTGCTCAAAGGCTGATAGCTCCACTCCACAATAACCTTTTTGGCCTTTGCCTTGTAGGCTTCTTCCACCACCATCTGCACAAACTCCGGCTGGTCAAGACCGGCATAAACCAGAACTTCCTGACCTTTCTGCACGTTAATACCGCTGCGTACGATCAGCTTTGCGTATTCTCTTAAAACAGTTTTTTTCATAATTTATTGCTCCTTTTGGGAATTTGGTGTTATTTTATCAAACAATTTTATCTGCGTCAATTGCAACAGAAGTATTTTTGCGGTATAATATCCCCAACGAGGTGAGAAATCATGCTGACACGAGAACAATTTCACAAAAAGATTGCTAGCGGACTGCGGTTTTTGGATGGCGCTACCGGTTCGAATTTAATGAACGCAGGTATGCCCCGTGGCTGCTGCACCGAGAAGTGGATATTGGAAAACCCTTCTGCTTTGACGGATCTGCAGCGCCGCTATGCAGATGCGGGAAGTCAGATCTTATATGCGCCTACTTTTCAGGCACAGCCCATCGCTTTGGAAAAAGTCGGATTAGCTAAAGAAACCGAAAGCATCAATGCTCAACTGGTGCAGCTTACCCGCTCTGTTTCTCCCGATGTGCTGGTAGCCGGTAACATTACCACGCTGGCAGCTTTTACCGATAGCTGGGATGGGGATAAATTCGATTTGCTGGTAGAAAATTACCGTTGTCAGATCCATGGTCTGCTCTCCGGCGGTGTGGATATTTTAGCTGCAGAAACCTTGCTGTATCCCCAAGAGGCAGAAGCCATTTTGACCGCTGCAGAACTGGAAGGCGCTGGCGCTGTGATGTACACCTTTACCATGCAGGCAGACGGCTCGCTATTTTCCGGCATGGATGCGGGAAAGGTTTTGCTGGAACTGGAGCAGGCAGGCGCTGCCGCCGTCGGCTTTAACTGCGTTGGCGCAGATATGATGACACCTTACCTTGTGGCAAAGCTGCGCCGCAGTGTAAAAGGTCCGCTGATCTGCAAACCCAATGCCGGTATCCCAGTCATTGGCGAGGACAACCTCCCCCACTACCCCATGGAGCCGGAAGAATTCGGCAGAATCGTAAGAGAATGCATAGACATGGGCGCAACGCTGGTGGGTGGCTGCTGCGGCACAACTCCGGAACATATCAAAGCCATTGCTAATCCACAAAGATAACCTATCTAAAGTCTCCTTCATGATGAAGGAGACTTTTTTATTCACCAATGAAATTTTACGGAATTTGTTGCAAGTTCATTTTTTATTCATTTATTATCACATTTTTGTTGTCAATTGTCGAAATTCTTGATATAATGTTGACGTTATGAAAAATGCAACACGTTACTACGTCAGCCACAAAAATGTGCTGACCTGGCTGATGGTGCTTTGCATGGTGGGCTCGGCAGTGACCCGCATTGTGTTTGCCGGTATGAAAGGACCCGACAACACAGTTCCGGTGTGGAGTCAAATCGTTCTGCCAATCGCAGCTTCCCTGCTGTTTGCACTCATCACTGTAATTTCCGGTAAGGAACAGTTTTATAAAACCGCGATCCCCGTTTGGATGATCGGCATTTACTACGTTTTTGTATTTGCCACCTTTAAGTTTGCTGCATACAATACAATGATCACTTGGCTGTATGCCATTGCCATGCTGTTCATTGTCATTATGTACACACAAATCTCCTGCGGCAAATTCCCTCAGTCTTGGTTGATCATTCCTACACTGGGTTTCCCTCTGGCAGCGCAGTTGTACTTGAGCAAGGAATATCTGGTCCATTTACCGGACATCCTGATGATCGCAGGCTGCTTGCTGACTGTATTTGCTATGCGTGTTCATCCTGCAGGCGAGTATCATCCCACATGGGGCGACCGCAACGACGGACGCAAGATCCGCACGTTGGCTCCCATGGCGCAGATTACCGCTTACTTCCAAGTTGAAAGAAACACCTGCTCCAATCTGTTCGAAGAATCCTTTGAGATCACCCATGTGGAGCGTTACATACGACAAAAGCGCAGAGAAGGTTTGACCGATTTTGGTCTGACCCACGTTCTGCTGGCAGCTTATGTCCGCGGTTTGTGCAAATACCCGCAACTCAACCGCTTTATCTCCGGTCAGAAGGTGTTCACCCGTGGTGAGGACATTCAGTACTGCATGGTCATCAAAAAAGAAATGACCATCGACTCCCCCGACACCTCCATCAAGGTGCATCTGAACCGCAAGGACACCGCAGAAGATGTTTACCGCAAGCTGAACGCCGCTGTGGAAGAAGTAAAGGCTACCCAAGAGCTGGATTCCGGCATCGATAATCTGATCGGTTATTTCAACCTGATCCCCGGTGTGGTGCTGAAATTCGTTGTGTGGCTTCTGAAGCTACTGGACTACTTTGGTCTGCTTCCCAAGTTCCTGACGGAACTGAGTCCTTTCCACGGCAGTCTGTTCTTCACCTCCATGGGCAGCTTGGGTATCCCTCCCATCTACCACCATCTGTACGACTTCGGTAATATCCCCGTTTTCGGCGCATTCGGCTGTAAGCGCCGTGCGCTGGAAGTGCAGGAAGACGGCAGCGTGGCACAGAAAAAGTATTTGGATGTAAAGTTCGTGCTGGACGAGCGTATTGTAGACGGCTACTATTATGCAGCTTTCTTCAAGCACTACCGCAGCATCCTGCGTCACCCTGAAATGCTGGACATCGTTCCTGAGGAACTGGTTTCTGATATTGACTAAATGAAAAACGAGATTTTATCTTTTCTCCCTACAGAGTGTCCTTGGCGGGACACTCTGTATTGGTTTGATACCATAAATTCCACCAACGACCATGCCAAAGCGATGGCAAAGAACGGCGCAATGCACGGCACAGTGCTCCTTGCCGGGATGCAAACCGGCGGCCGTGGTCGCATGGGGCGCAGCTTCCATTCCCCTGCCGGAAAAGGTCTGTATTTGTCTGTGATCCTGCGACCCGAATGTGCAGCAGAAGTACTGATGCACCTTACCTGTGCAGTGGCTGTGGCAGCTTGTCAGGCCGTGGAATCTGCAACCGGCTACCGCCCGGGTATCAAGTGGATTAACGATCTGGTTGCGGGCAAGAAAAAGTTGGGCGGCATTCTGACAGAATTGTCTGTCAACCCCAAAACCGGCATTGTAGATTATGCGATCGTGGGTATCGGCATCAACTGTAACCATACGCAAGCGGATTTCCCCGCAGAGCTGCAAGAAATCGCCACCTCTTTGCAGACCGAAACCGGCAAACCGGTCAACGTAGCGCAATTAGCCGCTGCGCTGATATACGCTCTGCAAGAAATCGACCGCCGGTTACTGACAGAAAAGCCCGCCATTATGGAAAAATACAGCAAAAACTGTATCACATTGGGGCAAAATGTGGTCGTATTACGAGCCGAGGAAAAGCGCTACGGAAAAGCTATTTCCGTTGATGCAGACGGCGGTTTAACGGTGCAATTTACCGACGGCACAACAGAAATTGTAAATTCCGGTGAAGTCAGTATCCGTGGCATGTACGGCTACATTTGAGAAAAATTTTTCTATTGCTTTTTATGACGAATTTGGTTATACTGAATTTAGAAACAAATTGAATGGAGGCGTTATCTATGAAAGTTTGGAAGGTCGTATTGAGTGTTTTGACCACACTGGCAGCCATTGCCGGCATTGTTTTTGTGTTCGTCAAGTACGGCGACAAAATCATTGCATGGACCAAGAAAACACTGTGTAAGCTGGGCATCTGCATTTGCGACATTGATGAGTGCTGTGAGTGCGAAGAGTGCGACTGCTGCGATTGTGAAGACTGTGACTGCTGCGAGTGCGAAGATCTGCCTATCGAAGAGGCTCCCGCTGAGGAAGCACCTGCAGAAGAAAACGCCGTTCAGGCTGAAGACCAGGACTTCGAAGGTTAATTTCACAACAAGAAAAGACATCCATCAAATCGATGGATGTCTTTTTTATTACTTTTCCAGCGCTTCCAGTAGTTCTGTGCGTAGTTTTAGAATCTGACGAACATGATAATTGATAACGATGTCCCGTTCTTCAATAATCTGCGATGTTCCTTCTTGGGTAATATTAGCGCCGCTTTCCCGGAGCAGTCGGCAATTCTCCTCGCTAAGCAGACCCGGCGTCTCCATGCGGCTGAGCACTTCCATTCTGGCTATCAGAACCTTCGCTTTATTTTCGCACAGACGGAAGGTAGTAAGTTCCTCTGTCTGTTTTTTGCGCCGCATGATAAATCTTTGATTGGAGAAAATCTCCAGTTGTTTTGCCATATCGCTGACTTTAGCAGTCATTACATCCGTATCCGGCAGGCAATCATCGCCGTCAAACATTTCCTCCAAAAAAGCGATCACTTCCCTATCCAGGCTCTCTGCCGTTGTACGAATGCGCCGGCTGTTATCGTAAGGAAAAATCAACATATTGATCGCCATGCCTACAGCAAGACCAATGGCGCTGTCCCAAATTCTACCCAACGCATATTCAAAAGGCTGAATGTCTGGTGTCGTGCAAAGAATCACAATAATCAGGCAAGGTAGGCTGGGCGCAAAACGAATGTGCAGCGTATTGTAAAGTGTGATTACCAGCACAATGCCGACACCGGCAATCACCAGAGACGGAATGGGCAGATGCCGCAAAAGCACACCCAAAACCGCACCGAACAGCACACCTACGATCTGTGTCAGGCAAGATTCCCAGGATTCTTTAAAGGTAGGCTGCACCGCAGCCATAGCGCCCAACATGGCAAAGATCAGTTTTGAGGTGGTCGTGCCGTAGATATCCACCAGCAGCATGGCAATAATCACCGCAGCAGCAGTTTTTAGTGTGCGCAGGCCAATGTGGATATTTAACTTTTTTCTCATATATTCTCCTTACCAACCGGATTTGACCATTTCCAGATCGCTGATACCGCCAACCGAAATCTCCTCAGTAGCGATAGGACTGGTTAGCAGACCCTGGTCTATGCATTGCTGCACATGCTTGGCTTCATAGGACATCTCAAACTCACAAGGAAACAAAAATTCCTCCGGGGTTTGTCCGTTCATGTGAAGAATGACTTTTCTCGCTTTCCAGTATTCCGGCAATTCGATCCAACCGTCTGTACCGTAGAATTTCGCCGTGTTATCCAATGTAACTGCCATGCTATTCTTAATGGAAAACAACACATCACTATATGTGTTGCCAGCGAGTATATACTGATATTCTGCCCCACTGGGGAGTTTATTACAAGTGCCGCCGATGGTTTTAATATCACCAAACAGCCAACGAATCAGCTGCACTGCATAAATACCGCTGGACAGCAGCGTGCCACCGCCGGTGGAAGGTTCCAGCATCCAGTCGTTTTCTCCACGGGTAAAGCTATGGCTCATTTCCGCCATGCGGACCTGACCGATTCTGCCTTGCAAGATCAAGTTCTTTACCATTTCTACTGCAGGCAAAAACAGCATCTTTTCCGCTTCCATCAGAAACAGACCCTTTTCCCGGGCAAGGGCAAATAGCTCCCGTGTCTGAGCCGCGGTTGTTGTGCAAGGCTTTTCACAAACCACGTGTTTACCATGCTCCAAAGCCGCCTTTGCCCAAACGTAGTGCTGAGCATTGATGGTGGAGATGTAGACGATATTGATTTCCGGATCTTGCAAAAGCTCCGCATGGCTGCCGTAGGCTTTTGGGATGTCCCAAAGAGCAGCCTTTTCTTTTGCCTTTTCCAAGGTTCGGGAGGACAAGGCAACAATCTTTCCCGCACCGGAATCCCGGACAGCCGCAATAAATCGGGGCGCGATTGATGATGTACTTAGTATACCGTAGCGCAGTTCCATAGTGACCTCCGGATTGTTTGATAGGCTGATTATAACAAAGGTTAGAGATAAATGCAACTTAGCGGTTGGGCAGAGGATGAGGGATTCGATTTGCATTTTTGCCTTTGGCAAAAATTATCGAATATGTTTCTCGAGCCTTTGTATGTTAGTGCCTACAGTGTTGGGCAGTGGCAGAGGATGAGGGATTCGATTTGCATTTTTGCCTTTGGCAAAAATTAAGGTTCGGCTCCGTCGAGCCCTCGCCGGCGGCGCTCGTCCGCGCCGCATTTAGATGGGTTCGAATCCTCATCCCTGCAAAAGAAAATAGCGAACACCAAAAGGTGTTCGCTATTTTCTGGCAGAGGATGAGGGATTCGTACCCCCACAAACGGAGTCAGAGTCC
>JAZRQF010000004.1:0-4928 GCA_045649605.1 Faecousia sp.
TCATTAAGATCATACCGTTGGAGGCAGTGCCGGTCAAGGTGCCGAAGCTCATCAGGAAAAATTCGTGCTCAAAGCCTTTGAAGCACTCTTTTGCCACCAGACGAATGTAGATATATGTAATGATCACACCGACAACGCTGAGAATGATGATGGGCAAAATGTAGTTTTTGATATCGTTAATCTCGATAGCGGCAACACCTGCAACGATCATCAGATCGAAAGAGAATCCGGAGATGCGGTCCATTTGATAGTTATTGATATATTCTCGATGCATCAGATTATGCCGACGCAGACGCTTGACCACAAATTTGATCAACATTGCCGCCAAAGATGCCCACAAGAAATTAAAGCCCCATGCGATGCTGTTTGTAAAATCAGAAATCACACCCAGCAGCGCCATAAACGCAAAAGACAGCGCATACGCCAGCGCCACAAAACCGGCCTGCAGCGTAAACTTATCCATGGATTCGTTATCGGGGATCTCTTCGCCGCTGGGATTTGTCAAATCAACCTTTTCACCGGCAGGGCGGATGTCCCGCACATGCAAAGTGCCACGTTTCTTATAAATATTGATATACAGCACACCCAACACAGATGCCACCACAAAACCGATAGATGCCAGCGACAGACCGAAGCTGCCATTGCCGGCAAACTGTGCGGCAGGTGTATTGGTAAAATTGATATCCCAACTGAGCGCATTGCCGGGGCCCTGGCCGTAAGCCAAAGGCAGGATCAGACCGCAGATATAAGAAATGATCTGCTCTGAGTAACGTGTTAGCAAGAATAATACAAGGGTAATGCCTAGTCCTACAAAAGCCTGCAGCATGTAGCAGCCGCCTTGCAGCGCACCAAACTCGACCACTTGTGTGCCGTTTGTTTTATGTGTACTTTTCTCTGTCTTTAAGGACATTGCCGCAAAGCCGATGGCCAGACAATGGTAGGTAATCACCTGCATCAGGCGGTTATCCACGATAAAAACATCAAACTGCTTTGCAATAACATTTACAATCATCAACAATGCGCCGCCTAACAACGCAGACGGAATTAAGCATTTTCGAAACAAAGGAACGGTGCGACGCAGAACATTTCCTAGCATCAAGAACATCAGAAGAAGGCCTAGTTGCGCCAAAAATGCCCAGACTGCGCCATAATTCGCTAACGAAAAGTCCCAACCGGACACATAATCCATAACACAAACAACTCCCTAAATGGTACTATTACAGCTTGGACGCGCCAAGCACCTTTACAGCGTTTCCAGCAAGGTCTCCAGCTGGGTCAGACTTTCCAGCTCGTAATCCGGGCGGATATCCTCTCGTCCCGGCTTGTGGGCGGGATTGATCCAGCAAGTCAGAATACCGGCATTTTTGCCGCCCTGAATATCGGAAGTCAAACTGTCACCCACGATCATGGTCTTTTCCGGGTCAATTCCCGGAATCCGTGCAAAGCAAGCGTCAAAATAAGCCTTGGCAGGCTTATCTGCGCCCATGTCCTGGGAGATAAAAATATCTTCAAAATAGTGGCTGATGTTGGCGCTTGCCAATCTGCCGGACTGGACAGAGGCTGTGCCGTTACTGGTGATATACAGCTTATATTTTTTCGCCAAGCTTGCCACCGCAGCTTCTGCACCGGGTAGGAAATAATGTCCGATACCCAGATTGTGGGCATAATCATCAGCGCACCCAGCCGCATCTGCTTCCACACCTAAAGTTCGCAGCAGCTCTTCAAAGCGACCTACCAGCACCTGCGGGCGGGTCAGCTCCTTGCGTTCCAACCGTTCCCAGTAAGAAACATTGATCCGGCTGTACAAAGCGCAGACCTCATCGGTAGGCTCGATACCTACATTGCGCAAAGTCTTTTGCAGGGCGATATGCTCCGCTTTCTTAAAGTCCAGAATTGTATCGTCCAAGTCCAAAAACAGAAACTCAACCATTCTTTCTTCTCCTTACGATCTCATTGGCAATGGTTGCAAAACCGGCAATATCCAAGGTCTCGCCACGAACGCTGGGCGCAAAACCGCAGGCAGCGATCACCTCGCCTGCCCCCGCCTTGCCCAGTTCCGGGAATCCGGATGCCAAGCCATTCTGCAACGTCTTTCTGCGCATAGCAAAACTGGCGCGGACGGTACGGAAGAACACTTCCTTGTCCGCAATATCCCAAGGCATTGTCTTACGGGTACGCAAAGTGATGACCGCAGAGGTCACCTTAGGCTGGGGCAAGAAACAACCTGCCGGCACATCAAACAGAAGTTCCGGCTCGGCATAGTACTGACAGAACACCGTAAAGGCGCTGTAGTCCGCTGTGCCGGGTTTTGCTGCAATGCGCTGGGCAACTTCCTTCTGCACCATAACAGTTACTGCTTCGAAGCATTCCGCCTCCAGCAGTGCTGTCAAAATAGGCGAAGTAATATAGTAGGGCAAATTGGCGCAGGCCATAGGCCGCAGACCATCAAATTTCTCCCGAACCAAAGCCGGAATATCCTGCTTCAGCACGTCGCCCCAAAGGATCTCCAGATTGTCAAACTCCCCTACCGTCATGGCAAGAATAGGCTTTAGCCGCTCATCCACTTCCACGGCGCAGACCTTACCTGCCCGCAGCGCCAACTGCTGGGTCAGAGGGCCAATACCCGGGCCGATCTCCAGCACGCCTACGTCTTTGGTAACGCCGGAATCCTCAGCGATCTGCTGAGGCACCCAACCGGCAATCAGAAAGTTCTGACCCTTGGCTTTTGAAAAATGGAAGCCATGCTCCATCAGCAGAGGCTTCATAACATGAATATTACATACATCGATCATAAGAAAATCGCCTTTCCCTCGCAACTTTGCCGCTTTTGCAGCTATTATAGCAAGGAAAAGGCGATATTTCAATGAATTTCTTAGTCCAGGAAGTAAACTGTGCAGTTTCTTACGCCGAACAGCCAGCACTCGGGATCGGTTTCAAAGTACAGATCCAAGCGGTTGCCCTTGATAGCACTGCCGCAGTCCTCTGCAGTGCCGATGCCGTAGATGTACATACCGTCATTGGTGACGATGAACATACGGGTGCCGTAAGGAATGATCTTGGGATCAACAGCGATTGTGCCTACACGGACAGTCGTGCCGGTAGCTGTAATCATGTCGCAACCCTCGTCGGTATGGGTATAAGCGGTAGCCACAAACTGTGCGGTACGGCTGAAGGTCAACACCTGACCGTCTGCAGTAACGATCACGCCATCACCGATGGCAGGCAAATTAGAATCGGGATCCAGTTTATCACCGGTACCAACTGCCACGATCTGATTTACCGGCTGCTGAATAACGGTCTCCTGCAGCACTGTGTGGCTGGTCTCCTTGGTGTTGGTATAAACAACATTGGCAGTTTTCTGCATCTGACCGGTAACGCCCGGTACAAGCACCTGCTCCATACCAACAGGCAATGTGGGATCATAGCAAATGGTGGTCTCAAAAGGAATGTCCACCGTGTAGGTCTGCTCCATCTGCACGATGCAGTCTACGCTGAACTCCATGCCGTCATATGTCTGGGTATCCAGCGGCAGAGAAACCAGATAGTTACCAAAAGCAGGAATACCCACCCGGTCCAGCAGCTTACCAACGGTTTCACCGTAGCTGGTGACTTCCTCGGCAACACCACAGTTGTTGATGGTAATCTTTTGGCAGCGCTGTACGGTGATCTCAGAAACACCGTCGTCGCCGGGGGCTGTGGTGTAGGTGTCATCTTCTGACAGTTCCAAACCAGCCTGATTCAAAACCGCTGCGGGGTCGGATGCGTAGGATGTGTAAACGATGACTTCGTCACCATCTGTGATAACGTATGTCGTCTGTGCAAATGCCACGGGTGCTAACACCGCAAGCAGAATGCAAACCGGCAGAACCAGCATAATCACGCGGGCAAAAATTCTGCCTTTCTTAGAATCGAGAGTAGGAATAATCCGCAAGAAGCGAGCCTCCTTTCGCATAACAAAAGTGCCGTTTGGCACAAGTTTTTTAATAGGTATCAAATGATTACAAAAATACAATCCCATACGGGATTGTGAACCTATTATAACAAATATTTAGAAAAAGTCAAGTCTTTGCGGTATTTCACCCCTTTTTGCCAACTTTTTACGCAAAAATGTTCTTATTTTTATGTTAACCACGCCACTAAATATGCTAACATTTTTTCGTTCAACCACTATGTCTTGTGTATTTGGTGACATTTGTTTACATAACGCAAAAAATTATGTCACGCCCTTATATTTGTCCGTTTTTAAGGATTACAGCAAACCGTTTTCGGCATAACGAGCCGTATTTTCCGCCTTGACAAGGGATTGACAGACCCGTGGTTTTGTGCTATATTTTGCATTGTTAAAGGCTAAGATAAAGACATGCGTTCCCGGTAAGATACCCAGAGAGGAGCCAGTTGGTGCGAAGGCTCTGTACCCCTGCCCGGCACGATACCACTTTTGAGCTGATGGTCGGAAATGTCCATCCGGGTGCGCCCGTTACTGTGCAACCAATGAGTGGCGGACTTGTCCGCAACCAGGGTGGAACCGTGGAATACTATATACTATTGTATCCCACCCCTGATTATGTCAGGGGTGGGTATTTTTTATTTCTGCCGCCTCTGTAATCAAAAAGGAGGAAATCAAAATGTCCGAAGAAAATCTGTACACGTTTGAAAATCCCGAGTACCGCAAAACCTACTGGCACACCAGCTCCCACATCATGGCGCAGGCTGTAAAGCGTCTGTGGCCTGAGGTGCAGCTTGCCATCGGTCCTGCCATCGACGAAGGCTGGTACTACGACTTTGATGCTCCCTTCTCCTTCACCCCTGAGCATCTGGAGAAGATCGAAGCAGAGATGAAGAAAATCTGCAAGGAGCGCATCCGTCTGGAGCGCAGCGAGAAGCCCCGCGCAGAAGCCATTGCTTACATGGAATCTCTGAACGAGCCC
>JAZRQF010000005.1:0-18661 GCA_045649605.1 Faecousia sp.
CATCTGTCCGGCAAAGGCAACCAGCGGGTTGCGGTGGTCGGCATAATACTTATCCAGCAGCTTCGGACTCTGGAGGAAGGTGTTCTGGTGCATGACACCGTAGCGAACAAATTCTGCGTTGGCAAGGGCCGGGATCATGGAAAACACCCGCTTCTGCTCCGGGAATTTCAGATGGGTCTGGAAGCCCACCAGATTGAACACGCTTTTGTTCCGGGAACTTCAGGTGTGTCTGGTATCCAACCAGATTAAATACGGTCTTTACCGCATTGTCCTGCCGCAGCTGCACCACGGCATAGGGTTCTTTGCCGGTTTTGGGGTCTACCAGACCTACCGGCTTCAAAGGGCCGAAACGCAGGGTATCGTAACCCCGGCGAGCCATGACTTCCACGGGCATACAGCCTTCGAAAACACGCTTATCCTCAAAGCCATGGACCTCCGCCTCTTCTGCATGGATCAGTTCCTGCAAAAAGGCATCGTACTCCTCTTTGTTCATAGCGCAGTTGATATAGTCCGGTGTGCCACGGTCGTAGCGGGACTGCCACCATGCTTTGTCCATGTCCACAGACTCTGCAGTTACCAACGGCGCTGCCGCATCGAAGAAGTGCAGATAATCTGTGCCGAAATACTCGCCGATGGCCTTGGACAGCGCATCCGAGGTCAGCGGACCGGTTGCCACGATCACCGGGCCTTCGGGAACTTGGGTCATTTCCTGAGAAATGACGGTGATATTGGGATGGTTGCGGATCTTTTCCGTAACAAGATCGGAAAATCCCTGCCGGTCTACTGCCAGGCAGCCGCCGGCTTCCACACGGGTGGCATCTGCGCAGGCAATGATCAAACTGCCCATACGGCGCAGCTCCTCTTTTAGTAAGCCTACCGCATTTTCCAGCCGGTCACCCCGGAGAGAATTGGAACATACCAGCTCCGCAAAGGTATCTACATGGTGCGCAGGTGTTTTTTTCTCCGGCTTCATTTCGATCAGCTCAACCTGAATGCCACGCTGGGCAAGCTGCCAAGCAGCTTCAGAACCGGCCAAGCCTGCGCCGATGACTTTTACCTTTGTCACGCTTTTTTGCCCCCTGTCTTTTTGGCGGTTTTCTTTGCGGTGGACTTCTTGGTGGTTTTCTTTGCCTTGGCGGTATCGCCCTCGGTCTTGTCCTCCGCTTTCTTATAGTAGCCCCGCTTATCCTCAGGCAGGAAGTTGGGGCAGGTTTCGTTGATACAGAACGGCTTCATGCGGCCTTTGCCGGACTTCTTGAACATAGTCTGTCCGCAGGTGGGGCAATCCTCTGCCGTAGGCACATCCCAGCTCATAAAGCCGCACTCTGCGCCACGCTCACAGCCGTAGTAGGCATAGCCACGCTTGGACTTACGCTTAAGAATGGTACTACCACACTTGGGGCAGCGACCGGGCATTTTCTCCACAATGGGCTTGGTGTTCTTGCACTCGGGGAAGCCGGGACATGCCAGGAACTTACCAAAACGTCCGATCTTGACGACCATTTGGCGGCCACATTCCTCGCAAATTTCCTCAGACACTTCATCCGGCACTTTCAGGCGAACACCCTCCAATGCCTTCTCCGCATCGATCATCTGGCCGTGGAAATCCTGATAGAAATCCGCCAGAACCTCTTTCCAATTCTGCTTACCGGCTTCGATGTCGTCCAGTCGGGACTCCATATTGGCGGTAAATTCTACATCGATAATATCCTGGAAACGCTCCAGCATCAGGCCGGTAACCACCTCACCCAAGGCAGTAGGCGCCAAGCGCTTATCAACCTTGTTGACGTACTCACGGTCCTGAATGGTGGAAACAATGGTGGCATAGGTAGAAGGACGGCCAACGCCCTTTTCTTCCATCGCCTTAACCAAGGTTGCTTCGGTATAGCGGGCAGGCGGCTGGGTGAAGTGCTGCTCCTTGCGGATATCCACAGGTGTAGCCTTCTCGCCCTCCTGCAGATCCGGCAGGGGCATACCTACTGCCTCTGCTTCGTCGTCTCTACCCTCTTCGTACACGGCGATAAAGCCGGAGAACTTCATGCTCTGATGGGTGGAGCGGAACACATGACCGGCGCACTCGGTATCGATGGCCACGGTATCAAACACAGCATTTGCCATCTGGGATGCCAGGAAACGGCTCCAGATCAGCTTATACAGACGGTACTGCTCTTTTGTCAGGCTGCTCTGAATACGCTCTGGATCCAGTTCCACATGGGTGGGACGAATGGCTTCGTGGGCATCCTGGGCGCTGGACTTGGTCTTGAAAACATGGAACTTACCGTAGTAATATTCCTTGCCGTAGCGGCTCTTGATGAAATCAGCAGCGGCGGCCATAGCCTCATCGCTCAGACGCAGAGAGTCGGTACGCATATAGGTGATCAGACCCAAAGTGCCTTCGCCGGCAACGTCAATGCCTTCGTACAGCTGCTGGGCAATCGCCATGGTACGCTTGGGGGTCATATTCAGCTTACGGGATGCCTCCTGCTGCAAGGTGGAAGTGGTGAAAGGAGGCGCTGCGGTGCGCTTCTTCTCTGCCCGTTTTACGCTGGTAACCGTAAACTCCTTGCCGGTGATATCCCGGATCACAGCATCGGTCTGCGCCTCGTTGGACAGTTCCCGCTTCTTGCTGTCGCCGTAATAAGAGGCGGTAAAGCTACCGGATTTGCCAATCAGATTCAGCTTCACATCCAAAGACCAATACTCCTTGGGCTGGAAAGCACGGATCTCATTTTCACGGTCTACGACCAGTCGTGTTGCAACAGACTGAACACGGCCAGCAGACAGACCACGTCTGACCTTTTTCCACAGCAGCGGAGAAAGCTGATAGCCCACGATACGGTCCAGCACACGGCGGGCCTGCTGGGCATCTACCAGCGCATAGTCAATGGCTCTGGGATTTTCAATAGACTGCTTGACCACCTTTTGGGTAATCTCATTGAAAGTAACCCGGTGGGTTTTTTCATCCGGCAGCTGCAACAGCTCCTTCAGATGCCAGGAAATGGCTTCACCTTCACGGTCCGGGTCAGTTGCCAGATAGACGGTCTGCGCTTTGCTAGCCGCCTTCTGCAGATCCGAGATCACTTCCGCCTTGGCATCCATAGGGACATACTCCGGCTCGAAGCCGTTATCAATGTCCACGCCCATGGTGCTCTTGGGAAGATCCCGCAAATGGCCCATGCTGGCCTTTACAATATAGTCCTCTCCCAAGTACTTACCAATGGTCTTTGCCTTGGAAGGTGACTCTACGATCACAAGTTTGGATTGTGCCATGTTTGCCTCCACTACTGTTTTTTAGCAGATATCAGCTTGCCGGGGTGGTTGATCACCAGTCCCTTCATCGCAAGCTTGGTAATAATACGCATTGCATCGCCGGCCGCCAAGCCCGCCTGCGCCACCACCGCATCCATAGGACGTGGCATATGGTCCAGACAGTTCAGGATTGCAATCTCCTGCTCGGACAGATCGGCAACGTTATTTTCTTTGACACTATACGCGTTTGGTTGCGGAATGTCAACGACTTTTTTGTCAGGCAGCTGGGTTTCCGGCGCTGCGGGGATCTCATTATGCCGGATTTCTTCCACCGCAAACGGATAGAATGCTGCATATTCTTTCACTACATCCCAGCCGGAAAACACAGCCGTTGCGCCCTCTCGGAGCAAGCTGTTACTGCCGACGCAGGTGGGTAGATCAA
Source organism: Faecousia sp. (assembly GCA_045649605.1). Classification (GTDB taxonomy): domain Bacteria; phylum Bacillota; class Clostridia; order Oscillospirales; family Oscillospiraceae; genus Faecousia. Next base: position 3,692 of record JAZRQF010000005.1, read on the forward strand.
TATTGCCCGGAACAACGAACACATCTCTTCCCTGCTCCAAGGCATCTTTTGCCGTGATCAGCGCACCGCTTATCTGGGGCGCTTCCACCACCAGCACACCGTTGGACATGCCGCTGATGATCCGGTTGCGGGCAGGAAACTGCCACGGCGCAGGTTTTGTGCCGGGCGGATACTCAGAAATGAGACAGCCATATTCACGCATTTTGGCAAACAACGGTCTGTTTTGGTACGGATACTCCACATCCACACCGCTGCCCAGCACTGCTACAGAAGGCGCTTTCGCATCTACCGCACCTTGCAGCGCAGCAGCGTCAATACCTTTTGCGCCACCGGACACCACGATACCGCCGCACTTGGCGATCTGTTTGGATATTTCCTTTGCCGTGTTTATGCCATAAGAGGTCGCTTTGCGTGTGCCAACCACGCCGATGGCAGGCTGTCGGGAAAAGTCCGGCAAGATACCTTTATAATAAAGTATCAACGGTGGGGCAGCAATATTACGCAATCTATCCGGATAGGCATCATCGCCAAAGGGAAGAATTTCTATTCCCCTGCGACTACATATATTAATCCGGGTTTGCGCCGCTTTCAGATCTTTATCTGACAGCGCTTTCGCCATTTCCGGCGGAATTTGCGTATAGTCATTTGTATTGTAAATATTTTCCGGGGTCGAAAAATGCTCCAACAGCGTGAGTTTTTGCCGTAGACTGATGCCTTCCAGCATGTCAAACCACACCCAGTATAGCTGCACTTTTCTCACCCTCTCTCTTTATATCTTCATTTGCCACATAACAATGGCAGATGCCACAGCCGCATTCAGGGATTCACAATGGGGATTCATGGGAATGATCAGCGCATGCTGCGCTTTTTCCATGATCTCCGGGCGAACGCCCTGTCCTTCGCTGCCCATGACCACAGCCATGGTTTTCAAATCGGCAGAACGCAGGTCTACCGACCGATCATCCAATGCGGTAACAGCCACATCAATGCCTGCTTCTTTTAAAGCAGCTTCTGCAACTTGCCACGTGGTCTGCTGCACCGGTGTGCGGAACACTGCGCCCATACTTGCCCGGACTACCTTGTGGCTGTAGGGGTCTGCACAACCCTCCAGCAAAGCCACCGGGATATCCAGCGCATCAGCCGTACGCAGGATCGTGCCTAAATTACCCGGATCTTGAATGCCGTCCAAAAGCAGCATGCCCGGCTTGGGAGAAAATCCGGTTGTCTCCGGCAAGCGGCAAAGGAACAGCGCACCCTGGGGTGTTTGCATTGGGGAAATGGACTGCATTACGTCCTCCGGCACGCGGACGACCCGCACGCCATCGGGAATGTCCGCTGTAATACCGTCGGACAAAATCACCGTATCCAGTCCCGGCCACCACTTAATGGCCTCGGCGAGCAGCTTTGTACCGTCTGCCACAAACAGGCCGGCACTCTCTCGCTCTTTTTTCGATGTAAGCAGGCGGCGAACCTGCTGCAATAGCGGATTTTTCCGCGCTGTAATTCTGACTTCCATTACAACTTCTGAATTGCGTTCAAAGCGGCTGTATCGCCCAGAACGACAAGCACATCACCCAGCACAATGCGAAAATCTGCTGCCGGGGAAACCACAATTCCACCCTCTCGCTTGATTGCCAAAATGTTGACACCCAGCTTGGCACGGACATTCAATTCAATCAGGCTCTTGTCCTGCCAAGGTGCAGGAGCAGGTACTTCGATAATGCCGTAATCCTCGGAAAGCTCAATGTAATCGAGGACGTTGGGAGATGCAAGGCTCTTTGCCAGACGGTCTGCGTTCTCCTTTTCGGGGATCACCACCCGGTCTGCGCCCAGCTTCTTTAAAACCTGCTTATGGGTTTCATCGAACGCCTTACAAACCACATAAGGAACGCCCAGCTCCTTCAAATTCATAGTTGCCAGAACGGAATCTGCCAGGCTATCACCAATGGCAACAATGCCACAATCAAAATCTTTCACGCCCAATGCCCGCAGCACGTCCTTATCCCGGGCATCTGCGGTCACGGACTGGGTAACCTCATTGCTTAGCTGCTGCACCAGATCCGCTCTGGTATCAATCGCCATAACTTCACAACCCTGCTGGCACAGACGTTTGGCTGTCTCTGTACCAAAACGGCCCAAACCGATTACAACAAAGGATTTCATATTTTTCACCTATCCTATCAATAGATTTGTGTCGGCATAGCGGAAACGCTCCTGCGCCTTATCCCCCATAAGGAAGCCAAGGCTTAGTGTCAGAATGCCTACACGGCCAAAATACATAAATACGATAATCACAAACTGCGCAGGTATGCTCAGCGCTGTGGTTGCGCCTGCGGTAAGACCTACCGTTGCCAAGGCGGATACCGACTCGAACAACGCATCGGTAAAGCCTACAGGAGAAGTGGCGGTTATCACAATAGCGCCAACCACCGCAAGGGAAATAACCAAGAACACGATGGATGCAGCATCCATGATCTTCTCATGGGGAATGGTTCTACGAAATGCTGTAACCGTGCTTCTGCCTCTTGCCCGGGCAACAGCAAACAAGATCAGCACTAAGAATGTGACTGTTTTTACACCGCCGGCGGTAGAGCCGGAAGATCCGCCAATGAGCATCAAAACCATACTGACAGCCTTTGTGCCGTCAGTCAGCGCCGCCTGATCTACAGCGGCAAAGCCGGCTGTACGGACCGTCACAGACTGGAAAAAGGCATTTACTATCTTAGTCGGCGTGTTCATTCCGCCCAGCGTCGCCGGATTGTTCCATTCCAGAAGCGCCACCAACACAGCACCAACCACGATCAGAATGCCGCTGGTCAGTAGTACCAACTTGGTGTAGACGCTGAATTTTTTAAATTTACGGACGGTTGCCACTTCTTCCCATACGAAGAAGCCCAGACCACCAATGACGACCAGCGCCATCAGGGTGATCAGCACCACCGGATCGTTCTGGAAGAAAATCATATTAGCGCCGGGCGCTCTGTTACCTACGATATCAAAACCTGCATTACAGAATGCAGACACCGCGTGGAATACGCCCCACTTTGCCGCCTGCACCCAGCCGTAAGGCAGGAAACGGACAAACAAGATCAGCGCACCGCACAGTTGAATGGACAAGCTGCCCAGCAGCACCCACTTTTGCAGCTTGACGACGCCTTCCATTTCGTTAACGCTTAGCGCCTGCGCCATGAGCATACGCTGCCGCAAGCCAACTTTTTTCCGCAAAATAAAAATCACCAAAGCTGCCGCAGACATAAAGCCAAGACCGCCCAGTTCGATCATGCAAAGGATCACTGCCTGACCGAAACCGCTCCACTGCGTCCAGGTATCAAACAGAACCAAACCCGTAACACAAGTGGCAGAGGTGGCGGTAAACAGCGCCGGGCGAAAGCCGCAAGAAATGCCGCTACGAGAAGAAATGGGCAGCATCAGAAGCAACGTTCCCAGCAAAATGATCGATGCAAAGGAAATGGCGATGATCTGTGTCGGACTTAATTTTACAGCCGGTTTTTTTGCCTTGCCGGATTTTCTGACATCGGACACAGTATCACTCCCTTTCCAAAAAATAGGTATAATTTCACAACTTATACTATTATAACAGAATTGCAACTGTTTTCAAGATTTTTCTTTGTATGCAAAAAACGGTGGACCCTCGTTTGAGTGTCCACCGTTATTTTATAACAAATATCCCACGGCAATACCGATTGCTGCTGACATACAGATAATGACAATAGGATGCACCTTCTTAAATGCCAAAATCAGCATCACAGCGAAAATCGCAGCATAGATCAGGAAGGTTGCGGTCTTAAATGCAGCCAACGTAACACCTGCGGGGAAGAACACGGTCATCAGAACGCCGATCACTGCATTGGCAATCAGACCCACGACCGCAGGCTTCAAGCCGGACATGCAGCCTTTGACCGCATAGCTGCTACGGAACTTATCGTAGCATTTTGCCACGATGATAATGATCACAAAGCTAGGAAGCACCACACCCAAAGTTGCGCACACAGAGCCAAACACGCCGCCCATTTGCGCACCTACATAGGTTGCCATGTTAATGGCAAACGGACCGGGGGTGGATTCACTGACCGCGATAAAGTTGATCATCGTTTCATCGCTGATCACGTGGCTCCAACGGGCAGATACCTGCTCCTGAATCAGCGGCAGCATAGCATAACCGCCGCCAAAGGTAAAGGCACCAATGGTCAAAAAGACCCAAAAAAGCTCCAGATAGATCATGCCTTTGCACCCCTTTCAGCCAGCATTGTTGTGCCTAAGCCAAACAAAGCGCACGCAACGATTACGAGCAACACATTTACCTTAAAATAAGCAGTCAGTACAAATGCGCCTGCCATGACAACGTAAGCTGCCCAACCCTTGGGACTTTTCTTGTACATGGTCCACAGCGCCTTGAAAAGCAGCGCCAAAACGCCAGCACGAATGCCGTTAAAGGCATACTGCACCGCCTCCACAGACTTGAAACGGTCCAAAATATTGGAAATCAGCAGAATTATCACAAAAGACGGCAATACCACGCCCAAAGTAGCGCAAACAGAACCCAGCACACCGCAGGTACGGTAACCTACAAAGGTAGCAGAGTTGATGGCGATAGGACCAGGGGTGGATTCGGCAATGGCGATGATCTCTAAAATATCGTCGTCCGTTACCCAGCCATGGGTCTCCACGGCTTCCTTCTGGATCAGAGGGATCATTGCGTAGCCGCCGCCAAAGGTAAACGCACCAATCTTAAAAAAGGTACAGAACAGCGACCAAAGCTTGCTGCCGTAAGTTTCGGGTTTCTTCTTTTGGAGTTGCTTTGCAGGTTGCTGCTGTTTTGTTTTCGTATTCTTCTTGTTTTTCTTTTTCATAGCGACACCTCAATGGCAGGCATGGCTTCCACAGCCATGGTCGCCGCAAGCATGGTCATGATCGTGATGGCTGCAACGGACATTGGGGTTGTACATCAGATTGCCTGCCAAGAAATCCTGCACAGCATCATCTGCATCTCCGTACACGCCGCCATAGACGGCAATACCGGCATCGCTCAGCGCCATTTGTGCGCCACCGCCGATGCCACCGCAAATTAAGGTATCTGCGCCCAGCTCCTTTAAAAAGCCAGCCAACGCACCGTGTCCGTATCCTTGGGTATCCACCACCTCAGCACGTACAATCTCGTTGTTCACGATCTCATAGAGTTTGAACTGGGATGTGTGTCCGAAATGCTGGAAAATCACGCCAGATTCATAGGTAACCGCAATTTTCATAATTGCCCTCCTCCGGGTACAAGATATATTTCTTATACCATTGTAGCCGGATCTAGCAATTTGTCAATTTCTTCTTCAGAAAGTTTGCTTTTATCTTTCAAAACTTGACGGACAGAGCTGCCGGTAGCAATGGCTGTCTTGGCAATATCGGCAGATTCTTTATAACCGAAAGTGGGGCAAATAGCGGTAATTACGCCCACGCTGCCGTCTACAAGCTCACGGCAGCGTTCTGCATTTGCCGTAATACCAACCACGCAGTTATCAACAAAGGTCTGTACAGCGCCGGTCAGGGCATACAGAGACTCAAACAGCTTATGATACAGCACCGGCTCAGCAAAGTTCAGCTCCAGCTGACCGGCTTCGGCCGCCATGGTGATGGTCATGTCGTTGCCGATGATGCAGAATGACGCCTGGCTCATGACCTCGGGGATAACCGGGTTGACCTTACCGGGCATAATGGAAGAGCCGTTCTGCATAGCAGGTAGATTGATCTCCTCAAAGCCACAGCGAGGGCCGGAGGACATAAGACGGAAGTCGTTTGCCATCTTGGAGCAGGAAATGGCGCAGGTCTTCAGTGCGGAGGACACATAGGCAAAGCTGTCTAAGTTCTGGGTGCCGTCAATCAGATCCTCTGCCTTGGTCAGAGGCAGGCCACAGATATCTTTCAGTGTAGGTGCCAACAAGGATACATAGACCGGGTTGGCATTGAGCGCAGTGCCGACAGCCGTACCGCCCAAATTGATGGCATACATCTCACTCAGCGCCTGGTTCAGGCGGGAAATATCACGGGTAATAGCACGGCTGTATGCGCCGAATTCCGCACCCAAACGAATGGGAACTGCATCCTGCATCTGGGTACGACCCATTTTGATAATGCCGTAGAATGCTTTCTCTTTCTGCTGCAGTGCCTCGTTCAGACGCTCCACCTGCACGATCGCCTTTTTCAGCAGCTTGGCTGTAGTCATTTTGGCTGCGGTGGGGATTACGTCGTTGGTGGACTGGGCACGGTTTACGTGGTCGTTGGGATGTACAATAGAATAGTCGCCCTTTTCACCGCCCAGTAGCTCAATGGCACGGTTGGCAATGACTTCATTGGCGTTCATGTTGGCAGTTGTGCCTGCGCCACCCTGAATGGGATCGCAGATAAACTGATCGTGGAACTTACCTTCCAGGATTTCATCACAAGCCGTAACGATGGCATCCTTAATGTGTCCGTCCAGCTCACCGACTGCATGATTACAAATGGCGCACGCCTTTTTGATCTGCGCCAAGGATTCAATAAATTCTACCGTCAGACGGTGGCCGGTAATGCGAAAATTCTCACAGCCGCGCAAAGACTGGACACCGTAATATGCGTCAATGGGTACTTCTCTGGAACCAATAGAGTCGGATTCAATACGATACTGCATTTGCAACTTCTCCTTCATTTCCTGGGTTTTTTCTCGCATCTGAAAGAATTGTAACACTACAAAAAGGATTGTCAATACATTTTTGCAACTTTTCTTTCAGTTTTTAAAGAAAATGACGGATTTCCTGCAATCCAGTTATACCCCTTATTCCCTATAGGTTTTAGGTATAAAAAATCCCCACAGATCACACGGATCTGTGGGGGGTAAAATTACTCTTCGTCTTCGTCGTCTTCCAGAGAGAACTCCAGCAGCTCGCCGCAGTTGGGGCAAGTCATGGAACCCTCTTCCAGAGTTTCTTCGTCGAAGTTGATGATCTCGCCGCAAGCGCACTTTACTTCGTAAATGATGGAATCCTCATCGCCAAAGTCAAAGCCCTCGTCGTCATAGTCGTCATCATCGTAATCTTCATCGTCGAAGTCGTCCTCGTAGTCGTCATCGTACTCATCCTCTTCGTCCAGGATGTAGTCCTCAATGGCGTCCAGGTCTTCCTCGATCTCATCCAGCTCATCAGAGATAGCGATGGTGGTCTCTTCGATATCGGTCAGGCGCTTGGTAACATCACCCAGCAGCTCTACGATAGAAGCGATCATCTTGCCTTCAGCCTTCTGCGTATCCAGCTCCAGGCCATCCATCAGACCCTTCAGATAAGCAGCCTTTTCAGAAATAGTCATTGATTACTCCTTACTTTGCACGGCCCAGATACTCACCGGTGGTGGTGTCGATCTGGATTCTCTCGCCCTCGTTGATGAACAGAGGTACCTTAACCTCAGCGCCGGTCTCAACGGTAGCGGGTTTCAGGGTGTTGGTAGCGGTGTTGCCTGCGAAACCGGGCTCGGTAGCAGTAACTTCCAGCTCAACAAAGCGGGGAGGCTCAACGCCGAAAACGTTGCCCTTGTAGCTCATGACGGTGCAGGTGTCGTTTTCCTTAACGAACTTGAAGCTGTCGTCCAGAGTGCTCTTGTCGATGGGGATCAGCTCGAAGGTCTCGCCGTCCATGAAGTAGTACAGGTCGCCGTCGGAGTAGGAGTACTCCATCTTCTTACGCTCAATGTAAGCGGTGGGGTACTTGTCGTTGGGGTTGAAAGTAGTTTCGGTAACGCCGCCGGTGATGACATTCTTCATCTTAACACGGACAAAGGCTGCGCCCTTACCGGGCTTAACATGCTGGAACTCGATGATCTGCATGACCTTGCCGTCCATATCAAAAGTGATGCCGTTTCTGAAATCGCTAACAGAAATCATTTTGTTTTCCTCCTAGAGTACGCCCCTTGCGGGGGTGATTTTTACATAATACAACGCATATATTCTAACCGAAAACGCCGTCAATTGCAATAGCAAATGCAAATATTTTTACACAATAATCAGGTTTTTGGGGCTATGTGTAAGATTCTCGCAGCCGTTTTCCTTGAAAATCACTAAATCTTCAATGCGAACACCGAATTGACCGGGCAAATAGATGCCGGGTTCGGCAGAAGTTACCATGTTCACTTGCATAGCAGTTGTGCCGTTAGGATTGCAGTTGGGCGCTTCATGACACTCCATACCGATGCTGTGACCGTAACCGTGACCGAAGTACTGACCGTAACCGGCATCGGTAATTACCTGACGGGCAGCGCCGTCGATCTCCTTACCGGTAACACCTGCTTTGGTGGCAGCGATGCCTGCCTGCTGGGCAGCCAAAACGGTTTCATAAACTTTGCGCATTTCCTCTGTTACAAAGCCAACCGCTACAGTACGGGTCATATCTGCGCAGTAGCCGCCGTAGAGGGCACCGAAGTCCAATGTAATAAAATCGCCTTCGCAGATCTTGCGGTCGCCTGCTACACCGTGGGGCAGGCTGGTGTTAGGACCGGAGACAACAATAGGATCGAAAGCAAGACCCTCTCCCCCGTTTTTGTACAGACAGTAGATCAGTTCTGCCTGCAGTTCCTTTTCGGTCATGCCAACCTTGATTCGGGGCAGTACTTCGGAAAATGCCTTATCGGTGATCGCCTGCGCCTTGCGCATACGATCCAGTTCCCACTCCTCCTTGACAGCGCGGAAGATATTAATCTTCTCGCCGTAGGGGATCAACTCTGCCTTCAGACCCTTTTCAAAGGCCTGCAGCTCTGCAACAGTCAGGTAGCCTTCCTCATAACCCAGGCGGCTGACATCAAAGTCTGCCAAAGCGGCATTGACCAGATCGTTATAGGGATTTGCCCGGTTCATTTCGATGACTTCAAAACCCTGAATGCCATTCTGGGCAGATTCGATATAGCGGCTGTCAGTGAAGTAGCGGCAGCCTTTGCGTGTAACAACTGCCACACCCTCAGCAATATCAAATTCCGCCGCATAGAAACGGCTGTAGCGGCTGGTCAGCAGCAGGCCGTCCAGCTCCGCACCCAGCAAAGACTGATACTTTTCTAAATTTTTCATAGCTTGATCCTCCTGTTTTTCGCGATAAATCTAAAAGGCAGCTCCGCCACGTTACGGGCTTTGAGCCAGAAATTATGATTGTCAATGGCTTTCACCAGAATTGCCCGGATGCCGGCGCAATTAGCACCCAAGGTATCGGTATAGATCTGGTCGCCTACCAAAGCACACTGCCGCGGCTGTTTGTCGTACTTTTGCATACATGCCACAATGCCCTTGGTAAAGGGTTTTTTCGCATGAGTAATGCAGTCCAGCTCATATTTTTCGCAGAACACACGCACACGGGAATTGCGGCTATTGGACACGATGCACAGCGTAATACCGGCATCTTTCATCTCTCGAAACCAGTCCAGAACCGCTTGGGTAGGCTCTGACGTGGTATAAGGAACGATGGTGTTGTCAAAGTCCAACATCAGCAGCGCAATGCCGTGATTACGAAGCACCTCCGGACGAATATCGGTGATGGCCGGAGCGACCATGGCAGGCAACAAAGAAAAAGACATATCAATGCTCCAATTATCATAATATTTATTGATATTATAGCATATCGGGAGGTGTTTGTCCATGGGAATTACGGGCTATACAGCCATGACTGCCGCAGAGTTTTTCTCTGCCGGTTCAAGCCCAAGACACCCTGCGTGGATGGCATGTCATTTTTCCTGCTATGGCACCGGACTGACGAATCTCCCCCAGTCTCTGCCGGAAGGCGCTATGGTGATTGTGAATGACTGCATTCCCATGCAGGGTCATGATCCTGCCTATATTCTGACCCAACTGACTGAACTTTGGGAAAAGCTGAAGCCGGAGTGCGTTTTATTGGATTTTCAGAGACCTGACAACAAAGATACGCAACGGCTTACCAACTTGCTGGCCACTTCCCTGCCTTGTCCGGTTTGTGTATCGGAACTGTACGCCAAAGACTTAACGTGTCCGGTGTTTGTATCTGCACCACCGGTAGACCGAATGCTAAAAGCGCATCTTGCCCCATGGGAAGGACGGGAGATTTGGCTGGAGGTTGCGGAAGATGCGCAAACAGCTACTGTTTCCGAAGATGGCTGTACATTCAGTCCCGCCGGGATAGAAATAACGGACGAAGCATTTCTGCTGGATCAGGAAGTACATTGCGCTTACCGGGTTGAACTGACACCGGAAGCAGCCGCATTCCATTTACAACGCAGCAAGTCCGAGCTTCACGAATTGCTGACTGAAGCGGAAACGTTTAAAATTCCCATTGCTGTGGGACTTTATCAGCAATTAGGCGCTGATTTTTTCAAAAAGTAAACCCTCCGGAAGTTTCCGGAGGGTTATTCTCATTTATTCAGTTCCCACAGCTTGACCTGCTCCGCCTTTTCGTAAAGGCGCAAGTAACTGTCATAACGGGTCTTTTCGATCTGACCATTTTCCACCGCTGCACGGATAGCGCAGTTCGGCTCTGCCCGATGGGAGCAGTCATGAAACTGGCAATTTCCCAAATGTGGGGCAAAATCCGGGAATGTATACTGCAGATTCTCCTTCAGCAGCACATCCATCTGTTCCGTATCAAAGGAGGAAAATCCGGGAGTATCTGCCACAAAGGTATCTTCTCCCAAGCAGAAAAGCTCCACATGGCGGGTAGTATGTCTGCCACGACCCAGTTTCTCAGACACCTCACCGGTGGCAAGGTGCAGATCGGGACACAAGGCATTGAGCATACTGCTCTTACCAACACCGGTATTGCCCGTAAATGCTGTCAACTTACCCTGCAGCAAAGCGCGCAGTTCCTCTACGCCTTCACCGGTTTCTGCGCTTGCCCGAATTACCGGGAAGCCTGCATGGGTGTAAATTCGAACCAAGTCCGTTGCCGGATCCAGATCGCACTTATTGACACAGATATAAACCGGAACTTCCTGATCGCCGGCAATCGCCGCCACCCGATCCACCAAGAACGGTTCCGTTACCGGGTTTACATTGGATACAAACACCACCAGCGCATCTATATTGGCCACCGCAGGCCGGACGAATCGGTTCTGCCGGGGCAGAACCTTTTCCACCATGCCCTTGCCATGCTCCACGGTGATCTGCACCATATCGCCGGTCAGGGGGCTGTCACCGGACCGGCGCAGAGAACCTCTGCCCCGGCAAGTGATGATCCCATCCGGTGTCTGAACATCGTAAAATCCACTTAAAGAACGCACAATACGTCCTGTTTGCTTTTTACCTGACAATGTCAAAAAGACTCCTTTACAATCCAACCTTCTTCATTCACGATAACCTCGTAGTAGACTGTTCCCAATCCTACTTGCCCGGTTAACGTGACAGATGCGGTGCCGGCGCTTACCACTTGATCAAAGACCACCTGATCGCCACGCTTGATGACCACGTGAACATCGCCATCAGCAGCCATGCCACGCAAGTCGATCACCACGTCTCTGGTAACCTGAGGATTCTCGGCAGGGCCTTTGGAAACTTCCAGAATGATCTGCGTGTTTACATCCACTTCCGTATCCTTCTCCACGGACTGGCTGACCACGGTATCCTTCTCTGCGTCACTCTCGACCTGCACGATTTTGTAGTTTTTGAAGCCGGCGCTGACAAGAATATTGACAGCCTTGTCAACGTCAAGGCCGATCACATTGGGCATAACTGCCAGTTCCGGTCCCTTACTGATATAGAGGGTAACCTGCTGACCGGTCTTTAGCGGCTCATTGACTTCCGGATCTGTCTTAACTACATCGCCCTTGGGTACGACCGAATCAAATACTTCCTCGATCTCGATCTGCAGATCCAGCTTCTGATCTTCCAAAATCTTAATCGCATTTTCTTTCTTGGCGCCTATCACATTGGGCATAGAACCGGTTTTGATCTCAACGCCCTGGCTGACCACCAGCTTGATCTCCTGACCGGGAGTCAGGTCTGTACCGGCAGCCGGCTCGGTGCGAATGATCTTACCCTCAGCAATGGTCTCGTGGTATTCATATACCGGATCCAGTATTTGCAGGTTCAGGCTTAAATTATGCAGATGCTGCTCAGCCTTGTTCAGTTCCCATTCCACCAAATCGGGCATCTTGGTTACCGTTTGTGCAGGGCCAAGGCTTACCGTAACATAGATGGTCTTATTCTTGGCAATCTGTTCACCGCCATTGGGGGTCTGCTCAATGATCTGACCGGCAGGATAAACGTTGTCATGAACCTTTTTATTGATCTTAACTTCAAAATCCTCGTACTGAGGAAGTGTATCATAAACCTGACCGATCAGGTTGGGTACTTCTACCAGTTCGGTCTTTTGACCGGCGCCGCCGTTAAACAGCACCACCAGGAAAATGATGATCGCCACAACCATCACCAGACAGCAGGAAATAATGGCAATGGTGGCTGCATTGCTGCGCTTTTCCGCTGCCGTAGGCGTATGATTGGAACGCTTATGGCTGCCGGTATGGGAACTTGCCCGTCTGCGAGGCGGTGTTCCGGCGGCTGTATGCCGCTCCGGCTCTTTGCGCCGTTCCGGCTTTTCCTCTACCGGTTTTGTCTCCGGCACTTCCAGTACCAGAGGCGGCTTGTGCAGCTTTGTCACCTCGTCCAGAGGCGGGGTGTTATAGTCAAACAGCATGGCCGGATCTTTGCGGAATTCATCCATATCCGTCAGCATTTGGGTTGCAGATACGTAACGGTCTGCCACCTCATGGGACATGGCCTTCATGATGATCTGCTCCAGACCGCCGGGGATATTGGGGTTGAGCAGACTCGGCAGCACTGCGCCGCCGTTGATGTGCTGGATCGCCACAGCCACGGGAGATTCTCCGTCGTAGGGCGGTCTACCGCTCATCATCTCATACATCACGACGCCCAAAGAGTAGATATCGGAACGGTTATCCACTCTGCCGCCCTTGGCCTGCTCCGGGGAGATGTAATGCACAGAACCCAAAGCTTCCTTGGTCAAGGTGTTGCCCTTGGACATCATACGGGCGATACCAAAGTCTGTTACCTTGACTGAGCCGTTTTTCAGCACCATAACATTGTGGGGCTTGATGTCCCGGTGAACAATACCCTTGCTATGGGCGTGTTCCAATGCCTTGGCGATCTGAATGGCAAAGTGCAAGGTCTCTTTCCAGTTCAGCACACCCTTCTTTTCCATATACTGCTTCAAGGTAATGCCATCGATCAGCTCCATGACTATGTAATCAGCAGTAATAGAAGAAGAAACGTCGTAAATTGAAACAATGTTGGGATGACTGAGCATGGCAACCGCCTGGCTTTCCGAATGGAAACGACGGCGGAATTCCTCATCCTCCAGATAGTCATCCTTCAAAATCTTGATAGCCACCAGACGGTTCAATCTGTGGCAACGGGCTTTATATACAACAGCCATGCCGCCGGTACCGATGACCTCAAGGATCTCATATCGGTTATCCAGCAAGCGACCAATATATTTATCCATATATCGAAACTCCTTTCGCAACCGGACTTAAAGCTGCACCAAAACGCAGGTCACATTGTCCGGCGCTCCACGGTTCTTAGCAATTGCCAACAGTCGCTGGCAGCCGGTTTCCTTGTCGGTGCCATGTACGACTTCAAACAAGATCTCCTGATCGTCCACCAGATTGGAAAGTCCGTCCGAACACAGAAGCAGGCATTCGCCCTTTTCTATTTTGCGGTGGAAAATATCACATTCCACAACGGTTTCCGGTCCGATAGCACGGGTGATCAGATTTTTGCCGGGATAATTCTTGGCACGCTCCGGTGTCAGTTCGCCCCGGTTGATCATCATCTGCACAAGGGAATGGTCGGTGGTTAACTGACGCACACCGTCTGTGCAAATGCTATACGCACGGCTGTCGCCCACGTTGACCAAGGTCATATTTTTGCCGTGGATCAATGCTGCCACCAGCGTCGTACCCATACCGGCAAACTCCTCAAACTGCTGGGCTTGATCGTAGACTGTGAAGTTGGTGAGTTTTACCGCGTTACGGAGCATTTGCTCCTGCTTTTCGCTGTCCATATCCGGTGTCCAGGTGCGCTTGATTTCCTGCACAAATACGTCAACGGCCAGAGTACTGGCAACATTGCCCGATTTGGCGCCGCCCATACCGTCACAAACAACGCACAACAATGTGTTCTTATCCAGTTGTTCGATCTGATAGGCATCCTGATTCTGTTCCCGGATACAACCAGGGTCTGTGATACCCCAATACTGCATATGGCAACACTCCTTTCGCGGGGGGGGATTAAGCTTGATTTTCTTTCGTGTATTTTCTGCGCAACTGACCGCAGGAAGCATCAATATCGCTTCCCAAGGTTCGCCGCACCGTGGCAGGAATACCGCCGTCCTCCAAAATCTTTTGGAACTGCTGCACCGCTTGACGGGTACTGGGTTTTAAGGGGCTTTCCTCCACGTGGTTTAACGGAATTAAGTTCATGTGGGCAGGCAGACCCTTCAACCGCTTGAGCAGTGTATGGGCCGCCTCCGGTGTGTCGTTGACACCGTTGATCATAGCATATTCAAAAGAAATTCTACGACCGGTAATGTCGTAATAACGGCGGCAGGCCGCCAGCAATTCCTCAGTAGGATATGCCTTGTTTACCGGCATGATGGTATTGCGGATCTCGTCGGTAGGTGCATGGAGCGAAACCGACAGCGTAAGCTGCAGTTTTTCCTGCGCCAGCCGGTCAATTCCCGGCACAAGACCGCAAGTAGAAAGGCTGATGTGGCGCATGGAGATGTTCATGCCGTCAGCGCTGTTGACCAGATGCAAAAAGCGCAACACATTGTCATAGTTATCCAGCGGCTCGCCAATGCCCATGAGCACAATGTGGGAAATGGGCAGGCCGGAATCCACCTGGGTGAACAGCACCTGATCCAACATTTCAAACGGCACCAATTTCCGCACCAGACCGCCTAAGGTGGA
>JAZRQF010000006.1:0-24151 GCA_045649605.1 Faecousia sp.
CGCCCAATGGGGCAGCTAAGCAGTGGCTTGCTGGTGGCGGTTTGGGGGATGTGCAGGCGCTGCGCCCGGAAACGGTTTTTGGCGATTCCCGATTTGATTTTTCTTTCCAATTGGACGGAAAACAGTGCTTTCTGGAAGTAAAAGGTGTTACCTTGGAAAATGACGGCGTTTGCGCATTTCCCGATGCGCCTACGACCCGGGGTGTCAAGCATCTTCAGGGATTGACCCGGTTGGCGCAGGAGGGGTATGGAGCATACGTGCTGTTTGTGATACAGATGGACGGTGTCCGCTATCTGCACCCCAACGATGTTACCGATCCGGCTTTCGGGCAGGCTTTGCGTGAGGCGTCTGCCGCCGGTGTGCAATTGCTGGCGATGGATTGCTGTGTGACGGCAAATACGATGACTATCCAAAATCCGGTACAGATCCGGCTATAAAAAATTAACCCCCTGCGGCCGCTAAGACCGTAGGGGGTTGTGTTTTAGCTGAAGTATTTATTGATGAGAATTACGGGGATCAAGGAAGTGCCAAAGGTGACAATGGCGCTTGCCAGAGCGGTAATGTTCTCCAAAGAGGAAAGAATATTGATGCCTGCGCAGATGGTAAGGATGATCATCATCACTTTTGTGGCGCCTGTATACTGCAGATTCAAAGAGCCGTTTTGAACACTCTGGTAAACGGATTTTGCAAAACCGTGAATGTAACGCAGAGAAAAGACGTTGATAAGGATGATAATCAGTGCAGCGAAGATGCATACAACCATAATAAGGCCGCCGGAAAGGGAAGCAGCAGTGCTCAGCACGCCTATGGTCTCGGCATCAAACTCGCCAATGTAGGAAAGAATAGAGTCTATCAGTTCCGGATTGCTTGCCAGAGAACCAAACAGTACGGAGAAGAGAATGCCCAGCAGTACCAGTAAACCGGCCAGCACATAGTTGTATATATATTGCGCATAAACCGTACCGCTGATGCACCGCAGATGACGGTCATCAGCGATGCCCTTCTGCGCCTGGGAATAGGTAAGCCACAAGAAAATGGTGAAGAGGATGTTCAGCAGGGGGACAGAACTTGCCATTAAGGACAAAATGCAAGATGCGCTCATTAGGATACACAGCACCAAAAAGAGCGGATCTTTCAGCGCAGGCAAGATCATATCAGCAGCGGAATGACTGCTGTTTACGGGGGTCGGCGCAGCGAAACCGCAATTGGGGCAGTAGGTGAAATCCTGCTCGCCTTCATAACCGCATTGATAACATTTCATAGAGAAACCTCCACTCTTATAGGGTTATTCTCACTATAGCATATTATTTGAAAAAGGACAATATTTGTCGACAAAATTCTATGTTTTTTGCTTGCCAAAGTAAGGTATTTACTGTATAATACAAATTGACATTTTATGCGGTCGGTATGACTCTGCATTTTAACGATAGGAGGTTGTCTTGGTGGAGAAGAAATGTAAATTTCGCTTAGCCCATTGGCATAAGATCGCTTTGCTCCTGATGATCTATGATATTATCGCTGTAAACGTGGCATTCTTTGCTGCACTGTGGATCCGCTTTGACTGTTCTTTTTCTGAAATCAGTGAAGTGTATTTTGGCGCATATCTGAAATTTGTGCCGATCTACTCTGTGATCTGTGTGGCGACGCTGTTTTTGCTGCGTTTGTATAACAGCATTTGGCGGTTTGCCAGCTTTAAAGAACTGGTTCGGGTATTGACGGCAACGGCAATTACCGGTGTGTTACATACAGTTGGCATCACATTGCTGTTTGCCAGAATGCCCATTTCCTACTATCTGATGGGAATTTTGATTCAGGCGATTTTGCTGCTGATGCCCCGCTTCTCTTACAGATTCCTGCTGCTGCAGCGTGGCAAGCGTAAAGTAAATAAGGGAAAAATGAAGAATGTTATGCTCATTGGCGCAGGCAATGCCGGTCAGATGATCATGCGTGACTCTTCCCAGCTGGCAGTTCAGAATATGCGCATTTGCTGCATCATTGACGATAACAAGAACAAGTGGAATCGTGATGTAGAGGGTATTCCTGTTGTTGGTGGCAGATACGAGATTTTGCGGAATGTAGAAAAATACTGCATCGACAAGATTTTGGTCGCCATTCCCAGCGCTTCCGACAAGGATAAGCGGGAAATTCTGAATATCTGCAAGGAAAGTGGCTGCGAACTGAAGGATCTGCCCGGTGTTTCCGAGCTGAT
Source organism: Faecousia sp. (assembly GCA_045649605.1). Taxonomy (GTDB): domain Bacteria; phylum Bacillota; class Clostridia; order Oscillospirales; family Oscillospiraceae; genus Faecousia. The sequence continues at coordinate 2,210 of JAZRQF010000006.1, forward strand.
CAACGGTAGCGTATCTCTGAAGGACATGAAGGACGTGGCGGTTGAGGATCTGCTGGGCAGAGAACCGATCCGTGTCAACATGGAGGAGATTTACGGTCAGATCAGCGGCAAGAGCATTCTGGTCACCGGTGGTGGCGGCAGTATCGGTAGCGAGCTGTGCCGTCAGGTCGCCGCACACAACCCCAAGCAACTAACAATTTTTGATATCTATGAGAACTCCGCTTATGATATTGAGCAGGAACTGCGCAGTAAGTATCCGGAACTGAATCTGAAGGTTTGCATCGGCTCTGTCCGTGACAGCCGTTGCCTGGATGTGCTGTTCTCCACCCATAAGCCGGATATTGTTTACCATGCAGCTGCCCATAAGCATGTGCCGCTGATGGAGGCAAGTCCTTGCGAAGCCATTAAGAACAATGTTATCGGCACTTACAAGACAGCCTATGCCGCAATGATCCACGGTTGTAGCCGTTTTGTGCTGATTAGTACCGACAAGGCAGTTAATCCCACCAACATCATGGGCGCAAGTAAGCGTCTGTGTGAAATGGTCGTCCAGTCCTTTGACAAGGCGATTAAGACCGGCACGGCAAACGATATGCCCAAGCTGTTTACCCACCGAGAGGATCGGGAGACAGAGACGACTGTCTCTTGCGAAAAGTACCGTACAGAGTTTGTGGCGGTGCGGTTCGGTAACGTGTTGGGCAGTAACGGTTCTGTTATCCCTCTGTTCAAAAAGCAGATCCAAAAGGGCGGTCCGGTCACGGTTACACACCCTGACATTATCCGCTACTTTATGACCATTCCTGAGGCAGTTAGCCTTGTTATGCAGGCAGGTACTTACGCTTCCGGCGGTGAGATCTTCGTGCTGGATATGGGCGCGCCGGTAAAGATCGACGATCTGGCTCGCAACCTGATCAAGCTGTCTGGCCTGAAGCCTGATGTGGATATCCCCGTGGTTTACACCGGCCTGCGTCCCGGCGAAAAGCTGTACGAGGAAAAACTGATGGCAGAAGAGGGCATGAAGAAGACACCCAACGATCTGATTCACATTGGTAATCCGATTCCTTTTGATACAGACACCTTCCTGGTGCAGCTCAAGCGTCTGATGGATGCAGCTTACGAAAACGACGAAGCTATTCGGGATGCAGTGGCTGCGGTAGTGCCTACCTATCATCCGGCACCCCAAGGCGCAGGAGAAAAGGATGCCACCTTTGAAATGCTGCACAAAGAGGCAGTTGCTACACACTGATTCGACAAAAACCGTGGGGTTTCCCCACGGTTTTTTGCATGTGAGAATGCTGTGATCGACGTTGACATTCCCTTGTGTCTGTGATAGAATTATTATGAATATTAATGTACTTTGGGTAGCTATGCGCCCAAGGGGATTTTGTAGTGGTAAGGAGAGCAGATTTATGAACGAAACTGTAGAAATAGATTTCAAAAAATTGCTGATGGTGCTGGTAAAGCGCGCATGGATCATTGTGCTGTGTGCAATTTTGGTAGGCAGCATGACATTGGTATATGTCAGCAATTTTGTAACACCCATGTATACCGCAAGTGTTACTATGTACGTTAACAATAACAGCGGACACGCCAGTACATCTGTGAACGCCACCAACCTGGCAGTTGCGCTGCAGCTTGTTAAGACCTATGTGAACATCATTCAAAGCGACAGAGTTTTGGAAAAGGTCAAAGATGAAGCGGGTTTGGCGCTTTCCACCGGTGCGATCAGAAGCATGATGACCGCCAATGCTGTGGATGAAACAGAAATGTTCTCCATCAAGATCACCAGTCCCAATCCGGAGATGTCTGCAAAGATTGCCAATACGATTGCGGAAGTTGCGCCCGTTGAGATCCCTGCCATTATTGACGGCAGCTCTGCAAAGGTGATCGACTATGCCCGTGTTCCTACGGCACCTGCTTCTCCCAACGTCAAGACAGCGACCGTTCTTGGTGTACTGGCTGGCGCGGTTCTGTCTGCGGCAGTGATCGTGCTGATGACCTTGCTGGACAAGCGTATCAAGGACGAGAAGGATCTGGAAAGCATTTGCGATATTCCTGTGCTGGGCAGAATTCCCGACATGACCTTGCTGGCAAAGAATACAGACAAAAAGTAAGGCGGTGAGTGTTATGACATTTTTCAAGAAGAATAATCAAGATAAGAATAACGGTTATATGTCACAGCGCCGCCAGATTCTTTCCAGAAATAGTAACTTTGCGGTGCAGGAAGCATATAAGGCGCTGCGTACCAATATTCGTTTCTTTGTGCGTGGCGGCTACTGCAAGAAGTTCTGTATTACCAGTGCGGCAGCCGGTGAGGGCAAGAGTATCACATTGCTGAATTTGGCGATCTCTATCGCAGAAGACGGCCACAAAGTTCTGCTGATTGACGCTGACCTGCGTCGTCCTGCCGTTGCAAGACTGTTGGTTGAAAAGGCTGCTCCCGGTCTTTCTAATCTGTTGGCAGGTCAGGAGGAGGCAGAAACTTGCATTCGTAAGGATCTGTACACCAATCTGGATGTGCTGTTCTCCGGCGATATTCCTCCCAACCCCTCTGAATTGTTGGGTAGCGAGAAGATGCAGGAACTGATCGAGCAGATGTCTTTGGAGTATGACTACATTCTGGTGGATACCCCTCCTGTCAATGTGGTTTCCGATACCTGCGTCGTTGCAAACCTGCTGGACGGCGTTCTGCTGCTGGCACGCCAGGGTTCTGCCAACAAGGATGGCGTTAGCCAGGCAGTGAAAAAGCTGCAGCTGACCGGTGCAAAGCTGTTGGGCTTTGTCCTAAACGGCGTGGCAGTGGAGAAGAGCAAGCAGTACGATTATTACGGCTAATCAATCCACCGTGGATCAAGGAGGATTTACATGAGAAGAAATCCCGATTTTTTGTTGCGAGATGTGGCCGGCGCATTGGTGATCGTGCCCGTTGGTCAGGCATCTGTGGATTTTCCCGGTATGATTACCCTGAATGCCACCGGCGCATATTTCTGGGAACTGCTGGAAAATGAGCAGACCATCGAGTCTTTGGTAGAAAAGACCCTTTCCCGTTATGAGGTAGATGAGGCAAAGGCCCGCCAGGATGTAGAGGCTTTTGTAGCAAAACTCATGCCCACGGGTGCAATTTTGGAAAACTGAAATTCCACATAAGGGGTTCATATGAAACGTTACGTAATTGCCGACCTGGCAGTGGACATGGAAGTGTCCGGCCGCACATTGCGGCAAGCGGCAGCGTATGAAACAACCGTCAATGGCCCTGCGGACATTACACTTGACTGTGATGTTCGTGGGGTTCTTGAATTAAATCCCCAGTTGGGCACAGAGGATGTGGCAGAGTATATGGGCACCGGACTGATGTTTGCCCAAGAGCTGCTTGCCTACGACGGTTCGTTTTTGCATGCATCTGCCGTGGTGTTAAACGGAAAAGCATATTTGTTTTCTGCACCCAGCGGAACTGGCAAATCCACCCATACGGAAAAGTGGTGTCGCTTGTTTGGTGCGGAGTGTCTGAATGACGATAAGCCTGCGCTGCGTTTGGTGAATGGTGTTTGGATGGCCTATGGCACACCCTGGTCCGGCAAGCATGATTTGTCTATGCCTACCGGTGCGCCTATTGGAGGCATTGCCTTTATTAAGCGTGGTGAACAAAACAGCATTCGACCCTTTCCGGCGGCAGAAGCTGTGCCGCTGTTTATGAGCCAGTCGCTGTGGCGGCTGTACAAACCGGAATCCATGGACCGCCAACTGTCTTTGGTGGACAAGATTTTTTGCCAGTTGCCGGTATGGGAGCTGACTTGCCGCAACGATGATGAGGCGGCGATTCTGGCGCACCGGGTAATGACAAATGTGTGAGGGCGACAAGGTGCAGATTTATACATTACCAATGAAAGAACTGGCGGAGCTGATCAAGCTACAGCTGGCTGAGGGCGGTATTGCACAATTGAAAGTTACCGGTTGCAGCATGTTGCCTATGCTCCGGGAGGGGCGTGATTCGGTAACGCTGGTTCCCGTATCGGGTCACCGGAAAAAGGGCGATGTGATCTTGTACCAGCGGAAAAACGGCCAGTATATATTGCATCGGATTATCCGAGCTGACGGCGGCAGCTATATTTGCTGCGGCGATAACCAGTTTGAAAAAGAGCCCGTGGAACACAGCCAAGTTGTGGCGGTGGTGAGTGCTTTTACCCGCAAGGGTCGGCATCACAAGCACACGGATTTGGGTTACCGTGTATATACGGCAATTTGGGTGGGATTGTTCCCATTAAGAAAGCTTTATATTTCTGTACGGCGCAAATTTGGCGGTCTGCGCAAGAAATTTCTGAAACGTAAATCCTGATACATACTTTGGAGGAAAATACCATGAACAAGAAGAATATCATTCTGCTGCTGGTTAGCATTTTGGCTGCGTTGGTAGTCTGCGCTGTGCTGATTGGCGCGATTGGTGGTTTTGGCGGCGACCAGAATATCGCCGCCGGCAACGAAACTACCGATGGCACATCCCAGGAAAGCACTGTGGATACTAGTGAGGCTTCCGCTACAAGTGAAGCAACCAATCCCACGGAGACGACTCCCACAGTAGACAATTCCACTGATCCCACAGAGCCTACTGAGGATACCCATATCGGAATCGATATTGTTGTGGATCCCACAGTGCCCTCCGGTGAAACAGAACCCTCTAAGCCCAACGAAGTAGACATCGAGATCGATTTTAACGACTTTTAAGAAAAGCCTTCGGGCATGGAAGGAATAAACGGTGAGAAAGAAGATTTTTCGTTCCAATAACCATCTCGGCGAAATTCTGAAACCGTACCGCTTTCGAATTGTTTGGCTGTGTTTTCTGACGGTTGTGCAGGCTGCATTGCAGGTAGCTATGGCGCTGCTGTTAAGAAATGTGATTGATGTGGCGCTGTCCAAAGGTGATGATTTAGGCTTTTGGATTGGTGTATTCCTGGCAGATCTGGTGCTACAACTACTGGTTTCGGCGTTGTTGAGCTGGAGCTATAGCAGCACCACAGAACAATTCGCAACCGAGTTGCGGTATCGTTTACTGAAGAGCGCTGCCCATAGTGTGGATGCTCGGCTGGAAGGCTTTCACAGCGGTGAACTGCTGAGCCGTGGCATGGAAGATGTCCGGGCGGTTTGCGATGGTATGATCCATGCGCTGCCTTCTTTGGTTGGTCAGCTGACCACGTTGATCGCTGCGTTTGTAGCGATGCTGGTGATTTATCCCGGAATTGCCGGTGTTATGGTGCTGGCAGCGGTGGCAGTGGTTGCCGGTGTGGCATGCTTGCGGCCAATGCTGAAAAAGCAGCATCGGACGGTGCGTACAGCCGATGAGCAGGTGCTTTCTGCCATGCAGGAAGATCTGCAGCAGCTGGAACTGATTCAAAGCCTGGGCGTCAGAGACAATATTCTGCAGCGCTTTTTTGCCCGGTTGCAGACCAGTTTGAAGGCAAAATTCAAACGCCGTATCTGGGTTGTAGGCGCCCACTCTGTTCTGGGTGTGGTATCGCTCTTAGGTAGCGGTGTGCTGATGCTGTGGGGCATTATGAAGGTGGCGGCAGGCACTATAAGCTACGGCTCGCTGACATCCATTCTGCAGCTTATCAGCTTGTTCCGTTCTCCGATTTTGGGCATTTCCGGACTGTGGACTCGTTTTGCTGCGGTGGAAGTTGCGGGAGAACGTTTGGCGGTTCTGCTGGAGATCCCGGAGACGACTGTTACAAAACAAGATATTTGTCCTACAGCGGTGGTCTTTGAGAATGTAACCTTCCGTTATACCGGCGAGGAAGCACCGGTGGTTGAGAATTTCAGCATGCGGTTTCCGCTGGACGGTTGGGCTTGCCTGACCGGTGTGTCCGGCAAGGGAAAAACTACGCTGTTTAAGCTGATTTTGGGTTTGTACACGCCGGAATCCGGTCGTGTTTATCTGGAAAGTGACAAGGGTGAAATTCCTTGTTCTGAAGCTACCCGCCATCTGTTTGCTTACGTGCCCCAGGATTATGCGCTGTTCTCCGGAACGGTTTTGGAAAATCTGTTGCTTGTTGCGCCGGATGCGGATAAAACACAGCGCAAAGCGGCTATGGAACTGGCAAAGGCAGAGTTCGTATTCGATATGGCTGCCGGAGAAAAGACGGTGCTGCGTGAGAACAATACCGGCCTTTCCAAGGGTCAGCTGCAGCGGTTGGCGATTGCCCGTGCGGTGCTGATGCAGCGTCCAATCTTCTTGTTGGATGAATGCACATCGGCTTTGGATGCGGATACGGAAGCGGCTGTGCTGCAAAATCTGCAAAGCCTTGGTAAGTGTGCGATTTTGGTTACCCACCGTCCGGAGGCGCTGGATGGATTACAGAATATCAACCGTGTTTCTATGGAAGAATAAAATAAAAGAGGGACTACATCGTAGTCCCTCTTTGTTATTTTCTGTCGGGTAGTTCGCTGTACAGTGCGCTGCCTAAGATCAAAACAGTGCCGATGATTCCCAAAAGGGTCATGGATTCCCGGAGAATGACAGCTGACAAAATCACGGCGATCACCGGGTCTAAGTAACTGAAAATCGCCATGGTCTTGGCGGAAAGGTCTTTCATTGCGCCGAAATACATTGCGTATGCGATGCCGGTGTGCAGGATGCCCACCAATCCCAGCAAAAGCCATTGTATCAAGGTGAGCTGGGGGAAGGAGAAACCGCCGGACAGCAGCAGGTAAGGCAGCAGCACCAAAGATGCAGAGCCAAGCTGCAAAATGGTTTTATCATAGGCGGGAATGGGGGAGAGCCTTTTGTTGAGAAACATGACGGTGGCGTACAGCACCGCAGCGCCCAAGCCTAAGAGAATACCTGTTGCTTCTGTGATATCGGGAAGGCCGCCTTCGATCACCCCGGATACAAAGATCAGACCGACCAGTGCAATGCCGATGCAAATAAGTTTTTTCGGGGTCAGCCGTTCTCCAAGCAGGGGAGATGCCAACAATAAAAACAGCGGCGCCAGATAGTAACATACCGTGGCGGTAGCAACGGAGGTGTAGCGGTAGCTTTCAAACAGCAAGATCCAGTTCACACCGATCGCTGCGCCGGATAGAAACAGAATGGGCAAATTCTTTCGGATTGCCTGCATATCCGGCTTTTGCCCGGTTATCAGCATCAGAGCAATTAGAAAAGCCACACCAATGACACCGCGGAAAAATGCGATAAAAGCAGAACTTAGCGGAATATATTTAACAAAAATGCCAATGGTGCCGAAAATACCCATGGCACACAGAAAAGAAAATTTGGATTTGTGCATATTCATTCTCCTGGGAAACGAATTTTCTCAATAGTAACAGAAAGCAAAATAGATGTCAAATAAAATGGAAAAATATACGGTGGTTTTGTATAAATTAGCACTTGACATAACCAGTTGGCTGTGCTAGTATATGGTCAAATTGAATCGCTCAGATAGAGGCGCGGGTTTCATCAGTACCCAGCGGCAAGGCCAGGCAGCCGCCGTTGGAGAAAGGGGAAACCGCCGAAGTGCGAAAGATGCCTGAATCTTTCAAGCTGGGTCGTCAGAGAACATCTGCCGGACTGTCACAACTTTGTGAAGCGCTATCGAAGCAGTGTGGCATACCTTTGTGTTTTGCCGTTCTGTCGGATCGCTTGACGAAGCGGTCCAATTTTTATTTTAGGGGCAAAGCCCAAACAGAAAGGAAAGAAACACTATGAAGAAGATTATTGCAATTGCACTGGCAGTTATGATGCTGCTGTCTATGACAGCTTGCGGCTCCGGTGCGAAGACCGGCGTAGAAGACGGCGTTCTGACTGTCGGCATGGAGTGCGCTTACGCACCCTACAACTGGACACAGACCGATGACAGCAACGGTGCTGTTCCCATTTCCAACGTTCCCGGCGCATACGCAAACGGCTATGACGTTATGATGGCTAAGAAGATCTGTGAAGCCAACGGCTGGCAGCTGGAGATCAAGAAGCTGGATTGGGACTCTCTGGTACCTGCTGTACAGACCGGTGAGATCGACTGCGCTATCGCAGGTCAGTCTATGACTGCTGAGCGTGAAGAGATTGTTGACTTTGCAGGTCCTTACATTTACGCATCTATCGTTTGCCTGGTTCAGAAGGATTCTCCCTTGGCAAGCGCTACCGGTATCAGCCAGCTGACCGGCACTTGCACTTCTCAGCGTGGTACCATTTGGTATGACACCTGCCTGCCTCAGATTCAGGGCGCAGACATTCAGTCTGCTGCTGATGATGCCGGCGCAATGCTGTTGGCTGTCAGCTCCGGTACTTGTGATTTCGTATGTACCGATATGCCCACTGCGCAGGGTGCAGTAATCGCTTACCCCAATCTGATGATCCTGGATTTCTCCAATTCTGAGGACAACTTCCAGGTTTCCGATGAAGAGATTAACATTGGTATTTCTGTCCGTCAGGGCAACCAGACTCTGCTTGATGCCATGAATAAGGTTCTGTCTCCCATGACAGCAGAGGATTTCAACAAGCTGATGGCTGAGGCCGTCGCAATCCAGCCCATCGAGGGATAATGTAGCAACTATGCGGAAGCGGTAACGCTTCCGCATATTAGCGGTAAAGAAAAGGAGTTCGTAATGAACATATTTGTAAAACTTGGTCAGGATATTGCCCGGTTGTGGAGTGAGTATGCCGGCCTGTATCTGTCTGGCGTATGGAATACCATTTCTCTGGCAGTGCTGTGTACAGCGGTAGGCTGCATTATCGGCTTGCTGTGCGGTGTTCTCAACACCATTCCTTATGCAAAAACGGACAATATTTTTAAGCGGATCATTTTGCGTACAATCCGTATTATCAATCAGATTTATGTGGAAGTATTCCGTGGTACACCCATGATTCTGCAGGCAGTCGTAATCTATTACGGCTTGCCCTATTTTACCAACTATGCATTGCGTTTTGATAATGTTTGGTTGTGCGCTTTTGTGGTTGTATCTGTTAACACCGGCGCATACATGGCAGAGTCTGTTCGCGGCGGTATTATCTCCATTGACCCCGGTCAGACCGAGGGTGCAAAGGCAATCGGCATGACCCATTGGCAGACAATGACCAATGTCATTCTGCCGCAGGCGCTGCGTAATATCCTGCCTCAGATCGGTAACAACCTGATTATCAACATCAAGGATACCTCCGTTATGAGCATTATCGGCTTTACTGAGTTCTTTGCCATCCATAAGAGCGTTGCCGGTACTTCCTATCAGTATTTCCCCTCCGCAGCCATCGAAATGGTGGGTTATCTCTCCATGACGTTGATTGCATCCTTCCTGCTGCGTATGTGGGAGAAGAAGATGGACGGCGTAAGCAACTATAAGCTTGTGGAGACAGACAGCCTGACCATGTCTGCAGGCACTTACTCCCACCCGGATAAGAACAATGCTTTCGCAGAGAAGAACAGAGAGTATAAGGGGGACATGTGATATGAGCAACGAGATTTTGCGAGTCAAGCACCTGTCCAAATCCTTTGGCAGCAACGTGGTTTTGCGGGACATTGACTTTAGTGTGTCCAAGGGTGATGTGATCTCTATTATCGGCGCTTCCGGCTCCGGTAAGTCTACCTTGCTTCGCTGCATCAACCTGCTGGAAACGCCCACCCATGGCGAGATCTGGTATGATGGCGTAAATGTGGCAGACCACAAGGTAAAACCCCATGAGTATCGCAGCCATGTGGGCATGGTGTTCCAGTCCTTTAATTTGTTTGACAACATGACCGTTCTGAAAAACTGCATGATCGGTCAGATGAAAGTCCTGAAGCGCAATAAGGAAGAGGCAAGAAAGGTCGCACTGTATTACTTGGAAAAGGTCGGTATGGCGCCGTATATCAACGCAAGACCCCGGCAGATCTCCGGCGGTCAGAAGCAGCGTGTGGCAATTGCCCGCGCGCTGGCCATGAATCCCGAGGTACTGCTGTTCGACGAGCCTACTTCTGCCCTTGACCCGGAAATGGTCGGTGAAGTTCTGAATGTTATGCAGCAGCTTGCGCAGGAAGGAATGACCATGCTGGTTGTTACCCACGAAATGGCGTTTGCCCGTGATGTAAGTAACCGGGTGGTTTACATGAACGAAGGTGTCATTTGTGAGCAAGGCACACCGGAAGAGGTCTTCGGCAATCCCCAACGGCAGGAGACGAAAGATTTCCTCGCCCGCTTCCGTAACGGCTAAAAAATTACCGCACAGTCAATCGACTGTGCGGTTTTTCTTATTTCAGGGTTGTGCCGTTGTTCAGTACCAAGGTGCTGTAGAGCATCAGGATATCCTGACCGTTGAATTCTATATAACGGCTCAGCATTTGGCTGTTTATATAGCGGATATCCACCAAGGTAACCGTCTTATACTCGCTGACCAGCAGCGGTACGATGGAACTGCCGAAGGAATCCCGGAATACGATCAGCTCTTTATCCGTGGCTGCATTGGGATTTTCAATGCGCAGCAGAGATTTGGAGCCGGACAGATAGATATCGTACAGATCCTTGCTTGTCAGCATTTCCGGGTTGTATACATCGGTGTAGCTTTGATTTTCAAAGTCATATACCCGGCAATCTGCCAGTCGCTGACTTTCCATGATATAAAGTGTTTCCGGCTTCATAGGCAAGGCTGCCTGCCCATAATACACGCCATAGAAAGGACGGTCAATGGCAGTCTGTGTGAACTCGCCGGGTTGGGGTGCGGGCATGTCCATTGCTTGCAGGATCGTCTGCGCCACATCCAGCAGGTTTTCCTGCCGCCAATGGGTGTCGGTGAAGTAGTAGTCGGAAATGTCAAGGTTCTGCGTGATGTCAATGTGGGTTGCCCAAGGCATATTTTTCTGCAGCAGGGCAAACATGGCATCATAGTCCGGAGCCAGATAACCGTTGGCATCTGCCAGATAGTAGCCCTTATCCGGTACAGCGACAAAGTAAACCTTGCTGCCGCTATCTTTCAGATAGTTTTCATAAATCCAATTCAGCCGCCCGGTGGCGTAATTTAAAGCTTCTGTGTTCAGGGGGTAATCCAACTGGGCGGCATAGCCGTCAGCAATATAGATATCGTTGTTGTCCAGCTGGTTCAGTCCGTAGTAACGGAACAGAGACTTAAGTTGCCGGAAATCGTCTCGCAGGGGAAACTGATCCAGCGTATAGTCCTCAAACTCCGTCATAAACTTGCCGGACAGTAAGGTGTCGGTGTTCAGATCCGGGAACTGAGCCAAGGGTCGGCGTTCTGCCTCGGAGATATCCTTGGCAGGGGAGAACCATGCAAAGCCGGTTAGAACGATCCAAAGAGCGGCCAATACACCAGCGCCAATGGCGCGAATTTTTTGATTCATCATGCCACCTCCTTAGAACCGGAAATACAGGAACGGATTGAACGAACCGTCAACCAGATAGGCCGTGCATACCAGCAGGGCAGCGATCAGTAAAATCGGCTCTAAGATCGCACCGATCCGTTTCTCAGAAACTTTTTGGGCAACATTTCGCACCAAGGGCGTTGCGCCGATAAAGCTGATGAGGAACAGCAGTCCGTAGGAGCGCAAGTAGTACAGCGTTTCTGTGGATACCAGCGGAATGTTGCCAAAGCCAAACATACAGCCAATATCAGATAGCGCTTGAGACAGATCTGCAGCGTTGAACAGCACAAAGCCGATTACAACAACCAGCAAAACATAAAGGTGACGTAGGATGTTGGGCAGCTTTTGCAGACCCGGCACCCACTTTTCCAGCAGCAAAAATGCCGCATACAACAGTCCCCACAGCACAAAGTTCCATGCAGCGCCGTGCCAAAGACCGGTGAGCATCCAAACAACTAAGATGTTAAATACCCATCTTAACTTGCTGACCCGGTTGCCACCTAACGGGATGTACACATAGTCCCGGAACCAGCTGCCAAGACTCATGTGCCAGCGCCGCCAGAATTCGGCAATAGATTTGGAAAGGTAGGGATAATTGAAGTTTTCAATAAACTTAAAACCGAAGACGCGTCCAAGACCGATTGCCATATCACTGTAGCCGGAGAAATCAAAGTAAATATGCAGGGCAAAGGCAATGGCGTACATCCAGTAGAACAGGATGGATTTTTCACCGGATGCCCGGAAAATTTCCGTCAGCTCATAAAACTGGTTGGCAATCAGCACTTTCTTGGAAAGACCTACCAAAAAGCGCCGTAGGCCTAGCGCCACATCGTCCCAGCTATGGGTGCGGTGATCCAGCTCCCGAGCCACGTCTACGTAACGGACGATAGGACCGGCGATCAGCTGGGGAAACAAAGAGACATAAGCGCCAAAGCTGATAATATTCTTTTGTACGGCTGCGTTGCCGCGGTAAAGGTCGACGGTATAGCTCAGACACTGGAAGGTGTAAAAGCTGATACCGATAGGCAGCGCCAGCTTTAAAAGGGGAATGCTCGTGCCTGCAACGGAATTGATGCTGCCTAAGAAAAAGTCAGCATACTTAAATACGGCAAGCAGCGCCAGACTGATAACGATAGAAACGATCAGCCAGAATTTCTTCCCTTTTTGGGTGCGGCATTTGTCGATGGCAAGACCGCAACCGTAAAAAAGCACGATGGTTGCGATCATCAAGAAGACGTATTTCGGCTCGCCCCAGGCATAAAATACCAAGCTAAATAGGAGCAGTACGGCATTTTTTAAGCTTCGGGGGACAAGGAAATACAAGAGTAATACCACCGGCAGGAAGTAAAACAGAAAAGGAATACTGGAAAACAGCATTTCATTTCCTCCTCGGGTGAATGGGGTTAAAAAATGGCAGCGACGGGTTTCGCCGCTGCCATCATATCATATTTGCAATTAGCCTGCAATAGCCTCGTTGTACTTAACCTCGGCTGCTGCGTAAGCGGCTGCGAAGGAAGCCTCTACGGGAGCCATAGCATCGTTGATGCCGAAGGCAACCAGAACGTAGCTCTCGTCGATCACAGCGATCAGCATCTTCTCGGGGAAGCCGCACATCCAGGGGTTGTTGGAGATTGCTTCGTACATAGCGTCAGCAAAGCCCACAACGTCGCCGCCCTCAACAACGTGGTATACACCACAGGTGAAGTTGTTCAGGTTCATGCCGTGAACCAGAGAAGCAGCCTGGTCCAGGTTAGCGATCTGCTCAGCAGGAACCAGCAGAGTAGCGGTCAGACCCTCGTCTTCCAGGCTGTAAGCGCCGGGAGCGTTGTCGACCATGTTGTTCATGTCGCCGCCCATAACAAAGAAACGGTTATCTTCGGGAACGCCATTCCATACGGTCTCCAGAATTTCCAGAGCGCTACCGGAAGCGCCGGTGTTGGTCTTGCCTTCAGTGGTCTCGGGGGTAGTAGTGGTGTCGGTGTTGCCACCGTTGCCGCATGCGATCAGACCCATAGCCATGGTCAGAACCAGCAGCAGAGCAATGATTTTTTTCATAATTTATTTTCCTCCAAATGTTTTGTGTGTTTATGTTTGTATGCTTGTATTAAGGATATAATGGCGATACCCAGGATCACGCCCAGAGTATCGATTCCTACATCTTTGATGCTGGGTCCCCGCAGGGGAACGAAGCGCTGAATAGTCTCGTCAATGCAGGCGGCACAGACACCGCACAGCAGAGAGAAAACAATGTATTTTTGGGGTTTGTTTTGCAGCATACCGAACAGCCAGCAAAGGCACAAGCCTAAGCAGGTAAACTCGGTAAAATGCGCCAGTTTTCGCAATAATCCGCCGCCGCCGGAACTGCCGGGTTTGCTACCGAAAAGCGGTGCCAGCAGATCCCGGACGAAGTCGCTGAATGCGCCGGAAATCTCACCGGGTAGCAGGGAGTTACCCCAAATAAATGCTAAGTTTACTGCCAATAAAATGCAGCATAGCCAAAGCCGCTTTTTTGTACGGATCATTACAAAACTCCCAAATGCTCCAAAAGGATCTTAACACCTAACAGAATCAAGATTGCACCGCCGGCAAACTGCGCTTTTTTCTCAAAGCGGCTGCCGAATACACTGCCGATCTGAACGCCGATGGCGGACATAGTGAAGGTGATCGCGCCGATCAGGGAGATGGCTATGTAGATATTGACGTTGCCGGCCATTGCCAGAGAAATACCTACAGCCAAAGCATCAATGCTGGTGGCGATCGCCATGACAAGCATGGTCTTTACGGAAAGGTCTGCATTGTGGTTTTCGCAGTCGCAGCCTTTTTCGAAAGCTTCCCTAAGCATATTGATGCCGATGATCGCCAGCAGGGTAAAGGCTACCCAGTGATCAAAGGCTTCGATCTTGTCGGCAAACAACGCACCAAGGAAAAATCCAATCAGCGGCATCAGTGCCTGAAATCCGCCAAACCAGATGCCGCAAGTGGCGCTGGCTTTTAAGGTGGCTTTTTTCATGGACAGACCCTTGCAAATGGACACGGCAAACGCATCCATGCTTACGCCGATTGCCAAGAGCAGTAATTCTGCAAAACCCATACGTGCCTCCAGCAGATAGCATACATAAAATAAGAGCAACTTGTGACGTTTGCTCCCGGCGAATTATAGCAGTTTGCAGGGGTAGTGTCAAGCAAATCACAAAGAATTCACAACATTGTAAAAGATTTTTCCCAATTTACAAAATAAAAATACTGCTTCTTGGAGAAGCAGTATCTTTTTCAGAATATAAACTGTACCAAAACCATATAAAATACGGTGCCTGCGCCGATGGATAACAATGTGTTTCGCTTCCAGATGTGAAGTAGAGCAACGGCTGCGCAGCCGATAAGCTCCGGCAGACCGTAGGGGGCAGAAAGGAAGGAAACGTCCTTAAAGCAGTATACCACCAGCATACCCATAATGGCGCAGGGAAGTACCTTGCCAAGATAGGTGACAATGCCGGGGGTTTTCTTTCCGTTTCCGAAAATCAGAAAGGGAAGAAAACGGGTTGCCATGGTAACCAACGTTGCCACTACAATGATCCATACACTATGCATTGTCATCCCTCCTTCCGGTTTTTCGGGAAATGGTCAGAAGCAGAGCAATCAGCACCATAGAGGGAATCAGGAAAAGTTCCTTGCCAAAGATCAAAAGGCTCAGAATCGTTGCGCCTATGCCGATCAGGGCAGGACGATGGTCCTTGTGGCTGAGCCACTGTTCTACCAGCATGGTAACAAACAGCGCAGTCAGCACGAATTCCACGCCCTCAAAGTTTATGGGCAGGGCAGCGCCGGCAAGATTGCCCAGCACACAGCCGCAGATCCAGTAAAAATGGTCCAGAATCGATACTAAGAAGCAGTATTTCCGGCGGCTCATGCCCTCCGGAGGCTGATTTTGCGTTACCAGCGAGTAGGTTTCGTCAGTCAGCGAGAAGATCATGTAAGGCTTTGCCGGACCGGCATCTTTGTAGGTATCTAACAGAGAAATGCCATAAAACAAATGCCGGGCATTGACCAAGAGGGTTGCAACGGCTGTGCTGATCAGCGAGGCCTGACTGGCAAGTAGGCTAACTGCCAGATATTGTCCGGAGCCTGCCAGCATGAAAAGAGCCATGAAAAATGCCCATCCCATACCGTAGCCGCTTTCGCCAAGCAAAATGCCGAAACCCGCACCCAAAAACAGGTAACCGGTCATGACCGGAAGGGTATCGCGCAGTACGGTTTTGAATCCTTTCAACTTCATTTCGTCTACATCCGCCTTTCTTTGCAGAAATTATATGATTTTCCGAGGGGAATGTCAACGTTCAGGTGCTTGCTTTTTTACACAAAAAAAGCTATAATACATTCAATTCATTTGTGGGAGGTCCCTTTATGAAACGAGAAGTCAATGTTTGGGATTATGCCGGACATATTATGAAAAATATCGGCAAGGGTATTTTGCTGACAACCGCCGCCGAGGGCAAGGTCGACACCATGACCATTGGCTGGGGAACGATCGGTGTCCAGTGGGCAAAGCCGATCTTTATTGCCTTTGTCCGGGAAAGTCGTTATACCAAAGAACTGCTGGAGAAAAATGGAGAATTTACCGTCAATGTGCCTTTGGCGCAGGCGGATAAAGATATTATCGCAGTTTGCGGCACCAAGTCCGGCAGAGATATGGATAAGTTTGAGGCGCTGGGTCTGACCACAGAGCCGGGCATGACCGTATCTGTACCCGGTATCAAGCAGTTGCCGCTGACACTGGAGTGCAAGGTGATCTACAAGCAGGATCAGGATCCGGTTGCCATTGCGCCGGAGCATATCCGTCGTTTTTATGCCGAAGGTACCGCCAATGAGCACGATTTCCATACCGCTTATTACGGCGAGATCACCGCTGCATACATCATTGAGTGAGGAACGTTTACCATGAAGAAAATCGGTGTTTTAGGTGCGGGTACCTGGGGCATGGCGCTGGCAAGAATGCTGGCAGTCAGCGGCCATGACGTAACCGTATGGTCTGCACTGGAAAAGGAAGTTGAGGAATTTTCCGCAACCCGTCGCCATCCCAATCTGCCCGGCATGGAGATCCCGGAAGCCATTGTGTTTACCAAGGATATCCGCCAGGTTTGTGAGGGAAAGGAAATCCTGCTGTTTGCAGTGCCTTCTGTGTTTGTTCGCGGCACGGCAGCGAAAGCTGCGCCCTATATTGTCAGCGGTCAGATCATTGTAGACGTGGCAAAGGGCATTGAGCCGGATACCCTGTTTACCATGACCCAGATCATTGCAGATGAGATCAAAAATCCCAATGTTAAGCTGGTGGCGCTGTCCGGACCGACCCATGCAGAGGAGGTTGCCAAGGATCTGCCTACGACGATCGTTTCCGCTTGCGAAGATCCGGAAGCTGCCCGGCAGGTGCAGGATGTATTCTCCAATACCTGCATGCGTGTCTACACCAATGAGGATGTACTCGGTGTAGAACTGTGCGGCGCTATGAAGAACATTATGGCCCTTGGCTCCGGCATTGCGTTGGGTTTGGGATATGGCGACAATATCAAAGCGGCGCTGATTACCCGCGGCATGGCAGAAATTGTGCGTTTGGGAACAGCTATGGGCTGCAATCCCCATACATTTTACGGTCTTGCCGGCATTGGCGATTTGATCGTTACCGCAACCAGCGTTCACAGCCGCAACAATCGCTGCGGTATGCTGTTGGGACAAGGCGTTCCTCCGGCAGAAGCTGTGAAGCAGGTAGGCATGGTGGTTGAGGGAATTCATGCGCTGTCTGCCGCTATGCATCTGGCACAGCAGTATCAAGTGGAAATGCCCATTGTAGAAGCTGTAAATGCGGTGGTAAACAATGGCGCCGACCCCCGGCAAGAGGTTTTGAAACTGATGTGTCGTGAGCAAAGACCTGAGTAATCATAAGAAAATCGCCCGTCTTTTTTCAAGAAAGACGGGCGTTTTTTGTATGCTGCAGGGGATTTGTAAAAAAACATATATTTTTTGTAAAAAACGATAGTCGTTTTTGTTTGGGCAAAATATCTAAAAAAGAGAAGTGTTTTTATCGAAATTGCTACTTGATATGATATCTAAAATATAGTAGAATAAGGTGTAAATCTATAAATGCGCAGTATGCCCATTGCAAAAGCTATTTATACTGTGCTGTCCGGATTTGTAAGAAAGGGGATTAAGTATGAAACAAGAAACACCCAAGAACGGCAAGAAGTGGATATGGCTTGTTGCTGCTCTGGTGCTTGTGCTGGCCATCGTTGGTGTGGTCCTGGCATTGGTACTGGGCGGTAATGGTGCTAATGTCGTCATGGACGGCCGTGCAGATCTGTACTGGAACATTGACAGATTGACATATCTGAAGATGTCCACTACAGGACAAACTGCCCGTGAACCTGCAGAGGACGGATTGTATCACATCCGCTTTGCATACAACGGCGAGCAGGTAGAATTCGCTGTTGCGGATAGAACACTTGTCAACTACATTGACACCATGGAAGTTATGAACCTGGTTGTCGACAATGACGGTGTTATCACAGAAGCAAATGCAGTGACTTCCGTTGCAAATGAGATCGGCGCACCGCTGTACGTACAGCGTACTACCTCCAGTCTCATTATTGCCAACGCTTCTGCTTCGCTGAACTCTGTCAGCACAGAAATCTCTATCACAGAGAATACACAGATCTATGATGTGACTGCAGAAGCAGAGAAGATCGGTGGCATTTGCACCGTGAACGACCTCGGTTCTGCTGATGTGATCTATGTTTACGCCAACGGCAACGGTGAGGTTACCCATATCTATCTGGTATCTCATCCCGTGCGTTCTGCCGTTTACTGGGCGCAAGAGAGATTGTATAGCACTTCGAAAAAGTCCACCACCCGTGAACCTGATGAGAACGGCATCTACACTGTACGTGCATTCTCCGAGGGCGAAACAATCGACCTGAAGTTCAAGGACAAGGATCTTGTTACCTTGATCGATAAGAAGAACAGGCATAGTCTCCACTTTGGTGTCACCATGGACCAGAATGGCTTTGTTATGCAGGTTCTGGGTTCTGACGAATCTTTGGGCGCAACCATCCCTGTTGACAGATACCTGGTTACTGAGGTAGAGGGTAACAGAGTTAAGGCGCAGAAGTTTGGTAGCAGCCCCAAGGAATACGATCTGTACTTAGATGAAGAGTGTCCCATCTACGATGTCAGTAAGGCTGCTATGGTAGAGGGTCGTCAGGGTAAGCTTGTTGATTCCCTGAAGTGGGGCGACCGTATTACCGTCTGGACTGACGGCAATGGCAAGCCTATCTTGATCTACGTGTCCAATTCGCTGGCAGAAAATGTCCCCGTTTTCTACAGCCCTGCACGTAAGTACAGCACCGCTAAAAAGTCTACCACTCGTGAGCCCGATGGAAACGGCTACTACGAGATCGAGCTGTACAAAGCCGGCGATACCGGTCTGTCTAAGTACAAGACACAGGATAAGGCGCTGGTTGACTTCCTGGACAGCATTTCTGTCAGAATTTTTGGCATGATCGTGGACGAGAATAATATCATTCAGCGTGTTTACGATCCCGAAAGCATTTACGGTTATAGCCAGTTCACTACCGGTCGTACCGTTGATTCCATCATCGGACCCTTCGTTACTTGTATTACCATCGGCAAGCCCATGGATACGCTGAACGCAGCAATGTCCACCGCTTGCGAGGTCTACAATGCTTCCGGTTACGGCGACTACGGTAGAACCATGCTGGAGGTCGGTGACCACATCGTGGCAAACCGTGGTTTCGACGGCTATGCAGACACCGATATTATGAGTGTCTTTATCTCCAGACGCTTGCTCGGCGAGGATAAGCTGTACTTCATTTTGGATCATTCTTGGGACTCTAAAACTAAGCAGAGTACCCGTAAGCCTGATGAGGACGGCTGGTACAGAGTTCCTGTTGCACATCAGGGTCAGCAAATGGTCGTTCGCACCATGAGCAAGGCTATGATCGACAAGATGGAATCCTTCTCTCCCGGTGCGGTTTGCCTGGAACTGAGCGGTGATGTTGTTGTCGGCGCATACGATCCCACCTGGGCAACCGGTGGTAAGAAGGTCACTTCCGGCTACCGCATTGTCAGCTTCGGTGAAAACAACACCCTGACTGCTAACTTGAAGACCACCTACACCGAAATCAAGCTGGCAGAAGATGTTGTTTACTACAATGTTAGTAATACAGTTTACGATCACCGTGGTGAGGTTACTTCCTACCTGACCATTGGCGACCAGATCACTGCTTTCACTGATCGTAAGGGCGAAGTTAAGGTTGTGTTCGTCCGCGGCCGTGAGGTCAATGGCATGTATGTCAAGACGGAACAGCTGTATGATTCCAAGACAAAGCAGACTCTGCGTGTTCCCGATGCAGAGGGTTACTACCACTTTGATATGTACTGCGACGGCGAGTTCGTGTCTTACAAGACCAATGATCTCGAACTGGCTAATAAGATCGAGTCTCAGACATATACCTTCGGTCTGGTGGTAGAAAAAGACATTATCCGCAGCTTTGTATCTACAAGCTGGGTTAAGGGTGTCTACGGCACCAGCTTTGGCGGTTGGGACGTTATGGCGGTAGACGGCAACAAGATTACCGTGAAGTATAATGTTCCCGGTTCTACCAATACCGGTGTAACCAAGGAAATGTATATCAATTCCAGCACCAAGGTCTACGATATCAGCCCCACGGCAGAAAACTTCGGCCGTCCTGCTGAGATCAAAGTGGGCGATCGTATCCGTGCTTTCAACTCCGAGTCCAACAAGGAAAGACAAGCATATGTATACATCATTTCCCATGACACTCGTGCACAGGGTCAGATTGCTTACTGTGAGCACTGCCAGCAGGAGGTCTTCTGGAATCCTTGGTTAGGTGGCAGCTTCGGTAAGGGCGATGGTCACTACTATCTGAATGCGGATGTTGTAACACCCAATCAGATCAGTGTTTACAGTGAGACCTCACAGTACGAGGTCGTTCTCGACCTGAACGGTCATACCTACCATACTGAAGGCAGAAGAGGCTTTGCAGTTTACCAGGGTGAGACCATGACGATTATGGACTCCGTTGGTGGGGGTTGCCTGTCTGCTACCGGTGCTACCGGCAGCTACGGCGGTGTATTTACACTGCTCAGTAAGGGTACTCTGAATCTGTACGGCGGTACCATTAAGGGTGTCCAAACCGAGGAACAGAATGTCGTTTATGGCGGCACAATCTATGCAACCGGCTTTATTAATATCTACGGCGGTGAAATTGTCGGCGGCGTAGTAAGGGCAGATTTAACCCTCGATAAGACTACCGCATACGGCGGCGCAATTATGACCAGTGGCGCAACCATTAATATGTATGGCGGTAAGATCTCCGGCGGTGTGGCAGAAAACTATGAGAACACGGTTACCGATGAGGTGACCGGCGAGCAGGTTACTACTGTTGCCAACAGCCGTGGTGGTAACGTTTACGTCAGCGGCGGTGCATTCAATATGTATGGCGGCGAGATCGTGGACGGCAACGCTTCCTACGGCGGTAACCTCTATGTTTCTAACAGTACATTCAATATGCTTGGCGGTACAATTCAAGGCGGTGTTGCTACCAACGGTGGTAACGTGTACCTCTACGACAAAGGCACTCTGATTACCAGCGGTGATGCGCTGATCACTGACGGTGTTGCTACCAGAGGTATATCCCGTAATAATGGCGGCGGCAACATCTTTGTTTACCTCAACGCAAAGGTACTGATGGAAGGCGGTAGCATTACCAACGGTACTGCAGTTTCCTACGGCGGCAACATTACTTGCCGTGGCGGTGAACTGGTTGTTAAAGATGGTATCATTTCCGGCGGTAAGTCTGAATCTGCGGGCGATAATGTTTTCATCAACGGCGCAAGCGACGCTGATACAATGTTTGTAGCAGCCGGCGGTCAGATTGTTGATGGTGATGTTTATATCCAAAAGTCGGCTGTGGAGGGTCGCATTAATGCGGGCCTGACCGGCGCACCTGTCATTGAAGAGCTGGATCTGACCAGCGGCGCTGTATTCGAAATGTATGACCTGCAGGAGGGTACAGACGTTACCATCAATGGCGCAGGTACCTTGTCTGCTCCTTACGATCAGGCTCAGGCCTATGTGGACGCAGGCTACTTCAAGCACATCGAGTCCGGCAACATAATCAAGGTTGCTGAAGATAACACCTTGTTCGTTGCAGTCCACTGTGATCACTGCGATCAGGATGTGGAATGGATCAACTGGAACGGTGAGATGCTCAATACCACCGATGTGGTAGACGGCGGCCACTATATCCTGATGAAGGATATTAACACAAGCAGCCAGATCCGTGTTGGTGCGGATGCAGTGGCTGACAATGCCGATACTCCCGATGTTGACGAGACTGCGGCTGCAATCAAGGTCAACATTTGCATCAACCTGAATGGTCACACCATTACCAACAAGGCAAGAGCCTTCGCTGTCTATGCTGGTTCTACTCTGAGCCTGGTTAACAGCAGCGAGACTGAAAGCGTTGTAATTGGTACTTACAATAGAGACGTTGGCGGCGTTATCAACCTCGGTGCC
>JAZRQF010000007.1:0-5675 GCA_045649605.1 Faecousia sp.
CCCACCCGGCAGATCCCCCGCTTTGCAAAGGCTGGTCTGAAGGGTCAGGAACGGGACATTATTCTGGAGCTGAAGCTGCTGGCTGACGTAGGTCTGGTTGGCTTCCCCAACGTAGGCAAGTCTATCTTGCTGACCGTTACCTCCAATGCCCGTCCCAAGATCGCCAACTATCACTTCACCACATTGTTCCCCAATCTGGGTGTTATCTACGTTGACGAAGGCGTTTCCTTTGTTATGGCAGATATCCCCGGCATTATCGAAGGCGCTGCCGACGGTGCTGGCCTGGGTCACGATTTCCTGCGGCACATCGACCGTTGCCGACTGCTGGTGCATATTGTGGACGTTTCCGGCAGCGAAGGCAGAGACCCGGTCGAGGATTTCGACGCCATCTGCGAAGAACTGCATAATTACAGCTTTGATCTGGGCAACCGTCCCATGATCGTCGCTGCCAACAAGTGCGATCTGCTGATGCCCGAGTCCGACAATTTGGAGCGTCTGCGTAAGCACGTGGAAGAAGCCGGCTGTGAGCTGTATGAGATCTCCGCAGGTACAACCCAAGGCACTCGCAATCTGATGCGTGTGGTGGCAGAAAAACTGCGCACTCTTCCCCCGGTCACCATTTACGAGCCGGAATATGTGGAAGTCATCGAAGAAGCCGGCGATCCCAAGGCTTTGGAGATCGAGCATCTGGGCAGCACATGGGTGGTTACCGGCACTTGGCTGGAGCGCCTCATCATGAATATCAACTTCGACGATTATGAATCTCGCAACTACTTCGACATGCAGCTGCGCAAGTGCGGTCTGTTTGCAAGACTGGAAGAAATGGGCATTCAGGACGGCGATGTTGTCGATATTTACGATATGCAGTTCGAATATCAGCGATAAGCTTGATATTTTGTATGAAAACTTGTATAATGGAGTCATAATAATTATGACTCCATTATTTTTTTAGGTGATAAGTATGGATTTCAAGGTTTTGGCTGTCGGCGACGTGGTAGGCAATCCGGGTATGGACCGGGTGTGCAAATCCTTGCGTCGGCTAAAGCAGCAGACAAATGCAGATTTTGTGGTGGTAAACGGCGAGAATGCTGCCGTTGTTGGTATGACCCCCAATCAGGCTGAGGATATTTTCGATGCCGGTGCGGATGTGATCACCATGGGCAACCACACCTTCGGCAAACGGGAACTGGTAGATTATATGGAAGATAATCGCCGTGTCCTGCGTCCTGCCAACTATGCCCCCCAAGCACCCGGCAACGGTTGGGGCGTGTTTGAGACCCGCTGCGGTGATGTGGCGGTGATCGATTTGCAGGGTAGATGCAATATGGACTATAACCCAGACAACCCCTTCCTTGAAGTGGAGAAAATTTTAAAAGAACTGGATACCAAGCTGATTTTGGTGGAGCTTCATGCAGAGGCTACCTCTGAAAAGCTGGCTATGGGTTATATGCTGGACGGACGTGTCAGCGCCGTTTGGGGTACACACACCCACGTCCCCACCGCTGATGCGCAGGTTCTGCCCCAAGGCACCGGTTATGTTACCGACTTGGGCATGACCGGCCCGAAACATTCTGTTTTGGGTATTCAACCTAAGCTTTCCATTGCAAAATTCCGGGGCGATCTGACCGAGCGTTATCGCTGGGCGGAAGGCCCTACCAAATTAGAAGCTGTTCTTTTCACCATTGACACCGAAACCGGTCTGTGCCGCAAGGCAGAAAGGGTGGATCTGTATGATTAAAATTCTGCATACCGCCGACTGGCATCTGGATGCCCCCATGTCCGGTGTCAGCGAAGCAGTTGTCAGCACCTTGCAAAAAGAGAACCGCAAGCTGCCGGAAAGAATCGTCAAGCTTTGCAAAGAAGAAAACTGCGACCTGCTTTTGATCGCCGGCGACTTGTTTGACGGCAACGCAAGCAAAGACACCATTGCCTGCGTGACCAGCGCCTTGGGCAGCTTGGACATTCCCGTAATCATCTCTCCGGGCAATCACGATTTCTGCAGTCCTACCAGTCCTTATCTGACAGAAACCTGGCCGGAAAACGTACATATTTTCAAAAAAGCGCAGATCGAGAGCATCGTCCTGCCGGAACTGAACTGCAAAATTTACGGCACAGGCTATGAAGCCATGGACTGCCCCGGTCTTTTGAAAAAATTCCATGCAGAGGGCGAAGAACAATATCACATCGGTGTATTCCACGGCGATGCCACCACGGCATCCACCTATTTCCCCATCACCAAGCACCAGTTGCAGGAGTCTGGTCTTGCCTATGTGGCTTTGGGTCACATTCACAAGCAGGGCAGCATAAACGCAGGAGACACCTTATGTCTGT
Source organism: Faecousia sp. (assembly GCA_045649605.1). Classification (GTDB taxonomy): domain Bacteria; phylum Bacillota; class Clostridia; order Oscillospirales; family Oscillospiraceae; genus Faecousia. Next base: position 2,332 of record JAZRQF010000007.1, read on the forward strand.
GGCCCGGCTGTCCTATGGGCAGAGGCTTTGACGAACTGGGCGCAAAAGGTGTGATTTTGTTAAACTTGGGCGAAGAAAAGGATGCCAAATTCCTGCCGCTGGACACCCCCCGTTTTTATGACGAGGAAATCCCCGCCGGCGACGATCCCATCGCCACATTAAATGCAATCCTCCCTGCCATTGATTCTCAGGATATTTATCGGATCACCTTGACCGGTTATAGTGAGCCCTTGGATTTGGAAAATTTGCGTAGCGCATTCCCCCATGTACCTAACCTGGTATTGACCGATAATACCTTACCCATGCCTGATCTGTGGAAAAATGTCGACGCAGATACCACAGAAGGCATGGTGTTTGCCCAGCTGAAAGAATTGGCAGACTCCCCCACAGAATCCCTTTCCCAGCGTGCAAAGCTGGCTGCACAGATCTGCCGCAGTATTTTGGATGGTCAGGAGGTGGTGCTGCCGTGAGAATTTACACCATGACCGCCACCTTTGGCAAACTGGAGCACCAGACTCTTACGTTAGAGCCGGGTCTGAATGTGATCCACGCCCCCAACGAATGGGGCAAAAGTACTTGGTGCGCATTCCTTTTGACCATGCTCTACGGCATTGATACCAAAGAACGCACCACCCAGACCGCACTTGCGGACAAAGACCGTTACGCCCCCTGGTCCGGCGCAGCCATGTCCGGCCGCATTGACCTGAACTGGAACGGTCGGGACATCACCATCGAGCGTAATTCCCAAGGTCGTATCCCTATGGGTAATTTCCGTGCCTACGAAACGGAGTCCGGCATTGACGTACCGGAACTGACTGCCGCCAACTGTGGCCAACAGCTTTTGGGTGTAGAACGCAACGTTTTCACCCGAGCCGGTTTCCTGCGGCTGACAGATCTGCCCGTAACCCAAGACGACGCTCTGCGCCGCCGCCTGAACAACCTCGTTACCACCGGTGACGAAAGCGGCGCTGCCGATAAATTAGGACAGTCTCTGAAAGATCTGAAAAACAAATGCCGTTCCAACCGTTCCAACGGCCTACTGCCCGAGGCAGAGGCACAGCGGGATCGGCTGCGCAATCAGTTATGGGATTTGCAGCAGTTGCAGCAGCAGACGGAGCAGATCCGTACGCGCCAGCAGGAACTGGAGCAGCAACTGAAGGATTTGGAGAACCATCAGGCAGCTTTGGAGTACAATCAAGCAAAGGATAATCTAGAGCGGATGGCCGCAGTAAATGCTGCTCGAGACGAAGCTGCCGAAAGATTGGCTGCATTAAAACCCCAATGCGCCGGTTTCCCAAACAAAACAGAAGTGCAAGAAAAGCTCCGCCAGTTAGAACAGCTGCAAATGCAGCAGACGGCTTTGGAGCAGGAGGAACTGCCCTCCGAACCCCAGAAACCCACACCTCCCGCACCCTTTGCGGATATAGATGCCGATCAGGCCTTACAGCAGGCAACCAGTGACAAAGCCGCATTTGATATGCTGAGCAAGCCTATCTCTCCCCTGCCGCTGATCCTGCTTGCGGTTACTCTGCTTGTCGGTATTGTTGCCGGCATACTGGTAAAATGGTATGTTGGTCTTGCCTGCCTGCCAATCTGTGCGCTGTGGCTGATTATGTATCTTCGGAACAAAGCAGGGCAAAAACGGGATCGGGAAAAGCTGTTGTCTCAGTACGGATCTTTATCTGCTGACGAATGGATCAACCTAGCCAAGCAATATCAAGATGATGAGGATGCTTATTTCGAGCAGGTTGCCAGCCGCAATGCATTGGCAAACAATTTGCAAAAGCGAAAAGACGCTTTGGATGAGGCTATCGCCAAGCAGACCGACGATCTTTCTTTGGATGCTTGTGTTGACAAATGGAGCGATATTTACGTAAAGCTGGAAGAGTTGGACAGACTCACCCGTGCTTGGGAGCAGGCCAACACACAAGCGGAAACTTTGTCCGCTGTGTCCAAACCCGTAGATCCCCCGGCTTATCCCGACAAACTCACCCTTTCCCCGGCTGAGACAACCCATGCCATCGCATCCGGACGTTTTGAGCAGACACAGCTGCAGCTGCAATTGGGTCAGTGCTTAGGTCAGATCGAAAGCTTGGGGCAACCCTCCGCCATTCAGAAAGAGCTTGATAAGGTAAATAGCCGGATCGCCCGACTGGAAACCTACAACTATGCTATCGAAATGGCGCAGGATGCGTTGTACAAGGCCACGGTTTCTCTGCAGCGCCGCTTCTCTCCCCGGATCACCAAGCGGGCGCAAGCGCTGTTTGGCAAACTCACCGGCAACCGGTATCAGCGGATCTCCATGCGTGAAGACATGAGTCTGAGCGCCGCTGCGGAAACCGAAGATACCTTACAAGAGCTGCGCCGCCGCAGCGATGGCACCATCGACCAGCTATATTTGGCGCTGCGTCTTTCTGTTGCAGAGGAGTTGACTCCCAACGCACCGCTGATTTTAGATGACGCACTGGTACGTTTTGACGACACCCGTCTTGCCAGCGCAATGGAAATTCTGAAGGAAACTGCCGAATCCAAGCAGATCATTCTCTTCACCTGTCAGGAAAGAGAGACGAAATATCTGTAATATCCGGCAAAATAAAAACATAAAATCAATTGTTAGGAGGTAAACAATGGAAAATATTTTGCTTATGCTCCGCGAAGTAAACATCGTATCCGTAGCCGCACGAATTGTGCTGTCGGTGATTATCGGCGGTCTGATCGGACTGGAGCGCGGAATGAAAAACCGTCCGGCAGGTCTGCGTACTTATATGGTCGTGTGTCTGGGCTCTTGCTTGGTTATGCTCACCAACCACTACGTATTTAATATCTACGGCACCGGCGACCCGGTTCGTATGGGCGCGCAGGTTGTCAGCGGCATTGGTTTCTTGGGCGCCGGCACGATCATCGTCACCCGCCGCAATCAGATCAAGGGTCTGACCACCGCTGCCGGTCTTTGGGCATGCGCAGGCGTAGGTCTAGCCTTGGGCATCGGCTTCTATGAAGCTGCAATTATTGGCGGCTTCGGTGTATTCTTTGTTATGACGTTGATGCAAAAATTGGATAACCGGATGCGCCGCAGCACTAAGGTCATCGAAGTCTACGTAGAACTGGGCAAGGAATGTCCCCTGGGTGATTTCCTGCGTAACGTCCGGGAAAGAGACATTGATGTGAAAGAAATCATGCGTGAGCACGACTCTGACGGTGAAGACGGCACCCGTGCCTACATTGCCACTTTGAAGCTGCAAAAACGGCAAAAGCATATCGAAGTTATCGATGATATCCGTACCGTTCCCGGTGTCGCTTACTTAGAAGAAATGTAAAAAGACAAAGCTCCCCGGCACGAAAGT
>JAZRQF010000008.1:0-21860 GCA_045649605.1 Faecousia sp.
ATTTCTGCGGATGCAAACTATATCTTGTATCCGATTTGGGAAGAATTTACCGAAGGAAATTGGTTTGCTTTCAGTGGTGTATTTAAGGAGAACGGACTTTACAGACTGAATTTGGAGTTCTATCCCAATGCAGGCTACCAGATGGATGTGGAAAAAGTATACATTAACGGAGAATTGGTAGATTACTATGGACAGTCCAATTCCTGGATGGGCGTGGAGATCCTTTTCCCCATGACTGAGGAGATCACGCGCGTTGAGATTATGGGACTTCAGGAGCCGGCAGACGGCTTGGCGGTAGATATTGCTATGCTGCATGTTCCGTCAGATGCCAATTATTCCATCGCTTCTGCACAGTGGACAAATGCAGATACCGGTGAGGAAGTTACCGACAAGTTTGAAAAGGGAAAATCCTACAACATTGATATTGTGCTGGCTCCCAACGAGGGGTATCACTTTGCCGAGTGGATTATGTTTGTGATCAATGGCATAGAAATAGGTGAGGATACTGTTGATATAACCAGCGCACTCTACTGTAATACAGTTTCTCTGAAAGAGCCGATTACCCAAGTGGAGATTACCGGAGTGAAAGAACCGGTAATCGGCGAAGCACCCACAACAGAGGGAATTGTTGTCAGCGGTTGTGATGCGGAAGTTTCCTGGATTAATGAGAACGCGGAAGAGGTTTCTGTATTTGAAAAAGGCAATCGCTATATGCTGATGGTGTACATGTTTGCACCTGAGGGCAGTTGTTTTACAGACAATACCGTGGTTACGATCAATGGAAAATCGCCGACCGGTGAATATTACCAGCAGGGTGACTTTGCGGTTGTGTACAATACGTATTCTTTCTGTGAAGTGATCGAATCCGTTTCCGTCAAAGTGCCGCAGATAGTTGCAGGACAGCCTGTGCCTACAGAGGCGGAAGTCCCGGAAGATGCGAACTATTATGCTCAGATTTCTTGGTATACCTGGGATGCGGAGAACGGTTATTGCGAGTATGAAGGCGATGTGCTGACTCCGGGCAAGCTGTACAATATGGATCTGAACATCTACCCCAATCCAGGTTATGAGTTTAATTTCGTACAGACCAAAGTGGAAGTAATTGGCGGCGATCCTGTTGTGAGCATTTCTCCCGAAAATATCTATTGTATGTTAAACTACAATTTTACTGACTTGCCTAAGATCGACAAGATTGAGTTAAACAATGTTCCAATGCCCGAACTGGGCAAACCTGCTACGGTGGAAGGCATCCAAATTCCTGAAGATGCCAACTACACGATTGATGAAGCAATTTGGATGGAAATAGACGCATCCGTCATTGATTTGGTAAATGGCGTTTTTGTGGATGCGGAGACTTTCCAGGCAGGCAAGTACTATGTTCTGGCGGTCGGTTTGTCAGCGGATCCGGGCTATGTATTTGACTGGAAACTGCCGGTGTATGTCAATGGTGAACAAATTGATGTACTGGTTTATGGCGATAACTGTTTTGGCTCATGCATCATTCCTGTGGTGTTTGAACCCTTGGAGGATGAAACCGTAGCCGGCGATATGAATGGCGACGGTGTGGTGAACAATGATGATGTTGTTTATCTCATGTGGTGCAATCTGTTCCCGGAGGCGTATCCCATAGAAAACGGTGATATCAACAGCGACGGTGTATTCAACAACGACGATGTTGTTTACCTGATGTGGCACAATCTGTTCCCGGAAAACTATCCCTTATAATATGTAACAACCCCCAGCCAACCGGCTGGGGGTTTGTCAATCACATTTCTTGCATAGGCTTTCCGCAGCAGCGGGGGATTACTTGCCCGGCCTCCAAATGGAGGACTTTACGGCAAATGGGGCAGTAGACATCACATTCCTTTTCTGCCCGTTGGACTTCAATTAAGCCGCTTTTCAGTTCCATAACAATACCTCGCTTTATAAAAGCTGCCCCGGTAACCGGGGCAGCTTCTTGCTTATTCTTCAGGGCTGAACTGATCCTTGCCTACAGCGCACAGAGGGCACTCGTAGTCTTCGGGCAGTTCTTCCCACTTCTTGCCTTCCTCAGCCTCGTCATAGACGTAGCCGCAGACATTACAAACGTATCTCATTTGGTCGGGACTCCTTTTTACGTCGGATTTGGGTTTGGGTTGGGGTTTGATGGCCTTGTGATAATGTGCGTAGGTGCAGGAAGGAGTATTTCCCAAAACCTGGCTTTCTATTACCTCACCAATGAACAGTATGTGGCTGCCAAGATCTGTTTTCTCGATTACCTTGCAGCTAAACATGGCATTGGTGTTTTTGGTTAAATACACAAGACCGTTATGACTTCTTTTTACACCGGAGAAACCATCGAACTTATCCACATTCCGGCCGGATTGCATGCCAAAATGCCGGACGGTCTCAAAGGGTACGTCCTCCGTCAGTACGCTGACGTTAAACACACCGGAGCTTTCGATCATTTCCTGGGTCAGGTTACCTTTTTGTACGGAAATCGCCAGAGTCGTAGGCTTCTCGGCTACCTGGAAGCAGGTGTTGACGATACAGCCGTTATCCTTGTCAGACGAGCGGGAGGACAGTACAAATAAGCCGTAGCTTAAGTTGTACAGCGCCCGAGGGTCTTCCGCAGGTTCCTCCTGCTTAGCGAAAGTAACGCTCCAGCAGGCCCTTCAGAGCTCTGCCGTGACGAGCCTCGTCCTTTGCCATCTCATGGATGGTGTCGTGCAGGGCATCCAGGTTATTCTTCTTGCAGCAAGCAGCCAGATCAAACTTACCCTGGGTTGCGCCGAACTCGCAGTCAACACGCCATGCCAGGTTGTCCTTGGTGGTAGCCTTCATGTTGGGCTCCAGAGTGCTGCCCAGCAGCTCTGCGAACTTAGCGGCATGCTCAGCCTCTTCCCAAGCTGCCTTTTCCCAGTACAGACCGACCTCGGGGTAGCCTTCGCGGTGTGCGATGCGAGCCATGCACAGATACATGCCGACCTCGCTGCACTCGCCGTTGAAGTTAGCGAACAGCTGCTCTTTGATATATGCCTTGTCAGCGTCGGAAATGTCGGGGTTGTTAGCTACGGTGGTCTCATAGATACCAAACTCGTGCTCAGCAGCCAGCTTCATCTCGCCCTTCTGCTCTACGAATCTGTCAGCGGGAACCTTACATACGGGGCACTTGAAATCCGCTGCCAGCTCCTCGGCAGTGTGAACATAACCACAGACGCTACATACAAACTTTTTCATAATTGTTTCCTCCAAAAATTAAATAATGTTTTTTTATTTATTAGTTTACGCGGTTTGGGTTTTGCTAATACATTCCCGGCATTGGCCGTGGAAGCTCAGTTGACAGCCGGTTACTGCGCCACCACAGATGGCTGCTGCCGCTTGGGTCAGGCTGGCAGGTACCGACATATCGTCCAAGTCAATGACTGCGCCGCAGTCATTACAAATGAAGTGAACATGGGGTAGGGTATTGCCGTCGAAGCGCTCAATGCCGTCCACGGTAGCTACGGTAATTGCCAGACCTTGCTGCTTAAAAAGATTTAAGTTCCGGTACACCGTGCCCAGGGATAAATCCGGGATCTGTGGTTTGAGCATAGCAAACAGCGTTTCTGCCGAAGGATGCTCTTTGGATTCCTGCAGGCATTGCAACACTGCGTTACGCTTGCGAAATTGCTTTGGTTTCGTTTCCATGCGGTCACCTCAACTTTCTAAATGAGAATGATTATCATTTACAACTAGAATATATCATGTCTATTTTCATTTGTCAACAGTAAAATAAAAAATTTTTTAATGTATGAGATGTGGTAGGAAAGAGACTGGGAAAGTGTTGTTTTTTAGTGGCAGTTATAGTATACTGAACAAAATAGACCAATAGGAGGATGAAGTATGAAAAAACAATATGATTTGTTGTTAGTCGGTGCTACTGCGCTGAGCGCCGGTATTGTTCAAGCACACCCTGAATTGCAGATCGCTGTTTTGGAGCAGACCTGCAGTGTGGCCGGAGAATTTGCAAATACCTATTGCTCTGATAACGCTACTTTCTATACCCCGGAAACAGTGCCTGCCCGGCAACTGAAGGAGCAGTTTTTGTCCAGAAAGGCAATGGACTCGGAAGGAGAATGGATCCCGGCTATTATGCCGATTCTTTCTGATGTGCTGCAGCAAAGCAGTGCAGATGTATATTTCTTTGCCACGGTGACCCATATTGCAGCAGAAGAGGACGGCTACCTTGTCCGGTGGAATGCTTTTGGTATTGCTCACAGTTTCCGTGTAAAGAGAATTATTGATACGACGGCGGGCTTTGTAACGAATCCTTATTTCAGCGGAAAAGCACCCTTGTGCAGTATGGCACTGTATCATATGGATACAGACCATCGGATTTACAGCACGCCTTGTACCGATCCGGTCAGCGGCCGCTTTGCAATTTTGGAAAAGTATGAGAATATTCTGCGCATTGCTCCGGAAGTCGCAATTACCCCTGTGGAGCAGGATCAGTATTATGGTGCGGCGGCCTGGATTCCTTCTGCTGCCAGAGGAAACTTTTTAAAGGCATTTGATAACGGTGCTGCACTAGCCATGCCGGAAGGCAAGCCTGCTGTGGTGCAGCCCATTGCGGCAAACGACGGTAATTACGATGTGATCGTCGTAGGCATGGGAACTGCAGGCGCGATTGCTGCAATTACAGCCCAGCGCGAAGGCTTAAAAGTATTGGGAATTGAAAATCTCTCTGTGTGCGGTGGCGCCGGTACGGCCGGCAATGTGATAAACTACTACTATGGCTACAAGGGCGGCGTGTATCGGGAGATAGACGAAGCTTCCCACCGTTATGATGATCGTTTTATTCCTATGAATCGGGCAGGAGTCGATCAGAAGATTGCCCAGCTCAACGGCAGCCTGTCCGAGTGCGATGTGCGCCTGAATGCCTGCTTTACGGAAGCGATTTGCGAAAACAGCACCGTCACCGGTATTGTGTGGTACGAAAATGGTCTGCGCCATAGTGCCACGGCCCGTTTTGTGATTGATGCCACAGCTGAGGCTGCCGTATGTGTCAGTGCCGGCTGTGAAATGCTGGCAGGCCGTGCTTCTGACGGCCACTTCCAGCCTTATTCCTGTAGGTATGTGCGGCACGCCGATGGCAAGCTGCTGACCGGCAATATAGATCAGGGCCGCTTTGATCAGTACGATCCGGACTCCCTCAGTAAGGGTATTTTGCAGACCTACAGCTGTTATTTGCAGCTTTTGCAGGATTATAGCAGCAAAGAGTATTTGGGCATCGTTCCGCTGCTGGGTCTGCGGGAAGGTCGGCGAATCCGGGGCGAAGAAACCGTGGAGTTTGCCAAAATCACCGCCGGCGAGTTCTGCCAAAAGCCGGTGTATTGGTGCTGGTCTAACTTTGATAACCACGGCAAGGATCTTGTGCTGGAGTCTGCGCGCTATCAGGATTGGGTAACCTTGTGCGGCATGTGGGGCTGGGGACTTTCTGTGCCGGTGCCTATGGGCGCATTGATTCCCAAGGGCTATAACGGCTTGCTGGCTGCAGGCCGCTGTGTGTCCGTTGACCACGATACGGCTTTTGCGGTGCGTATGAAGGACGATGTGCAAAAGTGCGGCGAGGTGGCTGCACAGCTGGCAGCAATTGCCATTGCAGAGAAAATCGCTGCAAAGGATGTGCCGGTGGATGGCCTGCGGCAACGGCTGCTGCGTACCGGCTGCCTGAAGCCGGAAGACGAAACACCCAGATTGGAAAAGCAGAAGCTGAACGAAAGCTATGAAGGAAAGCTGTGGTGTGATGATGATAACGCCATCGCCCAGGGCTTGGTTACGGATGCGCCGGCATACTATATGTGGTCTGCCGCTGTTTTGGGTAAGAAACAGCTTTTGACGAACCTGCTGGACAGCCCGGAAGAAAATACCCGCTTCCACGCGGCCCTGGCTTTGTCTATGCTGCCTGCAGTGCCTGACAAGGCAGTTCAGGTGCTGGTGGAGTGCGCTTTGCGCCGGGATGGCTACATTCCCCAATCCGGGCGTAAGTATGTGTACCCCCGGGCAATTTCTGCTGTCTATGCGCTGGGCAAGGCGGCATCTGTACTTGCTCTGCCTGCTCTTTATAGTCTGATGGACAACGAGGATTTTGTTGAAACCCTGCCCTTTGAGCCAAATCAGCTGCTATCTGACCGGGAGGATTACCGTTTCCAGTACCGCAGCTATATTATTTGGGCGCTTTGCCGGATCGCAAAGAAAAATCCGGAATCCAAGGAAGCGATCTATAAGCGATTGCTGGCTTATATGGAAGGAAAGGCGCTGTCTGTATCGCTGGTTGGCGGCAAGCTGCGCTTTGACGATACGGAAACCTTCCGGGAAATGGTGGCTTCTTTAAAATAAATTCAGAGGCGTTTGTATGAAAACCAGAAAACTTACGGCTATGGCATTGCTTTCTGCGATAGCGCTTACAATATTTATAATAGAAGCGCAGATTCCGCCCTTGGTTCCCATTCCGGGAATTAAGCTGGGACTAAGCAATATTATCACGGTCTATGCCGTTTTTGCCATTGGAGCAGGAGAGGCAGCGGCAATTCTGTTTGTGCGCATTTTCTTAGGCGCTGTCTTTGCCGGCAATTTCAGCACGATTTTTTATTCTCTGGGTGGCGGCGCATTGGCAATCTTAGCTACCATTGGCTTGAAGTTTGTTCTGAAAGAAAATCAGCTTTGGATCGCCGGTTGCTTGGGCGCAATTGCCCATTCCATCGGTCAGATGATCGTGGCGGTTTGGGCCACGGGAACACCTAGTTTGCTAATCTATCTGCCGGTTATGGTGGTGTGCAGCGTGATTACGGGTCTGTTCACCGGACTGATCGCTCAAATTCTTGTAAAGCGAGGCAAGAAGTTATGGAAAACTATCTTCAAATGAATTTCACACCGGCGCAGGTTAATGCGATTTCCAATTTGGGTTTGGCGCATGTTGGTGACGGTGTATATGAATTGATGTGTCGTTCTTGGCTTTGCACCAAAGGTGATAAAACCGTGCTGAAACTGCACAGAGATACGGTGGAAATGGTGAAAGCCACTTCTCAGGCGAAATTTGCGGACTTACTCACCCCCCATTTGACAGAAGAGGAGTTTGCCTACTATCGTCGGGGCAAGAATGCGCACACCCACGCAGCGCCGAAAGCGGCCAGCCGCTTGGAGTATGCAAAGGCTACGGGCCTTGAGACCATGTTTGGCGCACTGTACCTGATGGGTAGAACAGACCGGCTGAACGAGCTGTTTCAAATCATTATTAACGAGGAAATGTAAGTATGGCATTTGATGCTTTCTTTTTAACGGCTGTTTTGGGCGAGATCCGGCAAAAAGCCATTGGCGCCCGGGTGGAAAAGATCCACCAGCCCAGCCGTGATACGGTGATTTTGCATCTGCGCTGTGAAAGCAGCAGAGAAAAGTTGCTGTTTGCAGCCAATCCCGCTGCGCCGCGTCTGCATCTGACCACTGCCAATCCGGAAAATCCCGATCAGCCGCCTATGTTCTGTATGCTGCTGCGTAAGCACCTGCAGGGCGCCCGGCTGGCACAGATCACCCAGCCGCCGATGGAGCGCATGGCGCAGTTTTTATTTGACTGCACCGATGAAATGGGTTATCCGGTTCAGAAAAAGCTGGTAGTCGAGCTGATGGGCAGAACCTGCAATATCTATCTGATCGATCCCGAGGGTCGAATCATTGACTGCCTGCGCCGTGTTGGTTTGGACGAAAGCAGCAAGCGCGCTGCACTACCGGGACTTCATTATCAATTGCCAGAACCGGTCAATAAGCAAGATCCCGCTTTGCTGGAAGACTACACCGGGTTGCTGACTGCGCCGGGTGCGGATGTTTTGGCAGATCGGCTTATGGATACGTTAGGCGGACTGTCTCCGCTGGTATGCCGGGAGGCGGCGCTGTTTGCAGCAGGAGATACGGATTCCCGGTTAGAGGGTATGGATATTCCTGCAGTAGCAGAGAAGCTGCAGCTGTTTTTCCGGGAGCAACTGACTTATCCCGGACCGTATTATTATGCAGATAGCGAGGGCATTCCCAAGCAGTTTGCATTCTGCCCCATTCGCCAGTATGGCAGCTACAGCCAGGCAGAGTCTTTCACAGCGCTGTTGGATAATTACTATATTGTAAGAGACAGACGGGATGCCATGCGGCAAAAAGGGCAAACTGTCCGGAAAACCGTAACCAACCTTTGTCAGAGAATTCAGCGAAAGCTGGCTGTGCAGGAAAAGGAACTGGCAGCTACCTATGACCGGGAACGGCTGCGCCAGTTAGGCGATATTGTAACTGCCAATATTCACCGCATTACCAAGGGACAGACTGTGTTGCAGGCGGAAGATTTTTATGATGAAGAAATGAAGGTCATCGATATTCCTTTGTCGCCGCTATTATCACCCCAACAGAACGCATCCAAGTTCTACAAGGATTACACACGCATGAAAAATGCGGAAAAGGAGCTGACCCGGCAGATCGAGTTGGGCGAGCAAGAGCTTTCTTACTTGCAAAGTGTGCTGGAAGAGCTTGGCCGTGCGGAAACGGAAGCGGAACTGGAAGAGATTCGCCAGGAATTGCAGGCTGGCGGCTATGTCCGTGCAGACACGGCCAAGAAACGGATGCGGCAAGCGAAATGTCCGCCCATGCGTTTTGAGTCCACTGACGGCTACCCGATTTACGTGGGCAGAAATAACCGGCAAAATGATGAACTGACCTTCAAACTGGCACGCAAGGACGATCTGTGGCTGCATGCCCACGGTGTCCACGGCAGCCATGTCATTATCTCCTGCGGTGGCACTACACCTCCGGATGATACGATTACCCAAGCGGCCCAGTTGGCAGCTTATTATGCTGAGACAAAGGGCGGTCAAAACCTGCCGGTGGATGTAACACCGGTGAAGCAGGTAAAAAAGACCCCGGGCAGCAAGCCGGGCATGGTGATCTATCACACCTACCGCACTGCCATCGTCAATCCCTACAAGGAAATCGTTGTAGATGCCCTGAATGCGGAGAAAAAAACAGAAGACTGAAAAACTGCCTCGAAAGAGGCAGTTTTTTGTTGAAAAAGGTATGACGGTAGGGTACAATAAATATATCCTAAATAGAGAGGTGGATACATAATGATTGGATTTGGATTAAAAAAGCTTGCCAAGCAGAATGGGATGACAATCTCTTCCGGTGTTGCCTATGGCAGTTTGAAGGGGTATGCAACTACGTTGTGCGAGGGCAGCGGTTGGAAGCGTATTGATATTTCTACAAAATTTCATGAAGCAGCACAGCAGGAGCAGTTGCAGGCTGCGGTGAATGAAGTGGATTTGGCCCGCACCTACCGGGTACAGAGTCTGGACATCGGACAGCGCTGCATCAATATTGTGTTCCTGGATAATCCCGGCACCATGAAGAAGATCGAAGCCTTCATCGAGTGGTTCTACCCTCTGCTCAGCCAGTATGGCGCTGTGGGCGTAGACACTTGCCTGGAATGTGGCGGTATGGTAACCGCAGGTAGCTGGTATCTGATCAACGGCGTGGCGCATCATTTGCATGATACCTGCGCAGAGCGTATTCGCAGCGAGTTTGATCGGGAAGAAGAGCAGCGTCTGGAGGAGGACACCGGCACTTATGCCAAGGGCTTCTTGGGTGCGCTGTTGGGTGCAATGCTGGGCGCAGTTGTTTGGGCGCTGATACTGTATGCCGGCTATGTGGCATCCCTTGTTGGTTTCGTGATCGGCTGGCTTGCTGAAAAGGGCTATAACTTGCTCCATGGCAAGCAGGGTAAGGGCAAGATTGCGATTTTGATTTTGGTGATTATTCTGGGCGTTGTACTGGGTACTTTGATCCCGGACGCAGTTGCGCTGGCGAATATGATCAATACCGGCGAACTGCCTGGCTTTACTTACGGTGATATCCCCGGTATGCTGCTGCTGGTTGCAATGGAAGACTCTACATATCTGACTGCTACCCTGAGCAACATGGGTATGGGTCTGCTGTTTGCAGCTTTGGGTGTATTCGCGCTGCTGAAGAAAACCACCCAGGATGTAACCGGCACAAAGATGAAGAAACTTAGCTAAATTCAATAAACCATGAGGGCGTTACTTCGGTAACGCCCTTTTTGCATAATTCTTCAAAGCCAAACAGAAACTGTTAACGGGCACTTGCCCGTGTTCAAAAATATTTTATAAATGCAATGCTTGACTTTTTTAGCACTCTATAGTATAGTGTGCTTAGCACTCAGATAAAAGGAGTGCTAAACCAAAGGAGGGATACATTTGGAACTGACAGAAAGAAAGAAAAAAGTATTGCGGTCTGTCGTAGATCTGTATATTCGCACGGCTGAGCCCGTTGGCTCCAAGGCGATCACAGAGCTTCCGGATATGAATTATTCCTCCGCAACCATCCGTAACGAAATGGCGGATCTGACCGCTATGGGTTATTTGGAACAGCCCCATACCAGCGCAGGACGTGTGCCGTCCGCTGCCGGTTACCGGCTGTATGTAGATGAACTGATGCTGGATTACCGCCTGAGCATGGACGAGACCCAATCCATCAGCATTGCCATCGAAGAAAAGATGCAGCGTGTAGATAAGATGGTGGAAAAGGTTGCCAAGCTGGTATCCCAAGCCACAGATCTGCCGGCAATTTCTGTTGCATCCCGTTTTGGCGGCGCAACGATCAAGCGGTTTGAACTGATTTTGGCAGGGCAGGGCAGTGTGATCCTGGTGCTGATGCTGACAAACGATGAGGTCGTCAACAAGCTTATCAAACTGCCGGTCAGCGTGACAGACGCAGACCTGAAGATCCTCAGCGCTGTTCTCAATGCTACCATGACCGAGCTTCCTGCGGAGGAATTTACCGCCGAGCTTTTGGAGCGTGTTATGGGCAGCGCCGGTGCAGCAGCCAGTTTGGTTCCCATCGTTATGGAGTTCACCGTTGACACCTTGAACCGTCAGGGCAGCACCAATATGGCGGTTGCCGGACAGATGCGTCTGCTGGGTCAGCCGGAATACCGGGATGTGGACAAGGCACAGCGTGTGCTGACATCTTTGGATGAGGATGCGCTTGCAAACCTTCCTGCAGTGATGCAGAATCAGAATGGCACCAAGGTGCTGGTCGGCCCGGAACATGTGGCGGAAGAACTGAAGGACACTTCGGTGGTCATGACAAAATTTGACATAGGCGACGGCATGCAGGGCATGATCGGTGTGGTAGGTCCTACCCGTATGGATTATGCCAAGGTCACGGCAAGACTGTCTTACTTTGCAGAGAGTCTTTCTAAGATGTTTGCCAAGCCGGAACAAATGCAACTGCCCGGTGCAGATGAAAACCACGAGGAGGCATAAACGTGGCAAAGAAGAAGTTGGAAAGAAAGCAGAATCCTGCTGAAGAAACAGTAGAGACTACTTCTGCCGAAGAAACAGTAGAGACAACTCCCGTAGAAGAAGCCGTGGAAGTACCTGCGGTTGATCCTTGGGAAGAAAAATACAACGCAGAGCATGACGCACACCTGCGTCTGGCTGCGGATTACGACAATTTCCGCAAGCGTACTTTGAAGGAAAAGGAAGCTTCCTACAGCAACGGCAAAGCCGATGCCATTGAGAAGCTGCTGCCCGTATATGACAATCTGGAACGGGCAATCCAGCAGCCTACCGAGGATGCAGCCTTCAAAAAGGGCGTAGAGATGACCATGTCCCAGTTGGTCGGTATTTTTGCCGGTCTGGGCGTAGAGATCTACGGAGAACCCGGCGATGCATTCGACCCGAATCTGCATAATGCGGTTATGCATATCGAGGACGAATCCGTTGGAGAAAACACCATCACGCAGGTGTTCCAAAAGGGTTTCAAAATGGGCGATAAGATCGTCCGCTTCGCCATGGTGCAAGTGGCAAACTAACATCGTAAACAATTTTCATTTATATAGGAGGAAATTATTATGGGTAAGATTATTGGTATTGACTTGGGTACAACCAACTCTTGTGTAGCAGTTCTGGAAGGCGGCGAACCCGTCGTTATCGCTAACGCAGAGGGCGCACGTACCACACCTTCCGTTGTTGCATTTTCTAAGACCGGTGAGCGTATGGTAGGCCAGGTGGCAAAGCGCCAGGCTGTTACCAATGCTGACCGCACCGTTTCTTCCATCAAGCGCCACATGGGTGAGAATTACCACGTTGGTATTGATGGCAAGAACTACACCCCCCAGGAGATCAGCGCTATGGTGCTGCAGAAGCTGAAGGCTGATGCCGAGGCTTACCTGGGCCAGCCTGTAACCGAGGCTGTTATCACCGTTCCTGCATACTTCTCTGACCCCCAGCGTCAGGCAACCAAGGACGCCGGTAAGATCGCTGGTCTGGATGTCAAGCGTATCATCAACGAGCCTACTGCAGCTGCTCTGGCTTACGGCCTGGATAAGGAAGGCGAGCAGAAGATCATGGTTTACGACTTGGGCGGCGGTACTTTCGACGTTTCCATTCTGGAGATCGGCGACGGTCTGTTCCAGGTTCTGTCCACTGCCGGTGACACCCGTCTGGGCGGTGACGACTTCGACCAGAAGATCATGGATTATCTGGTTGCTGAGTTCAAGAAGGCAGAGGGCGTTGATCTGTCCGTTGACAAGGTTGCTATGCAGCGTCTGAAGGAAGCTGCTGAGAAGGCTAAGATCGAGCTGTCCGGCATGACCACTACTGTTGTGAACCTGCCTTATATCACTGCCGATGCTACCGGCCCCAAGCACCTGGATGTAACTCTGACTCGTGCTAAGTTCGACGAACTGACTGCAGATCTGGTTGAGCGTACCATGAAGCCTGTCCGTCAGGCTCTGAACGATGCCGGTCTGAAGCCCTCCGACCTGAACAAGGTTCTGCTGGTTGGCGGTTCTACCCGTATCCCTGCAGTTCAGGCTGCTGTTAAGGGCATTACCGGCGCAGAAGGCTTCAAGGGCATTAACCCCGACGAGTGTGTTGCTGTTGGTGCAGCAATTCAAGGCGGCGTGCTCAGCGGTGACGTTGAGGACATGGTTCTGGTTGACGTTACACCTCTGTCCTTGGGCATTGAGACCATGGGCGGCGTGTTCACCAGACTGATCGAGCGCAACACCACCATCCCCACCCGCAAGAGCCAGATCTTCTCCACCGCTGCTGACGGTCAGACTTCTGTTGAGGTTCATGTCCTGCAGGGCGAGCGTGAGATGGCTGCTTACAATAAGACTCTGGGCCGCTTCCAGCTCACCGGTATTGCACCGGCTCCCCGTGGCATTCCTCAGATCGAGGTTACCTTTGACATCGATGCCAACGGTATTGTAAAGGTATCCGCTAAGGATCTGGGCACCGGCAAGGAGCAGCAGATCGCAATTACCGCTTCCACCAACCTGAGCCAGGAAGATATCGACAAGGCTGTGAAGGAAGCTGAGCAGTACGCAGCTGAGGATAAGGCTCGCAAGGACGAAGACGACACCCACAATAACGCAGAGCATATCATCTATCAGACCGAAAAGACCCTGAACGAGCTGGGTGACAAGATCTCCGCTGAGGAGAAGCAGAGCATTCAGTCCGCCGTTGACAACCTGAAGGAAGTCAACAAGGGCAACGATGTAGAGGCAATCAAGGCAGCTACCGAAGAGGTGCAGAAGGCATTCTATGCTGTATCCGAGAAGCTGTACCAGCAGGCAAATCCCCAGGGCGCAGCCGGTCAGCCCGGCGCACAGCCCGGTGACGACGGCGTGGTAGACGCTGACTACGAAACTGTAGACTAATATCCAAAAGGGGCGGCTCCCACCGCCCCTTTTCGGTGTTCTCTTGTGAGAGGAAATTCTTATGGCAGAAAATAAACGCGATTATTATGAGGTGCTGGGGGTAGACAAATCCGCCGGTGCTGATGAAATAAAAAAGGCCTACCGCAAAATGGCCATGAAGTATCACCCGGACAGAAATCCGGGGGATAAGGATGCGGAGGAGAAATTCAAAGAGCTGGGCGAGGCGTATGAAGTGCTGTCTGATGCAGACAAGCGCGCTAAGTATGACCAGTTTGGTTTTGCTGGTGTAGATCCTAACTTTGGTGCCGGTGGCGCTGGTTTTGATGGCTTTGGCGGCTTCGGCGGTTTCGGTGGCTTTGGTGATATTTTCAGTGAGGTGTTTGGCGGCGGCAGTTCCCGCCGCACCCGGAATGCCCCCCGCCGGGGCGAGGATGTGGGCGCCCGCGTGGAGATCACCTTTGAAGAGGCAGCCTTCGGCACAGAAAAGAAAGTTTCTTACTACCGGATTGAGAATTGCAGCGGCTGTAATGGCAGCGGCAGCGCAGACGGTGTGATTGAGAATTGCGCCCAGTGTGGAGGCGCCGGTCAAGTCCGTGTTACCCAGAATATGATGGGCATGGCTTTCCAGACTACCTCCACTTGTCCTTCCTGTAGCGGCAGAGGTAAGATTATTAAAAATCCTTGCCCCACCTGCCGTGGCAAGGCAAAGGTTCGTAAAAACCGCACCGTTCTGGCAAAGGTTCCCGGCGGTATCGATCATGGACAGAGCTTCCGTCTCCGGGGCGAAGGCTGTGTAGGCTCCAATGGTGGCCCCAACGGCGACGTGCTGGTGGAGGTAGCTATCAAGCGCCATCCTATTTTCCAGCGTTACGGCATGGATGTTCTGTGCGAAGTTCCCATTACATTTACCCAGGCTGCGTTGGGTGCGGAAATTGAAGTTCCCACCATTGACGGCAAACAGACCGTTACGATCCCGGAAGGCACACAAACCGGCAGAGAATTCTTCCTTGCCGGAAAGGGAATCCCCCAGGTGGGCAACCCCAACCGCCGCGGCAATCAGCGGGTCACGGTTGTAGTGGAGACCCCCACCAAGCTGACCAAAGAGCAGAAAGAACTGCTGCGCCAGCTTGATGACACAATGGATGTAAAAGCTAACCCCAAGCGTAAGAAGTTTTTCGATACCCTGAAAGATTTTTTTGATTAAGACGGAGGGCAAGCGATGAAACGTTTAGACTATATCAGTTGGGATGAGTATTTTATGGGTGTTGCCAAGCTGGCAGCCCGCCGCAGCAAAGACCCCAGCACCCAAGTGGGCGCTTGTATCGTTTCCCCGGAAAATATTATTATTTCCACCGGCTATAACGGCATGCCCAAGGGTTGCTCTGACGATGAATTCCCTTGGGGCAGAGACGGCGCAGAGACCAAGTATCCCTACGTTGTCCATGCAGAGCTGAATGCCATTCTCAATGCCAATGGCCGTGACCTGCGGGATAGCCGTGTGTATGTTGCGCTGTTCCCCTGCAACGAGTGCGCCAAGGCGATCATCCAAAGCGGTGTCAAAGAAGTGGTGTACTTATCTGACAAGTATAACGGCTCTGCGGAGAATATTGCCTCCAAGCGGATGCTGGATGCTGCCGGCGTGAAATATACCCGGCTGAAGGCAGCCACCAAGTCCATCACCATTGACTTGATCCCCGAAGAAGAGAAATAAGAAAAAGGACTGTCGAAAGACAGTCCTTTTTGTATTTAGATTTTCTTCAAAATCACAGCGGTGCGGCTGGGCAGGTACAATCGGATGGCCGGTTTGCCGTTTTCCTGCAGCTCAGCGGTGTAGCTTTGGTGCCAGATGCGACCGTGTCCGCCATAGCAATAGTCGTCTGTGGACAGGATCACCTGATACTCGCCCTCTTCCGGCATGGTCAGCAGACAGCCGTCGTAGGAGTTTACCGGGTGGAAGTTAAAGGCAAAGATGGCATCGCCCTTTTGATACACCAGCGTTTTGGTATTGTTGTCCAGCGCAAGCTGCGTATCCCAAGCGCCGATGACTTTCTGCTTTTTCGCCATCGCTACCATATCTTTTTCAAAGGCGTTCAGATATTGATATTTCAAGTCGGGATTATCTGCCAAGCTCCACTGGCGGCGGCAGTAATGGTAACTCCAGCCGTTGCCCTCCCGGGGGAAGTCGATCCATTCCGGATGGCCGAATTCGTTGCCCATAAAGGTCAGATAACCTTCGCCGCCCAAGGTCATGGTGATCAGTCGCAGCATTTTGTGTAGCGCCATGCCTCGGTCGATGATCATAGAGCCGTTGTCCCTGCCCATGCACCAGTACATTTCCTGATCGCAGAGGCGGAACATGATGGTCTTATCGCCAACCAATGCCTGGTCGTGAGACTCGCAGTAGCCGATGACCTTTTCTTTCGGTCTGCGGCAGGCAAGCTCGTAGTAGATGTTGTTCAAATCCCAATGTTCATCGGGGGTTTCTTTTAGTAGGCGAATCCACATATCCGGCTCGCCCATGGCAAGACGGTAATCAAAGCCGATGCCGCCGTCCTTGATGGGCAGGCACATACCGGGCATGGCGGACATATCCTCTGCGATCATGATCGCCTTGGGATTTACTTGACGAACCATTTCGTTGGCAAGCTGCAAATAGGTGACTGCCTCGACATCGGTGTTCATGGAGAAGTATTTTTCTGGGCAATCGAAGCTGGTACCCAGACCGTGATCCAGATACAGCATGGAAGTGACACCGTCAAAGCGGAAGCCGTCGAAGTGGTATTCGTCCATCCAATATTTTAGGTTAGACAGCAGGAAGTGCAGAACTTCGTTCTTGCCGTAGTTAAAGCACTTTGTACCCCATGCGGAATGCTCACCCTTGCTGCCTTCGTGGAAGAACTGATAGGATGTACCATCAAATTCGTTGATGCCCTCCCGGGTGTTTTTGCAGGCATGGGAGTGGACAACGTCCAGCAGCACAGCGATGCCCATTTTGTGGGCGGTGTTTACCAATGCTTTCAGATCCTCCGGCATACCAAACCGGGAGGAAGCGGCAAAGAAGTTGGTGACTTGATAGCCAAAGGAAGCATAATAGGGATGCTCCATGACCGCCATGATCTGAATGGCGTTGTAGCCAAGATCTTTGATCCGGGGCAGGGTGTACAGCCGGAACTCCTCATAAGAGCCGACTTTGCCTTCTTCCTGCGCCATGCCGATATGGCATTCGTAGATAAAGAGCTTTTTCTTAGGAGAGAACTTGCCGTCTGTCCAGGTGAAAGGCTTGGGAATGTGAATTACTGCATTCCAGCCGTAGTTCACGGGGTCTTGCACCACCCGATTGGCATACAGCGGGATGCGTTCCAATTCCTGACCGCCGCTGACCACCACTGCCATGACCAAAGAGCCGTCGGGCAGGGCGTTTTCGCCAGGCAGGAACAGTTCGAACACGCCGTTTTCTTTCTTCTCCATGGGGTATGCGTACCGATCCCAGTTACAGAAGTCACCGGTCAGATACACTTTTTCTGCGGCGGGCGCCCATTCCCGGTAGTACCAGCCACCGTTTTCCTGATGGAAACCGAAATAGCGGTGTCCGTTGGCGAAATCTGCCAAGGTCTGTCCGGGCGCAAGCAGCTCCGCCTTTTTTCTGTTATAGTTATCCATTCGCAGGGCAATATCCTTTTCAAAGGGTTGCAGCGAAGGATCGTTTTTTAAGATCTTGTATTTCATAGTGCGCATCCTTTCCGTAAAAAGTTTTGCTCTGTCTTTATTTTATAATGCTGTTATCAATTCGTCAATGGAAAATAAAACAGCCTGCTGCATGCAGGCTGTAGGTTTAGGATTTGCGGATAAACTTTTCTTTGCACTTGGGGCAGGTGATGGCGATTTTGCCTTTTCCCCGGGGGACACGTACCGGCTGCTTGCACCGGGGACAGTCAAAATACTTATGGTCCCGATCTTTAATGCGCTCCATGAGCTGCAGATATTTGCGGTTTTCCTGATACCGCTTATAGGTGTTGCGCGAGAGCATCCGGAAGATTGCCCAACCTAGCAAACCGTAATAGATCAGCAGTAAAATCAGATTCACAACGGGTATTTGTCTGAAAAATAAACTGACAATAAAAGCGCCGAAAGAGATCCAGATCAGCGCAATATTTAATTTGTCGCCGCCGTAGCGACCTTGCATAAATCGTCTGAAGCCTGCGGAGAGGGATGCGCCCAATCTCCGAAACCAGCCGCCAATTCCGTTCATGGCAAGCCTCCATATTCTTGGTATGATTCTATTATATTGAAAAAATATTTCTGCGCAACCCTAAAAAAGATTGTTAACGGATTGTTTACAGTAGGTTGTGGTATTTGAAGGAAATTGCCACAAGATACTGTGATATTCCAAAAAAATACTACTTTTTTCTCCAAAAACTTTTTCTTTCGGCGGTTGTGCAGGGAAAAAACCTGTGGTATAATGTCCAAAAATGATCTTTTTTCGAGGAATGGATATGAACACGGTAGATTTGAGTATTGAAAAAGCGGATATGCAGAAGCTGCTTGGGGCGGCAAACCCGGATGCAGCGCTGTTGTATCTTTATTTGCGCAGCGGTAATGATCCAGATCGGGCAGGGGAGAGTTTGCGGTTAAATGAGACGCGCATCCTCAGCGCCGGCGCACTACTGCGGCAGTTGGGTCTGTGGCAAGAGACACGCAAGGGTTTTATTGCCGGAGAACGACCTGCTTATTCTGAGCAGGATGTGGTGCATGCAGTACATAACGATTGGGAATTCTGTGCGCTGTATGAGGAGGTTCAGAACCTTTTGGGTAGAACCTTGAATACAGAAGAAATGAAGATTGTCTTGGGTTTTGTTCGGTATCTTGGTTTGCCGGCGGAAGTGGTGTGCGTGTTGATCTGCTATTGCAAGGAGCGGGCTCGTCAACGGGGCAGCCTGCGCAACCCGTCTTTGCGTACCATTGAAAAAGAGGCTTACGTATGGGCGGAGCAGGGAATTGACACCATGGAAGAGGCGGCTGCTTATATGCAGGCGCAGAATTTGCGCAGTTCCCAATTGGGCAAGCTGATGCAAACCTTGCAGATCCGTGGCAGAAATCTGACCCCCGGTGAAGAAAAGTATGCCCGGCAATGGCTGGAAGCCGGCTTTGATATGGACGCGATTGCCATGGCCTACGAGCGCACTTGCCTGAATACCGGCGGCATGAACTGGGCGTATATGAATAAGATTCTTGCCCGTTGGCAGGAGAATGGCCTGCTGACAGTAGAGCAGGTGAAAAACGGCGATAAAAAGCCGAAAACCAAATCAAAATCCGTTAACCCCTCCGGCAAGTTGGGTGAGGCGGAGTTGGAGAACATTCGCAGAATTATGCAGGAGGTATAATCCATGCCCTATAGTGCGGAAGTGTTGCAGCGGGCGCGTCGCCGTCTGGCTGAACAAAAAATAGAAAAAGAGAGCCGCTACAATCGTAATTTGGCACTTGCTTATACACAGCAGCCTCGCTTGAAAGAGATCGATGTGGCATTGCGTGCCTCTATGGCGCAGGTGGCACACACGGTGTTTTCCAAGGGCGGCAACGTGGTAGAGGAAATGGAAAAGCTGAAGCAGGAGAATCTTTCTTTGCAGCAGGAGCGCAAGATGCTGATTGCAACCCATTTTGCGCCTGATTTCTTGGATGAGAGTCCCGTGTGCAGCCATTGCAAGGGCAACGGTTATGTGGGCAGTACCATGTGTAGCTGCTTGATGGCGCTTTGCCGGGAAGAGCAGAAGAAAGAATTGTCCCACCTGACCACCGGTGCGGAGCGTTTTGATAAGTTCCGTTTGGACTACTATCCGGACCGGATCGACAGAGTTTATGGCGTCAGTCCCCGGGCAATTATGACAAAGACCCTGAAATATTGTCAGGACTATGCAAGCGCTTTCACAGAGGGCGCAGGCAATTTGCTGTTTATAGGTAACACCGGCTTGGGCAAGACATTTTTGTCTGCCTGCATTGCGGATGTGGTTATCGACAAGGGTTACTCTGTTGCTTATGAGAGTGCACCTCAGTTGTTTGGTAAGCTGGAGAAGGATCGCTTTGATCCCACCGAGACCAGCCGGGCAGATGCCGCCAGATTTTCCGGCTGTGACCTGCTGATCATTGACGATCTGGGTACAGAGATGGCAAGCGGCTTTGTAACTGCTGCGCTGTACGGCCTGCTCAATGACCGCTTGCTGGCGGGAAAGAGCACGATTATTTCCACAAATCTCAATGCGGACGAAATGGCGGAACGTTATTCTCCCCAGATTGCCTCCCGCGTGCAGGGTAATTTCAAGGGTTTGACCTTCGTGGGTGAGGATATCCGCGTTTTGAAAAACAGAGGTGTTTAATTTGAAGATCGGTATTATATTTGATCTGGACGGCACACTGCTGGACAGTTTGGCAGACCTGCATCATGCGGTAAACCATACTTTGGTGCAGCATGGCTGCCCGGAGCGGAGCATGGATGAGATTCGCCGCTTTCTGGGCGAAGGCGCAAGACTGCTGATCAGCCGCAGCTTGCCCGGTAAAGAAAATGATCCGCCGCTGGATCAGGTGTTTGATGATTATATTGCTTATTATGCCCAGGTTTGCGAGCGGGGAACCACCCGTCCTTATGCCGGTATTCCGGAGGCATTGGCACAGCTAAGCCAGTATCCTATGGCTGTGGTATCCAATAAGCCGGATGCTTCCACCAAGAAACTTTGCAAGGATTGTTTTGGTGATATCTATGCGCTGGGCGTTGCTGATGCGCTGCCGAAAAAGCCTGCGCCGGATATGGTGTATGCCGCTATGCAAGCGCTTGAGGTAGAGAAGTGCATTTACGTAGGTGACAGTGAGACCGACGTGCAGACGGCGATCAATTCCGGCGCGCCCTGCCTGAGTGTGCTTTGGGGTTTCCGGGACAAAGAGGAGCTGGTTGCTGCCGGCGGTAAATATTTCTGTGAGAAAACTGCCGATCTGCCCGCTATGATCCAAACCATTATTGAAAACGAATTTTAAAAAGAAAACCGCTGCTGTATTTCACAGCAGCGGTTGCTTTTTGTTGGATTATACGGAAATACCGGCCATCTCCAAAATGGTGGGAACGCTCTTCTCTGCGCCGATTGCCATAACGTGGACACCGTCGCACAGCTTTTCGTCCTTGATCTTTGCGATCATTTCGGCAGCCATTTCCATACCCAGCTTTGCGGGCAGGCCCTTGATGCCCTTTTCCTTACCCTCGGCAGCGGCAGCAGCCAGACGGTCGATCATTTCCTGAGGAACAGCGATACCGGGAACGTTCTCGTTCATGTACTTAGCGCCGCCTGCACCCTTCAGAGGAATGATACCGGCCATGATATGGGTCTTGATACCGGCTCTGTCAACAACATCCATAAAGCGCTTCAATACTTCGATATCGAAAATGCCCTGGGTCTGAATGTACATAGCGCCGGCGTCAACCTTTTGACGCAGCTTGTTGATCTGCAGGAAGATGGGGTCGTACAGAGGGGTAACGGATGCGCCCTTGTAGAACTTGGGAGCGCCGCCGACGATCTCATTGCCGCCGCAGTCGCAGCCGGTTTCTTCCATCTTGCTCAGCATCTTCAAAATGCCAACGGAGTCCAGGTCATAAACGGGCTTGGAGTCCTTGCAGTCGCCAACCACGGGGTGGTCGCCGGTGAGCGCCAGCATGGTGTCAATGCCGAAGCCGGCAGCAGCGAGGATGTCGCCCATGATTGCCATACGATTGCGGTCACGACCGGTCATCTGCAGAATAGGCTCAACGCCAGCCTGCTTCAGCTTGATGCACAGACCCAGGCCGGTGGCCTTCAGGCATGCGCTCTGCATGTCGGTAACGTTTACAGCGTGGACCTTGCCTCTGAGGATCTCAGCGGCTTCCATCTGCTGGGAAAAATCATAACCCTTAGGGGGTGCCATCTCGGCAGTTACACCAAACTTGCCGGATTGCAGTGCGTCTTTTAAAATGCTCATTATTTCTTCCCCCTCAAGCTGATCGTTCTGGGATAGGCAAAGTCGCCGTGTCCCTTATCCTCACGGGTCTTCTGCAGCTTATCCAGCTGACCGGTAGCCTCCAGTCGCTCATAGATCTTGATCCATGCGC
>JAZRQF010000009.1:0-2373 GCA_045649605.1 Faecousia sp.
TGAGAGATCTGATTGATGAAGATTCCAGGGCAGAGTGCATTGAACTGGGCACCATGGATATTCCTACTAATAGAATTGTGGGTATCACTGCTGAAGAAAAGCAGAATAAATACTCTTATGATTTCCTACCTCTATCACGACCTAATGGCGACTTTGCATCGAAGTGGTGTAAACTATATTGGTATTTCTTCAGTAATAAAGCTGCACGGTGTCCGGTTACCTGCTACGAATATATGGGTGAGTTTTACATAATTGATGGCGTAAAGCGTGTCAGTATAGCCAAATGCTGCGGTCTCCCAACCGTGACAGCTTCCGTAATCCGGATGCTCCCTGCTAAAACACAGGAAGAATCGGTATTGCGATATTTTGATTTCCTCGAAGTATTTGAGAAAACCGGACTTTACCAGATCAATTTTACAAAATCCGGCGCCTTTGCACAGCTGCAAACAGCGCTTGGATTTGCTCCAGACTATGTCTGGGAGGAAGAAGACAGGCTGGAATTTCTGTTCAACTGGTATGAGTTTGAGCAGGCATTTCAGGAAGCTTTCGGCGGTTATCTGAATGTTACTCCTGCGGATGCGTTGGTGGTGCTTCTTGAGAAGTATAACTATGATACGATCAAAAAAATGTCGCGGACTGTTTTGGTTACACTCTTGCGGAGCGCGTGGAAAGTACTGTACGGAGTTCATAAGTTGAATGCTGTGTCAGACTGCCAAGTTTATCAAGATCTTCAATGAAATGAGCAGCGCGCTTGATTCTGGTGCTCATGTCAAAATAGAAAATTGGCGATTCTGGATCTAGATGATAGTATATATGTATTGTCCCAATCGTGTGGAATGGACAAAGGGACGGATATGCCAGAGGCTGGCGGACTGTCCCGGCACTGAAGGTGGTTGAATAACGAAAACGGCGTGATAGTACCCAAGCGAGCCGTTATGCGTGCTTTGAATTGCCTAGGGTCGACTGAAAGCTGTCGGCGTTTCTTTCTTGACATGATAGGTATCAAAAAATGAAAGAGATGAAAAATGTATGAAAAAGATCAAAGCTTTTCTCAAAAAGAAGAATGTCGTCTTTACCCTCCAGCGCTATGGTATTGATGCGCTGGGCGCTATGGCACAGGGCCTATTCTGCACATTGCTGGTGGGAACTATTTTAAATACCATCGGTCAGCAGTTTGGCATTGCGTTTCTCAACCAGGTGATTGTTACCATAGGTAAAGGAGAGGGTGCGGCACACTATACCATTGGCGGCCTAGCTTCTGCTATGGTGGGGCCTGGTATGGCGGTAGCAATTGGCAATGCGCTTCACTGTCCTCCACTGGTTCTGTTCAGTCTGATCCCCGTGGGTTTTGCTGCCAATGCCATGGGCGGCGCAGGCGGCCCTCTGGCTGTATTCTTCATTACCATTGTCGCCGCAGAGTTCGGAAAACTTGTCTCCAAAGAGACAAAAATTGATATCCTGGTCACGCCCATTGTTACCATTTTGGCAGGTGTAGGTGTCTCTAGTGTCGTAGCAGCACCCATTGGTGCCGCCGCCAGCGCAGTAGGACAGGCAATTATGTGGGCTACGGAACTGCGTCCTTTCTTTATGGGTATCCTTGTAAGCGCGATCATCGGCATTGCACTGACGCTGCCCATCTCTTCTGCAGCAATCTGTGCAGCCTTCGGATTGACAGGTCTGGCAGGTGGTGCTGCAGTGGCTGGATGTTGTGCCCAGATGGTTGGCTTTGCAGTTATGAGCTTCCGAGAGAACCGCTGGGGAGGACTGGTTGCTCAGGGTATTGGTACCAGCATGCTCCAGATGCCAAATGTTGTAAAGAATCCCAAAGTGTGGATTCCTCCCACACTGGCATCTATGATTACAGGTCCCATTGCAACCTGCTTGTTTAAACTACAGATGAACGGTGCGCCCGTCTCTTCCGGTATGGGTACCTGCGGATTGGTTGGACAAATCGGTGTTTATACCGGATGGATCAATGATATTGCAGTAGGTGCGAAAGCAGCAATTACAAGTATGGACTGGATCGGCTTGGTTCTGATTTGCTTTGTGCTGCCTGCTGTGATAAGTTGGGTATTCTGTGAACTCCTGCGTAAAATGGGCTGGATCAAAGAAGGTGACTTGAAACTGGATCTGTAAATTAAAATAGAAACATACAAAACCCTGAAAACAGAAAGGTTCTAAAGGGACTGCGTTGCAGCGAAAGATGAGTGTTGCGATGATTTAGAAAAAATCAGAAAATACATATTAGAAACACATAAATAGGTGACGGAATAATGTGAAATTATTAATATTATGTGTTTCCAAAACGTATGAAGTGTTATTATATCATTATAAATCAAAACAATAATTCGACATATTATGCTATAATCGACG
>JAZRQF010000010.1:0-16598 GCA_045649605.1 Faecousia sp.
CTGGCACAAAAAGGCCGGTTGGATCTAAGCTTGGAAGCGCTGGCTGTAAAAAAGCCGTTTACCCAGCTTTTCACCGACGAGCAGGCAAACACCGCCCTAACCCGTCTTTTGGACGCCGGCTATTCATTTAAATAACGAAACAGCCCGAAGAAACACTTCGGGCGGGTTTTGTTATATGGGATATTGTTCCGGGAACATGTTGTGCCACATCAGGCGCAACACATCGTTATTATTCACTTCACCGTCTCCGGTAAAATCTGCTTTCTGCTTGACCGGATACTGCTCCGGGAACATATTGTGCCACATCAGATACAGCACATCGTCATTGTTGACCTTGCCGTCACCGGTAAAGTCACCGGCTACCTCCGGTTCATCGCTGACCAGTCTGGTGGCATCAAACAGAGAATCGCCAAGCTTGCCGTTGGGCCAGCCACCTTGGGTCAGAGGTGTTTCAATAATGCCTCTGCTGGTGGTGGCGTGGATCACTTTGCCGTCACCGACATAGATTCCCACATGGCTGACACGCTGTCCGCCGTTATAGCTGAAGGAAATCAGGTCACCGGGTTTGAAGCCGGAATAGTCCTTGTTTTCTTTATAGGCTTTTACCGCCTCTTCCAGGCGAGTGCCATAGTAGCGCTGTTCCTGGGTGTGGGCAGTTATGTAATAATACCCGGCAGAATTTCTGCCCTCAAAGGGATTGCCGTTGGCATCAGAAAAACCCATATTATAGTTGGCACGGGGAGATCCCAGATCTACTTCCCGCAGAACACGGTAAACATAGCCGGAACAGTCAAATCTTACGGGATTGCCAAAACCGGTTCTTGTTCTGTAGTCACTGCTGGAAGTGTAAGGAACACCAATAAATTCCCTCGCCTTGGCAACAATGTCCTCACCGGTGACATTTCCGGTGTTGATGACTTCCCAACGTTCACTTGCTGCGCTGACCGTAACCACATTAGACATCAGCACTGCGCTGACCAGCATTAACGCCAGCGCCAAACTTATCAATCGCTTCTTCATTCAATAATCTCCTCTTGTAAACATAACTGTTACAGTTTATTACATTTTGTAAACAAATGCAAGCATTTCTTTGCGGTAAATATTTCCGCAAAGAAAAAACACCCCCATGGCATAAGCCACAGGGGTGTATTCTGTATTTTATTTTGCGTATTCCACTGCCTTGGTTTCCCGGATGCAGTTGACCTTGATCTGGCCGGGATATTCCAGCTCAGCTTCGATCTTCTTGGCAATCTCTCTTGCCAGGATGATCATATTGTCCTCGGTCACTTCCTCGGGCTTGACCATAATGCGGACTTCACGGCCTGCCTGAATTGCAAACGCCTTCTCAACGCCGGGGTAAGAACCGGTCAGTTCTTCCAGCTTCTGCAGACGGCGGATGTAATTTTCCACATTCTCACGACGGGCGCCAGGACGTGCTGCGGAGACAGCATCTGCTGCCTGCACCAGTACGGCAATGACCGTCTTAGGCTCTACATCGCCATGGTGTGCCTCAATGGCATTGACGATGACGGGATTTTCCTTGTACTTACGAGCCAGATCAGCACCCAGCTGTACGTGGCTGCCCTCAACCTCATGGTCGATGGACTTGCCCAAGTCATGCAGCAGACCTGCACGCTTTGCCAAAGTCACATCCAAGCCCAGCTCTGCTGCCATCAAGCCAGCAATATGAGCAACTTCCATGGAGTGATTCAGCACGTTCTGACCGTAGGATGTACGGTACTTCTGACGACCCAGAACCTTGATCAGTTCGGGATTCAGACCGTGGACACCGGTCTCGAAGCAGGCACGCTCGCCTTCCTCACGAATGGTGCGATCCACATCCTTCTGTGCCTTCTCCACGCAATCCTCAATGCGAGTAGGATGGATACGGCCGTCAGCGATCAACTTCTCCAGTGCCAGACGTGCAACCTCACGGCGGACGGGATCAAAGCTGGAGACAGTAATTGCCTCGGGGGTGTCGTCGATGATCAGATCCACACCGGTAATGGTCTCCAAGGTGCGGATGTTGCGGCCTTCACGGCCAATGATGCGGCCCTTCATTTCGTCGTTGGGCAGTGCCACGACGGAAACGGTAGCCTCAGCAGCATGATCTGCAGCACAACGCTGGATTGCAATAGAGAGGATCTCTCTTGCCTTTACATCTGCCTCGTCCTTCAACTCCTGCTCGATCTCTTTGATCTTCATAGCAGTTTCGTGACGGATCTCCTGCTCTACGTTCTGCAGCAACTGCGCCTTAGCCTGCTCCTGGTTCAGGCCGGAGATCTTCTCCAGTGTGGCCATGTGCGCCTTTTTAACGGCTTCAGCCTCTTCACGGGCAGCAGCTACCTCAGCCATACGGCGAGCCAGCTCTTCTTCCTTCTTTTCGAAGTTTTCTGCCTTTTTATCGAGGGTTTCTTCCTTCTGCTGCAGTCTGCGCTCCTGCTTGCTCAGCTCAGCGCGACGCTCTTTAACTTCCTTTTCGTACTCTGTGCGGGATTTATGGATCTCGTCCTTTGCTTCCAGAAGCATTTCCTTCTTACGGCTCTCGCCGTTACGGATCGCTTCGTTAATCAAGCGGGTAGCTTCCTGCTCAGCAGAGCCGATCTCTCGCTCGGCTACTTTCTTACGGATCACACCGCCAATTGCGATGCCAACGCCGAACAGAACCGCGCCTCCAAGGACGATCAATGCGATTTCTAAAGGTCCCATAAATTAAGCACACCTCCTTCTTAAAAATAGACATGAGAGGTGAACGCAAGGGCCCCATGTGTAAATGTGAAATTGTCAATTAACCGCTGGTTCCAACCAGCAGAATATATAAGCACAAAAACGCCATGAGGCGCAAAACGCATACCCCGGTTTATGCCGGAAAAATGAAACGCTGGGCACAATGTGTGCACACTGCGTACACTATACCAAATCTATTTTACCTACCGAGGAAAGGAATGTCAAGAACTATTCTGCAAAACCACCCAAAACCAAATTGACATTTCCCCAATCGAATGGTAGAATACATGCGTATGCGGGCGTGGTGGAATTGGCAGACACGTTGGATTTAGGTTCCAATGGGTAACCGTGCAGGTTCAAGTCCTGTCGCCCGTACCAAATAAAAAAGAGAGGCATCAGCCTCTCTTTTTTATTTCTGTAAGAAATACAGGACTTGAACCCATCTAAATGCAACGCGGACGAGCGTTGCCCGCTGCGGCTGGACGCAGCGGAACCTTTATTTTGCTCCCGCCAGGGAGCAAAATGCAAATCAAGTCCTGTCGCCCATACCAATAAAATATCTTAAACCGCTTTCTTTTCGACAGGTATGTACATTTTGCGACACATCTGCTATACTACAGACATCACAATTAAAAAGAGGCTGTTGTTTTATGAAAGAGTTTTTCGGTTTTGGCGGTTATGCGCGCCCTGCAGAAGGCTTTTTATCTTGGCAACATTTGCTTTTTGTAGGCTTGTTGCTTGCCACAATGGTTCTTTTAGCGGTTTTTCTGGGAAAGAAAAACGCAAACAAACTCCCGGTAGCAAAAAACAAGGTTTTGATCGCTACTGCCATTCTCATTGACGGTTTGGAAATTTTCAAAATCGTCATGCTGTGCTGGCGCGCAGGAAGTCTATCGCCAATTCTGCATAATCTCCCACTGTTTTTATGCAGCATTCAATTGCTCGCCATTCCCTTGGCGGCATTCTCTTCCGGACGGGTCAAGGAGGCAGCTACCGATTTTGTATGTATCTTCGGCATTCTCGGCGCTGTTTTTGGCACCATCGGTGCAGGGCAGAATTACAATGCATACCCGGTGCTATCTATGGACAATGTTTGTTCCGGTCTGACCCACTGCATTTCCGGCTTTGCATCCCTTTACATTATGTTCGCCGGAATGGCTAGCCTAAAAAAGACGAACATCCCTATCACATTTTTGATTCTGACTGTTTTCTGTGTTGCCGCCTATATCGCCAATGTACTTATTCCCTACAACTATATGTTCCTCATGGCTGGCGATGGTACACCTTACGACATTTTTTACAATCTTGTTGGCGGAAATCCCGTTTTGTACCCCCTTCTGGTAGTAACCCTTTTCTTTGTTTATATCATACTCTTCTACCGGGTCCGTTCCGTCATACAAAAGCGCACTTCTAAGAAAGAACCCGTAATGTCTGAAAATTAAAAAACAACACCGCAAGGGTTTCCCTTGCGGTGTTTCTTTTATTGCGCAAACAGTTTTATTAAAGCTGCTTTATTCTGCTTGATATAGTACTGGAAATCATCACCGATGATATCCTGCGCCATATCCCGGATCATCACATTTTCGATACCCTTCCTTGCGCCGTTGACCCAAGCTGTGTAAGCATCGCAATCTGTAACCAGCACCAATTGCAAGTGCTTCAGCAGGTCTTCCTCACTGATTTCACAACTAAGCGCCCAGCCAAGATATCTTACAAGCTTACGAAGCATGGCATCCCGGTGGGTGCCGCCATAGGTCAGTTCCCTGAAATTGTGGTAGCACTTAACAAACCCCTCATTTTCCGAAAAACACAGTCCCACTTTCACAGTGGCGGTATACCGGGGTCTGTTGTAGCGATCTTGTCCCGTCGCCGTCATCTCCGAAGTGTAGATCTTCGTAGGGATCCGGGTTCCGGTATGTTCCTGCAAATAATCCTTGATTCCGTTGGGATAGAAATATACGCTCTGCGCCATACCGTCAGCGGTTTCCTTGCAAAAAACAGTTTTCAGGCCGGGAATTTGGAGCGCAATTTCCTGCATCGTGCAATCAAGCTGATGGGCCGGCAAAGAAATATCCGAAAACACCTCCCGATCCAGCTTAAACCGAATCGCCGTTCCCGTAGGACCTTCACAAAGCGTCGCAGACAAACCGCCTACATTTTCTCCCTTTTCAAAATGCAGTCGCTTCCGGAAACCGTCTCGAACCGCACAAACGTCCATATATTCAGAAGCGTACTGCACCGCACACAGTTCCAGACAGTCTGTAACCTCTCCGTCGTGAGGTTCAAAAACAGAGGCTGTAGATACACCGAGAATCGTGCCGCCATACAGCTCGCAGAACAGCGTCTTCCAAACGGGTTCTTTGTTACTGCCTAAATACATGCCTCTTCCGTCGGTCTGGATCTCAATGGCGTCATCTTTATATTGTGTCAGAATTATCTGCTTGCTGTATCCCTTGATGCCCTCCTGCAGAAGGATATTCAGCAGCAATTTCATTGCCGTCATAGCGCCGTCCAGATCCTCACTGCCAAAAATTACGGCAGGCCGCTTCCGTACCCGGTCCGGACCTCTGAGCATCTCTATTTCCATAGCCTACCTCCTTAAAAAAGAAAGGGCGGTTTGCCGCCCTTTCCCGTGGTTATTTCAAGTGAAAACTATCCGGCAGGAGTTGACCCAAAGTGCGGGTCTCATAGCCGTCGGGGGTGATCATATACACCAAAAAGTCTTCTTTGCAGAACTCGCCCATCACCTGCCGGCATACGCCGCAGGGCGGGAACAAACCCTCGATCACGCCGTCCTTGCCGCCGCAAATTGCAATGGCGGTAAACGCCCGGTGTCCGTCGGACACTGCTTTAAAAAAGGCAGTGCGCTCCGCGCAGACTGTGGGAGTATAAGAAGCATTTTCGATGTTACAACCGGTATAAACCGTGCCATCAACGCACAAAAGCGCCGCACCGACCTTATAGCCGGAATAGGGCGCGTATGCCCCTGCCATGGCGGCAATCGCCATTTCTCTCAGCTTATCAGGACTCATAGAATTTCCTCCGCAAAGCTCTTGCCGGGAGTATCCAGCTTTACGTCCAGCAGTTCTGCCACAGTAGCGGCAATGTGGGCGAAGCTGTCCTTTGTGCCAAGGTTACCCGGCTTAACGGACTTACCCAGCACCAACAGCGGCACATACTCACGGGTATGGTCAGTGGTAGCGGTATAGCCGGGATCGCAACCATGGTCGGCGGTGATCATTACCAAGTCATCCTCACCCAATTTGGGCAGGAACTGACCCAGCCAGCTATCGAACTCCGACAAGGCAGCAGCATAGCCGTCAATATCACGACGGTGACCAAACTGCATATCAAAGTCCACCAAATTAACAAAACACAGACCGTCAAAATCCTTGGCAGCATAATTGTCGGTGTGCTCCATGCCGTTGGCATTGCTCTGATTGTAAACATACTCCGTAGCGCCCACACCGGCAAAAATATCGTTGATCTTACCAACCGCAATGGAAGCTTTTCCTGCTTCCTTTACTGCATCCAGCAAAGTCTTGGCAGGCGGCTCCAAAGAGAAGTCATGACGGTTTGCGGTACGCTTAAAACTACCCGGCTGACCCACAAAGGGACGGGCAATGACTCTGCCTACACCGTGCTTACCGGTGAGCAGTTTCCGGGCAATGCGGCAATATTCGTACAACGTCTCCGGAGGAACGATATCCTCATGGGCAGCAATCTGGAACACAGAATCGGCGGACGTATACACAATCAGATCGCCGGTCTTCATGTGCTCCTGACCGTATTTGTCAATGACGGCCGTACCGGACCAAGGCGCATTTGCCAACACACCACGACCGGTAGCCTCCCGGAAAGGCTTTAAAATCTCTTCAGGGAAACCTTCGGGATAGGTGGGCAGAGGATTATCGGAAATAATACCGGCGATTTCCCAGTGACCGATGGTGGTATCTTTGCCCATGGACTTTTCTGCCAGACGGCAGTATGCGCCGGTGGGGTTTTCCGCCTTAGGCAGGCAGGAAACACCGTCAATGTTGCCCAAACCGGCAGCGATCATATTGGGAATATTGAGTTTGTTTGACTTGGCGCAGGACGCCAAGGTGTTGGTTCCCGGATCACCGAAAGCCGCTGCATCAGGCAGCGCGCCGATGCCGAAGGAATCCAGCACGATCAAAAATACACGTTTCATAAAAACTCTCCTCTCAGTGAGGAATTACTTATTTTCCATCTCCACTGCCACATCCAGTGCCACCTTCATCATGGTGGTGAATGCAGTCTGACGCTCCTCGGAGGTGGTCTCTACGCCCTTGAGGACGTGGTCGGAAATGGTGCAGATGCACAGTGCGCGCTTGCCATAACGGGCAGCATTCATATACAATGCGGCAGCTTCCATCTCCAGTGCCATAACGCCCATCTTGTTCAGTGCGTACACGCTATCCAAACCCTCAGGCACGCCAACATGGTCGCCGTAGAACACATCAGAGGAATTGACGTTACCTACGTGATAGGTAGCGCCATGGGCCTTGGCAGCCTCAACGGCAGCGCTGAGCAACTCCCAGGATGCGATGGGTGCGAATGTGCCGGGAATGTGGAACTGGTGAGCGAAGTTAGAATCGGTACAAGCGCCCTGGGCGATAACCAGATCATACAGATTGATGTTGTCCTGGATAGAGCCGGCAGAGCCAACACGGATGATGTTCTCCACGCCGTAGCCGTTGTACAGTTCATGGGAGTAGATGCCGATAGCAGGCATACCCATGCCGGATGCCATAACGGATACCTTTACACCCTTGTAAGTGCCGGTATAACCGTAAACACTGCGAACATTGTTTACCAACACGGGATTTTCCAAAAATGTCTCTGCAATGAACTTAGAGCGCAGAGGATCACCGGGCATCAGCACGGTCTTGCCGAAATCACCGGGTTTTGCAGAAATATGAGGGGTAGGTGTATGGAACATAATCGTGTCCTCCTTATTAGTAAGTGCCGTCGTTGGCAAGACCCTTTGCGATCTTTACCACGCGGGAAGTGCCCAAGCGGTCAGCGCCCAGCTGGATGAACTTCTCTGCATCTTCCAAACTGGAGATACCGCCGGCTGCCTTGATCTTTACATTCTTGCCAACATGCTTGGCAAACAGTTCTACGTCAGCAAAAGTAGCGCCTGCAGTGGAGAAACCGGTGGAAGTCTTGATGTAGTCTGCGCCGGAATCGGTGACGCACTTGCACATCTGGATCTTCTCCTCGTCAGTGAGCAGGCAGGTCTCGATAATAACCTTCAGAATACGGCCATGGCAGTGTGCCTTGATCTGACGGATCTCCTCAGTCAGTTCTTCCCACTTGCCTTCCTTTGCCCAGCCGATGTTGATGACCATGTCCACTTCGTCAGCGCCGTTGGACACTGCATCGTGTGCCATGAAGCACTTACTTGCGGTGGTTGCATAGCCGTTGGGGAAGCCGATAACGGTGCAGATTGCCAGCTTGTCACCTACGTACTCCTTCGCCTGCTTCACAAAAGAAGCGGGAATACATACAGATGCGGTGCTGTACTTCATGCCGTCATCGCAAATAGCCTTGATATCTGCCCAAGTAGCGGTCTGACCCAGCAGGGTGTGATCGCATCTTTTCAAAATCTCAGAAAGTTCCATAGTGCATATCTCCTTTAAAAGTTAGTGTAACTTGATTTTCTTATGCTCTCTTATACCCTTGATCCAGCAACGATGGCACATAGCGATGTAGCTGTCGTTGCCGCCCAAAAGCACCTGCTCGCCCTGGGTGACGATATAGCCGTCGCCGTCGATACGGGCATTTACCGTAGCCTTATTGCCACAGTCGCAGATTGTTTTGATCTCAGCGAAAGTGTCTGCAACCTCCATAAGACGGCGACTGCCGGGGAACAGCTTTGTCAAAAAGTCTGTCCGCAGACCGAAGCACATTACCGGCACATCGTATTCATTGGCAATGGCACGGAGCTGGTCGATCTGCTCCGGAGTGAAAAACTGGCACTCGTCGGTGATTACAATATCACAGGCATCTTTTTTCGTATCGGTAAACAGCCGGAAAACATCCGTATCCGGGGCAATCACCTGCACCTGCGCCTGAAGACCGATGCGGCTTCTTAAAATATCTGCGCCATCCCGGGTGTCGGCACTGGGTTTGATGAGCCAGACCTTCAGGCCGTTTTCCTCATAATTGTACTTGGTAATCAGCGCCTGAGCCGTTTTACTGGAGCCCATTGCGCCGTATTTGAAGTATAATTTTGCCATGATTTACCCTCCGTTTTCTCTCTTTCCTTATTATAACGGAATAAGGGTCAACTTGCAAGCAAGTTTTACTCCGCACGCTCCAATGCGTTCTTCTGATACTGCAGCATATAAAGCTGATGATATCTTCCCTTGTTTGCAAGGAGCGTCTGGTGATTGCCCTGCTCCAAAATCTGTCCCTGATGCAGCACAATAATATTGTCCGCATGCTGAATGGTACTCAATCTGTGGGCAACGATGAGCATGGTACCGATATTCTTCATCTTTTCCAGAGAATCCTGAATAAGAATTTCCGTTTCCGTATCGATGTTAGCGGTAGCCTCGTCCAAGATCATCACCGCCGGCTTATGCAGCACCGTCCGGGCAAAACTGAGAAGCTGACGCTGGCCGGCAGAGAAATTGTTGCCACGTTCCCGGACTTCTTCGTCAAGACCGTTCTCCAAACGGCTGATGAATTTGTCCGCATTGACATAGCGGCAGGCTTCCAACACTTCCTCATCGGAAACATTTTCCATGCGTAGCACAATATTGCTGCGGATAGTGCCGGAGAACAGAAAAACATCCTGCAG
Organism: Faecousia sp.; assembly: GCA_045649605.1. GTDB lineage: Bacteria > Bacillota > Clostridia > Oscillospirales > Oscillospiraceae > Faecousia. The sequence goes on from JAZRQF010000010.1 coordinate 9,560, forward strand.
CATCTGTCCAAAATGGCGGCGCAGAGCAGAGATCTTCATATCCCGGATATCCACACCGTCCACTAAGATCTGACCCTTTTGAATATCGTAATTCCGGCACAAAAGGGACAAAATAGTGGTCTTGCCCGAGCCGGTTGCGCCTACAAACGCCACCGTCTGTCCCGGCTGCACATGGAAGGACACACCACGCAGTACCCAATTATCTTCTTCGTAGGCAAACCATACGTCTTTAAACTCGATCTCGCCCCGAATGGTATCCGGCGCAATGGCATCCGGCTTATCCACCAACTGTAGCGGCATATCCATGATGGTAAAAATCTTCTCTGCGGAGGCGAAAGACTTTTGCAGCATATCAAACTGCTCTGCCAAGGTCTGAATGGGGTTAAAGAACTTGGAGATATACATGTAAAATGCCACCATTACGCCGCCGTCAATCACCTGCCCGAAGAAACTGCGCTCTTGAATATGGGCGCTGCCGCCAAGGTAGAAAAGGCACAGCACACAGCCGATATTCAGCAGGTACACCATAGGACGGAACACACCAAAAACAAACATTCGCCCGAATTTGGCGCTTTGCAGTTTTTTGCTCCGCTGCAAAAATCCCTGCATTTTGTTGTCTTCCTGATTAAAGCTCTGTGTCAGCTTCATGCCGGAGAGATTTTCCGACAAGAAGGTGTTGACCTCGGTGGTAGCATCGCTGACGCTGCGGTGGACTGTTCGGGAGAATGCCCGGAAAATCACCGTAAACAGCACCAGAAACGGCACAAAACACAGCACCATCAAAGTCAGCACATAGTTCAGCGCCAGCATAGCGCCCAACACGCCGAAAATTACCATTACATTCTTCACCAAAGTTACCAAGATATTGGTAAACAGATAAGAAATGGCATTGGTATCGTTGGTGACACGGGTCACCAGTTTGCCCACGGGAATGGCATTAAGCTGGGCATGGGAAAGGCTTTCAATATGGGTGAACAGATCCAGTCTGAGCTGAGAAAGGATCTTCTGACCGGTCTTTTGCAGCAGCATCGCCTGCCAGTAGGTGCAAATCATGGACACCACCAAAACACCGGCATACACCGCCACTATTGCAAAAAGCTTGCTCAGTTCAAACACACCGGACACGGTCTTTTCAATGTGTCCCACCAGCAAAGGCGACACCAGATCGTACACGATAGACACCAGCATGACAACCAGAGAAAGGATAAATTCCTTCTTATAGGGTTTTGCATAGTGCAACAACCGTTTGATGATCTCGCCGTCGGCCATGTGCCGGCTGTCAGATTTGGGATTGGCCTTCTTCAAAAGTGCGTACGCCACAATAAACAGCGCCGTACACACACCGATAATAGCGCCTAAAATCAGAAGGGGTAAATAGTTAGCCATTGATCTGACCTCCTTCCTCCTCCAGCGCTTGCAGCGCAACGGTTTTCCGGTAAGCAGAACAAGTATCCATAAGCTGTTCGTGACTGCCCTGCGCCACCAAGCAACCGTCCTCTAAGAACAAAATCGTATCCATATTCGCCACAGTACTGATCCGGTGGGCGATCAGAATGGTAGTCTTGCCCTGCCGGGTAGCACGCAAATTGTCAAGAATGGTCTGTTCTGTTTTGGTGTCTACCGCAGAAACGCTGTCATCCAAAATCAGAATAGGTGCATTTTTCAGCAGCGCACGTGCGATGGAAATACGCTGTTTCTGTCCGCCGGACACGGTCACGCCACGCTCGCCCAATACGGTGTCAAAACCCTTGGGGAAATCCCGGATATTATCCGCAACCGCCGCCAATTCTGCCGCCTGCTCCACAGCATTTTCATCGCCGCCGAAGGCGATATTGCTGGAAATGGTATCAGAGAAAAGGAAGTTATCCTGGGGTACATAAGCACAGCCTTCACGCAGGTCTCGAATGGGAATTTCGTTCACGTCCCGTCCGTCTACAAACACCGTGCCATCCGGCACATTGTAGCTGCGCAGCAGCAAATCCACCAACGTGGTCTTGCCTGCACCGGTTCTGCCAACGACACCCACGCTTTGTCCCGCTTCTACGGTAAAGGACACATTTTTCAGCACGTCTACGTTGCTTCCGGGGTAGCGGAACGTGAGATCTTTAAACACAATTTTGCCCTTAACCTGAGGCATGGGCGCAAGATTTTCCCGGTCAGTCACATCGGTGTTGGCATCCAGTAAACGGCTGATGCGCTCTAAAGAAGCTTTGCCGCGGCTGGTCATGTCAATCAACTCAGAAACCGCCATAACCGGCCATACGATTGCTGTAAAATAGCCGATAAATTCTACCAACTGACCGGCATTGAACGTTCCTTGGTACACCAAATAGCCGCCGTAGCCGAGGATAATGCAGATCACGCTTTCTACGAACAGCGTTACCAAAATACGCATCAGAACCGAGGCTTTTGTGTGATCAATGTTAGCATCTTCGTTTTCCACGTTCAGCTTTTTAAACGCCATCAGTTCCTTGGCTTCCTTGACAAATGCCTTGATTACACCGATGCCCGAAAAACTCTCTTGAGAAAAGTCCGACAGTTTGGAAAACGCCGCCTGCCGCACGTCCCATTTTTGCATCATGTAACGGCCCAACACCGTGGCAGAAGCCAGCAAAAGGCCCATAGGAATTAAGGAAAGACCGGTGAGCAGCAGATCCATCTGCGCCATGCGCACCACCGCCAGCACACCCAGCAAGAGGGCATCGAAAAACATCATAACGCCCCAACCGAAGCACTCCTGCACCGTGTCCAGATCGTTGGTAAAAAGGCTCATCAGGTCACCGATCTTACTGCGGCTGTAGAACTCAGGACTTAACTTCCGCGCCCGGTCAAACATCCGGTCACGCAGATCCTTTTCTACCCGGATCGCCACGCCGAAGAAACACACACGCCATAAAAAGCGCCCCAGCACCATCAGCACAATGATGCCGACCAAAGGTATGCAGATTTCGCGCAGCAGTACGGTCATATCAAAAGGTACACTTTGCCCATCAACAGTTACCATGCCGTCATTTAAACCATTGATAACCATCTGATAGAAACCGGGAATTTCCAACTGGAGAAAATCCACCGCCACCAGAGATAATAATCCCAACAATAGCAACGCGGCAAAACGCAAATAATATCGGTTAATATGCTTGCCTAAAATCATGATTTCACATCCTTTTCCCCTATTTTATCACAAGCATTTTCATTTGACAATGGAATAAAAAACCGGAGGGTTATCCCTCCGGTTTATCTGTTCTTTTGTCCGCCTATCAGCGTCATAATCCGCTCCAAAAGCAGAGTTTGCGCTCTGCGATCCATCTCCTCTGCCACCGCATGCAGCACCGCACACCAACCCAAGGCAGTACGGGCGCCATCCACGCCGGCGATATAGGGACAGTATTCCAGTTTTTCTTTGCCAAATGCCGCCGCAAAAGGTCTATCTACACCCAATGCCATGGCATAGGGCGCCATTTCAAAGAAGCAATTGGGATCTGCTTGGATTTGAATCTGCAGCTGCTCTTTATCCGGGCGGCGCAGATACCGCTTCAAGCCCAGCGCTTGAGAAGTCATTTGACAGCCCATCTCTGTCCGTCTGCCGGACCATGCGTACAGCACGCCAAACACAATCATCGCCAAAACCAAGTAAACACCCAGCATACCCTCGCCGGAAAGCAGTCCCAGCAGCAGCCATACTGCCGCCAAAATCCCGGCACGATACAGTTCATATCTGCTCCGCAACTGCCAACCGATGACCCAGCGCACCATGTACCAACCACTAACACCGCACAAAGCCGCCAGCAGGATCACCAAAAGCACCTGCAGCACCGCACCGGTGCCCAGACACAGACCGATTCCACCGCCGGCACAAACACCGATAGCGGCTGCCACGATCCGCAAAACCATAGCATTTCCGGAACGTTTATGCAGCAATTCTTTTACCATAGTCGGACGCTTTGCCTCTGCCATCAACAAGGTTGCATATCGCATAGAACGGGTATCCACCGTGGCTTTTGCGCCAAACAGTTTGCCAAAGCAGCGGCATTCCGCCTCACTGCGTTCGTTGCCCATTTCCATTCGTTTTTGCAAGGTCACATGTCCTTTTCGATCCCGGATGATCTGCAAATAACCAAGCTGCGCCCAAGTAAACACCTGCATGGTCAGATCCACGCCCTGCATATAGGCAAGACTGCCAACTTGACCGGCAGTATAACCTTCCGGCGGCTGAGAACAGCGCTTTCTGCGCCAAGGCAGGTTGCGCAAAGCCAACAACCAATAAATCGCACCTATAACGGCGCAGATTAACATAGCGGTATAGGCGGTATCTGCCGACTGGGTCTTGACGATGGACTGCGGGAACATGGTGTCCGACACCGCCATAGTCATGGTCAATGTCTCCTGATCCTTCAAGGCCCGCAAAGACCGGACAGTGATCACCGAACCGGAAACAGAACAAAGCAAATCCTCTTCAATACCGGCCTGATGATAACCGCTGGAGAAAGACGGACGCACCGGCACTTCACCGGGCAGTGTAATTGAAAATTCCAGCTTGTCCATAGGATGATTAAATCCACATAAAAGGGGCAGCTGAAGCTGCAAAATTCCCTCTTCGGACATAACGATCACATCCCGGAGGGAGTATTGGATATTGACTGTAAAATCGCCTACCATGTTGCGTACAATGCGGCTCAAATTGACGTTGCGAACCTGCCCGCTTCTGGGGGCAGATACACGAGAACCGTTAACCGCTACGCCGGTGGCGTCACCGGGAATGGGAAAATAAAGCTTGTCCACAGTCTGATCCAAATGCAGGGTAACAGACATGCTGACCTGACAACTGCCGTCAGCTGCCACAGAGGCAAAGCTTTGCATACCGGAAACACCGTTTGCAGCGCTCACGCTGACCGACAATGCCAGCACCATAGCCAGCACAAGAATGACACAACAAATACGGCGCATAGCTTCGCCTCCTTTCCTGATAAATCGACATTTTCAGCAACTTATTTTATCATATTCCTACCCAAATTGCAAACACCAAATTCCGGTTTTTCAAAAAACAAACCGTGTACAGATTTTTCTGTACACGGTTATTTTTAAGGCGTGAAAATCTCTGCCGAACCAAGCCATGTCGGCACAATCACAACCCGGTTATGACAGCCTTCTTCGCTGTTTGTCGGTAATTGTTCTCCGGTAAGCAGCGCATGTACTATTTCTGCCGTGGGGGCAGCCAAACCTTCCCAATCCAGCAGTGCCGTCCAGTCCTGCCGGGCTTCCTGCACCCGCTCTTGTACTTCAAACTCACCGCCGATTCCGGTGATCAACGGCCAACCTTCAGGCCGGTCCGACATCACCGTCAGCGTGTCCACGCAAATGGTAGCAAATACATCGGTTGCCGTACATATAATATCCGGCATTTCCTGGGGATACAGCGCTTTCAGGACGTCGTCAAAGCGATTTTTTACTGTTTCTGTGTCCCAGCCGATGGCACAGCAGTCCTCGAACTCCCAGCGCCCGGACCGACACACCAGCGTGCCGTTGTCCAGATATTGCCGCAAGACATCCATCAGTCCCAAATGAAGCTGCAAAGCGTTGTTATCTTCCGGCGAACCCATGAAGAACTCAACGCTATAGCTTTCATTATAGTCAATCGCTACATTCAGACCCAAAGTCTCATCTATGTAAGCACCCATATTCTGACCCAGCTTCCGGTAGTCAAAGCCTACAAAGGCGCTGACGCCGTCGGTATCCGTGATAAGCTTTTCGTAGGCAACCACGGGAATGCCCGCCTGTTTGGCAGCCGCCACCGGCTCGCTCAACAAGCCGCCATCCACCGGCGCTACGATCAGACAATCCGCTTTTTCGCTTATCAATTGCTGAATCTGTTCTGTTTGCCGGTCTACATTGTTTTCTGCGTACGCCACCTGCACACCGTAGGAATATTGGGCAAGCGCTTGTTGCAAACCTTCTGCCACCGTCTGCCAATGCTCAGACCGTTCCGGCAGGCAAATGCCCACGATCTTCTCCGGTGCTTGGGTTTCGGTAGGCGCTGTAGAAGTACTTTCCGGCGCAGTGGTCTGCTCCGTAGACGGCGCAGCAGCGCAGCCGCACAGCAACAGCAAAACCAGCAAAACGCATCCGATTCGCTTCATATCAGCACCTCCCTTTCCAATCTTTATCGTTGATTCTTTTTATAAATAATTCCCAAGCCTTGCAGCAGCAAATCTGCATCATATACGATCTCATGGTTACACAGCGGCACGATCTTTGCTGCGATACCGCCGGTTGCGACCACGCTTGCCTTTTGGCCCAGTTCCTGCTCAAACCGGTCGATCATGCCGTCCAGCATGGATGCATTTCCGTACACCGCACCGCTTTGCATACAAGTGGTGGTTGTAGAACTGATGCACTTTTTCGGCGCTTCGATCTGCACTTTCTGCAAAAGCGATGTGCCGGCAGACAAAGCGTTCATAGACAGCGCCACACCGGGTACGATCGCACCACCAATAAACTGATTGTTCTTATCCACCACGGTAATCGTAGTGGCAGTACCCATATCGATAACGATCACCGGCAAAGGATAGCTTGCCATAGCCGCCACGGAAGCTGCCACCAAGTCGCTGCCCAAGCTGCCGGGATTCTCAATATTGATGCTCAGACCGGTCTTGACACCGGTGCCAACCACCAACGCTCTGCAGCCGGTGATTCGCTCTACTGCGATCTTAAAAATATCTGTCAGCGGCGGCACCACAGAACAGATGATTGCGCCGTCAAAGCTGCCTCCGTCAATGCCGTTGTGCACCAAAATTGCCTGCATGCCTGCGGCATATTCATCCTCGGTCTTTTTCAGATCCGTTACCATACGGAACAGCTTGGTCACCCGGTTCTGTTCGTCCAGGCAGCCGATAACCACGTTGGTATTGCCAATATCCACAGCAAGCAGCATAGTATTTTCTCCTTATTTCTTAGCAGCCTTCATAATCCGCTGACCAACGGTACCAAAGACCACATTGATGATCAGCTCCGGTACAAAGTTTGCCAAAACCAGACCGGTAAG
>JAZRQF010000011.1:0-8676 GCA_045649605.1 Faecousia sp.
TGGAAGGCCGGTTTATGGCCATGTTCCTGACCCCCAAGAACAGCAAGTAAGTTCTGCATTATTTTGCATTACCAAAGATACGGAAGGAGAACCAAACTATGCCTAAGCTGAAAACCCATAGCGGTGCAAAGAAGAGATTCAACCTGACCAAGTCCGGTAAGGTTAAGAGAGCCCGCGCTTACAAGAGCCACATCCTCACCAAGAAGGACAACAAGCGTACCCGTCGTCTGCGCACGACTGCATACGCCGACGTGACCAACGTAGCGGTCGTCAAGAAGATGATCCCGTACAAATAAGAGATAGGAGGATACTGAAATGGCAAGAGTTAAAGGCGCAATGATGACGCGCAAGAGAAGAAATGCTACCCTGAAGCTCGCTAAGGGCTACTGGGGTTCTAAGTCCAAGCACTTCAAGATGGCCAAGCAGGCTGTCATGAAGTCCGGCAACTACGCTTTCGTCGGCCGTAAGCTGAAGAAGCGTGACTACCGCAGACTGTGGATTACCCGTCTGTCCGCTGCTGTTAAGCCCTACGGTCTGAACTACTCCACCTTCATGAATGGTGTCAAGAAGGCTGGTATCGAGATGAACCGCAAGAGCCTGTCCGAGATGGCTATCCAGGACAGCGCAGCATTCGCTGCACTGATCGAGCAGGTCAAGGCTGCTCTGAAGTAAGCAATTTTGAAAAGACCCTGCTACCAAGCAGGGTCTTTTTGCATAGGGAGGTGAAGGTATGGAATTGAAGCATATTGCAACACGTGCAGGGCGGCTATCCTCATTTCTGAAAGAGGAAATGGGCATGTCTACGGGACTGATGAACCGTATGAAGTGGCAGGACAAGCTGTTTGTTAACGGTGTTGCCCGTCACGCAGATTATCAAGTGCAGATCGGGGATGTAATAACCGTTCCGCTGGAGGAAACAGCACCGGAATACCCGGCAGAACCGGGTGAACTGACCATTCTTTACGAGGATGACCATATTTTGGCTGTGGATAAGCCTGCCGGTATGCTGATCCATCCTTCCCGGGCAACTATGACCGGTACGCTGGCCAACCGGGTCATTGCCTACTATCAGCAGACCGGAAAGCAAAGTGCCTTCCATCCCATCACACGGTTGGATCGGGACACCTTTGGTGTGGTGCTGCTGGCGAAAAATTCCCACATTCATGCTTTGTTGAACGAATTTCACAGCAAGGGCGAACTGCAAAAGACCTACCATGCATTGGTCTATGGTGGACCGGAGCAGGACAGTGGTATCATCGATGCGCCCATTGCAAGACGGCCGCTGCCCAGCCTTTTGCGGTATGTAGATGCTTCCGGCAAGCCTTCTGTTACGGAATTTAAGGTATTGCAGCGGCAGGAAAACACCAGTATTTTGGCCTTGCGTCCGGTAACCGGACGCACCCACCAGTTGCGTGTCCACTGCGCCTACATGGGTTACCCGATTTTAGGAGATCCCCAGTACGGCAGCAGGGAAAGCAGCGCATATTCTGAAGAAAAGGGTATGACCCACCAGCTTTTATGCGCTAAGGTTTTGGAGTTTAACCACCCGATTACCGGTGAAAAATTGCACATAGAATCTAATTTTAACATATAAAAAAGGAGCCTGATGGCTCCTTTTTTGTTTAATCCAGAATAATTCCTTTTGTTTTGCGGGTGATGTGCTGCAGTACACGGCAGGCAAGTCCGTGGTCGTAATACCGCTCGATCTCCAGCTCATACTTGCCGAATGTGCCATAGAAATCTTCTCGTGCCAAGGCGGCAGCTTTGTGTTCGCCCTTGGCCATATTAATAACCACATTGCAGACCAAACGGCAATATTCTGCGTGGCGCAGAAGCAACCGCCAGGATACGGTCTGGGGACGGGCAGGCATATTCAGGTGCGCTTTTGCCAACGCTTCTTCTTTGTCGCAAAGGGCATAAATGCCTTCCAGTTGCGCCATTCTGCCCGGTGCGTAATAGGTGGAGATCTCCTCGTTTTCGCTTTCCAGACCTTCCATATAGGAGAAGTCAAAAGCATCGGTGATCTCTTGCAGAACAGCGACTGCGTCTTGCCAGTCCGGTCCGTAAATATGGGAGAAGTAGTCGGCTTTGATCTGCTCGTAATCGCAATCTCTGTCCATCAGAGCAGCAGCGTAGATGTATACGGGGAAGGCGTTGGGGAAGCCGCTGCGCTGAGAGCCGTCCTCAATATAACCGTCAATGCCGGTGATACGCAGAGCGCGGATATCTTCATACAAACGACGAGCCAAAGCCATGCCGCCGGGATCCAAAAACTGATGCCGCCAGAAGTGGTATTCATAAGAAAGGATCGGGCCTTTAAAGGCGTTTCGCCACTGATTCAGCTGCGCATAAGTCTCTTCGTTGGTGGCGTTTTCCCAGGCATTGCGGACATAGGGCGGCGCCGGAGGCAGATCGTCCGCTTGGGTCATGCTGGATAAGTAGGAACGGTAGATGGGTGCATACAACAGGCTGAAACGCTGGGGATTGTGCAGGACAAAGTCCACCGGGGCGAACATGGTGTCCAGATATGCAATAAATACAATGCGGGTGTCAAGACCACGGGCGGTCAGCTCCTCGTCGATCTGGTTGAGCAGTTTTACATACCAGTCAGAGGGGCGGTGCTTTTGGCAAGCTTCGCACTCACAATGGTTTCTGGCAGCGTCTGCCAGCCAAACGTGGAGATAGTCGATATTTTTATGGGTAGCTGCGTACTCCACAACCTCTTTTGCCATGGCATCCCGGACCTTGTCCTGAGACATGCACACGTTGGTGAAAAGGGGCGCTTTGCGGAACAATTTTCTTTCGCCGTTCACCATTGCCAAAATAGAGGTTTGCTCTTCGGTAAGCACCAAGGATTCAAAATTATTGTCCACGCTGTTGTTGCTGGGAAGACCGAAAGGACGGCAAGTCCAGCCGTGACCAATGTCGTGGAACATCAGACCCCGCTTGGAGATCTCGGCTTCGCATTGGCGCTTCCACTGCAGGATCTGCTGATCGCTGACATCCTCGGGAATGCGGTTCTGCTCGTTGCACATATGGGAGTAGTAACGGTTGTAATAGCCGTTGGGAATAAACCACTCTAGCATATATACGTTCATTTCCAGCTTGGCATAGTAATCCACGCATTCCAGCATACAAGTCTGGGATTCGCTGCCCTCATTGCAGAAGCCACGGAAGCGGTGATCTGCCAGTTTGTGGTAGGTAACGCCGTGAATGTCCTGCATAGGCACATAGTCGCCGTCAATGCCGGGGTAGAGCCAGCGGCAGCCGTTTTCCCGCAGAAAACGATATACGGCAAACAGCACGCTGCGGGGATTAGATCCCGCCAAAATGCCGCCGGTTTCTGTGGTGTCGATGTGGATCACATCGTCCAGCACCGGATCTTCGGCTTCACTGGGCAGACCAAAGTCCTCCAAAAGACCCAGCCGGAAACCCTCTGTGGCATCGGGATTAGACAAAATGTCGATCTCGCCGCATTCCGGCATCATCATGCGCAGATACTTTTTCAGTTCTTCTGCAGCATGGTCGATTACATGATTGGCCCGCATTTTATTGATTGCTAGCATAGTATCACCCCGAAAAAGGTATTTTCCTTATGATACTATAAAGAAAATAGGGGGTCAAGCCTTTTCGGACAACCGCCCTAAAAGCTCCAAAACAAGCCGGCAATGCTCCTGCTTTTGGGTGGCCAGACGGGCAAAAACCTGCCCATACTCCGGATCGGTCCGCCTTTCTTCGTATTGGGCAAGGCAGCGCATTTCCTGCCCATAACAGTGGCGCAGAACCGCTTCCGGTTTTTCTGCTTTTGGGGGCGTTGCGCGGATCGCCGGGCGGTTGCCGGTGAGCAATGTGTAGATTCCTTTCAAACAAGCCGCATTGGACATTTCCTGCTCGTGAATTTTCCGTAAGACGATTGCGGATTTTCCCTGCATACGACGTGATAATTGTAGATATGTAGTGGCATTGGTCCATTCCTGAACGATCAGCTCGGCAAGACCCTGCTCCCGTGGGGCGGTGGCGGTGCTTTGTACCCGCTGCCAGACCTGCCGGGCCTTTTCCGGATCGATTTTATCCATAAATTTCTCCTCCTTTTCTCAGCAGATAACAGCCTGCTGTTTGATCTCCCTACAGTATAGTACGTATCCTTTGGAGAATTTCTCAGCAGCCGTCGAAAAAATTCCGAAAATTTTTATTTTCTTTTTCGTACATATGTGCTATAATAGGCGCAAAGGAGGGGATGGCAATGCCCAGAGGTAGCAATAAACCCCAGATCATTCTGGATTTTGTAAATCAATTCGTGCAGGAAAACGGCTTTGCGCCTTCTGTGCGTGAGATCGGCGCGGCTGCCGGCTTGAAGTCCACCGCCTCCGTAAGTTACCACCTGCAGCGCCTGCAGGAGCAGGGGTTGCTCCATGCCCCGACGGAAAAAGGTCGTAAGCGTGCCGTGGTCACAACCCAGCGTCCCGGTCAGATTCCGGTGATCGGTGTGGTTACTGCCGGTCTGCCCATTTTGGCTGTGGAAAACCAAGAGGGGACTATGCCTTGGGACGGAGATCCTAACTGCTTTGCCCTGCGTGTCCGGGGCGATAGTATGATCGGCGCCGGTATTCTGGACGGCGACAAGGTGGTAGTCCGCCCTCAGCAATCTGCGGATAACGGACAGATCGTGGTCGCTCGCATTGAGGATGAAGCCACCGTTAAGCGCCTGCAAAACCGTGGTGGTCAGGTTTGGCTGATGCCCGAAAACCCGGCATACAAACCCATTGACGGCAGATACGCCCAAATTATCGGCATTGTCAAAGCCGTTGTAAGAGAATATTAAAAAACATCCCCTATTCAGTCAGGCTGAATAGGGGATTTGTTATTAGGAATACATGGGGGAGTAAGACCAACCGTTAATGCCGTAAATGCTGTCTAAGATTTTGTACTGATCGTCACACATAATGCTGTAAATGGCGCTGATGTAAGGGTCGGTATATTCGTATTGAACATCTGTGGGATAGCATTGCACCAGATAGAACGTTTCTCCCTGCGGATTGGTCAGTCGGCCGACCTTTTGCCCCATACCGCCCCAAAAATCGTTGGCGTCTTCCGGGGTCATAACGTAAAGAGAGAAGACAAGTCCGCCCCAATTGTTTTGGAAACTCAGCTTTTCCCGGAAGGAGATACCGCCATCTTCCAATTCGGTGACTTCAGCGCAAATTTTCCAGTAAGCCGGGAGGGTAACGGAGAACATATCGCAGGAGATGGTATAGTTCATCGTTCTGTCCAGATTGTCAAGATCAACCCGGTCTTTTTCATAGGAACGGATGAATTCAACGTTTTCTGTTTCCAGGTCGCTCATACCCAAAAGGTCTGTTCTGCCTGCCTCAATGGTGGGTCTGTACCAGGAGCAGTAGCTGAAATAGACCATCAGATCCTTGTCAGAGAAGGTATAGCCTCTGCGTGCAAAGATCTCGTTTCGGGCAACACACAGCATATCCTTGGAAAGGCCTTGCAGATGAGAGTTTTCCAGTTTTACCCGGTTGCTCATGGGCAGAATGTACTCAGAATCGGGATCGTAAAACGCCAGATAAATGCTACCGTTGCCCACAGTGCCGACTTTGCCTTCTTTCCGGTCCTGGCAGTAGCGCAGCAACGCTACATTGGCGGTTTCGTATTCGTTCAGATAGTCGTAAATATTATTATTGGCGGATTGGTTTTGGCAGTACCAGGGCATACTGCCGAAATACTCTGCAAGGTCGCTGTCGCTGAAAACATAGCCGTGCCGGGCGAGAATTTCATTTCTTGCCAGAGCAAGTATGTCGGCAGAGTAAATGTCCACTTCACTGCGCACATAGTAGCGGCTGTCGCTTTCTTCCAAAACACTGAATGTGTGAGGGTTGTACATCTCACGGTAGGGATTGGAAGGGGACAAGGGGTTGGTCGGCGCAGGCTCTTCCGTGGGAGTCATCGTATCGTCGACTGCTTGGTTGTCAGAAACCGGAGCGGTGCCATTGTGCATGGAGTTTCCGCCGGAGGGTTTGTTGTTATTGCCGGTGAACAGACCGCTGATAACAACCACCAGACATACTAGAAGCAGGGTGACCAAAGCGGTAATGGCAATGATCTTGATGTTGCTGTTATTCTTTTCGGTCGAGGGAATGGATTTTTTTGGTGTAGTGTGGGGTTCCTTTGCCGGGGTAATCGGTGCTGCAGGTTGAGGGGGAGGTGATGCGGGTTGAGGAACGCTAGGCGTGGGTGTAGGTGTTGCAGCGGGTGCTGCCGCTGGTGTGATTTGTACCCGATTGCCACAGTTGCGGCAGAATTGAGCGTTGTCGGGTAATTGCACACCGCATTCTTTACAGAACATAGAATCGCCTCCTTAATAATTGTCGGAATTATAGCATGAAAAGCCGGAAAAAACAAGAAATCAGGCTGGAATTTATGCAACTTGCGACAAAACAGGAGAAAGTTTAATAAAAATAAGGAATTAATGCAAAAAAATAGCAAAAGCATTTGCTTTTTAACAACGAACATGCTATACTATTTGCGCATTATTTGAAAAAATATAAAAAACACATGACCGCGGTGCGGTCAACAAAAATGAAAGGGGCTTAAACAATGTCTCACAAGTATGTTTATCTGTTCACTGAAGGCAATGGCAAAATGCGTGAACTCCTGGGCGGCAAGGGTGCAAACCTGGCTGAAATGACCAACATCGGTCTGCCTGTTCCTCAGGGCTTCACTATTTCCACCGAGGCTTGTACTCAGTACTACGAGGACGGCCGTAAGATCAATCCTGAAATCCAGGCACAGATCATGGAATACGTAGAGAAGATGGAAGGCATCACCGGCAAGAAGTTCGGTGACCTGAACAATCCTCTGCTGGTTTCTGTTCGTTCCGGCGCTCGTGCTTCCATGCCCGGCATGATGGACACCATTCTGAACCTGGGTCTGAACGAGCAGGTCGTTGAGACCATGGCTGCTAAGTCCGGCAATCCCCGTTGGGCTTACGACTGCTACCGTCGTTTTATCCAGATGTACTCCGACGTCGTTATGGAAGTCGGCAAGAAGTACTTCGAGGAACTGATCGACAAGATGAAGGAAGCTAAGGGCGTTACTCAGGACGTCGAGCTGACTGCTGAAGACCTGAAGGAGCTGGCTAACCAGTTCAAGGCTGAATACAAGAACAAGATCGGTGCTGACTTCCCCTCCGATCCTAAGGAACAGCTGATGGGCGCTGTTGAGGCTGTTTTCCGCAGCTGGGACAACCCCCGTGCTAACGTTTACCGCCGTGACAACGACATTCCCTACTCTTGGGGTACCGCTGTTAACGTGCAGATGATGGCTTTCGGTAACATGGGCGATATCTGTGGTACCGGTGTTGCCTTCACCCGTGACCCCGCTACCGGCGAGAAGGGTCTGATGGGCGAGTTCCTGACCAACGCACAGGGCGAAGACGTTGTTGCTGGTGTTCGTACTCCCATGCCCATCGCTGAGATGGCTGAGAAGTTCCCCGCTGCTTTCGAGCGCTTCACCGAAGTTTGCGGCATCCTGGAAGATCACTACCGTGATATGCAGGATATGGAGTTCACCGTTGAGGATGGCAAGCTGTACATGCTGCAGACCCGTAACGGCAAGCGTACCGCTAAGGCTGCTCTGAAGATCGCTTGCGACCTGGTCGACGAGGGCATGATCGATGAGAAGCAGGCTGTTGCTATGATCGATCCCCGTAACCTGGATACTCTGCTGCATCCCCAGTTCGATACCAAGGCTCTGAAGGCTGCTACTCCCGCTGGCCGTGGCCTGGGCGCTTCTCCCGGAGCTGCTTGCGGTAAGGTCGTCTTCACCGCTGAGGACGCTGAGGCTTGGAACGCACGTGGCGAGAAGGTTGTTCTGGTTCGTCTGGAGACTTCTCCCGAAGATATCACCGGCATGAAGGCCTCTCAGGGCATTCTGACCGTTCGTGGCGGCATGACCTCCCACGCAGCCGTTGTTGCTCGTGGCATGGGTACCTGCTGCGTTTCCGGCTGTGGTGAGATCATCATGGACGAGGCTAACAAGCAGTTCACTCTGGCAGGCAAGACCTACCACGAGGGTGATTTCATCTCCATCGACGGTTCTACCGGTTGCATCTACGACGGCATCATCCCCACTGTTGATGCTGAGATCGCTGGCGAGTTCGGCCGCATCATGTCTTGGGCTGACAAGTACAGAACTCTGAAGGTTCGTACCAACGCTGATACTCCCACCGACGCTAAGAAGGCTAAGGAGCTGGGCGCTGAAGGCATCGGCCTGTGCCGTACCGAGCACATGTTCTTCGAGGCAGAGCGTATCGCTGCATTCCGTGAGATGATCTGCTCTGACACTGTTGAGGGCCGTGAGGCTGCTCTGGCTAAGATTCTGCCCTTCCAGCAGAGCGACTTCGAGAAGCTGTACGAGGCTCCCGAGGGCATGCCCGTTTGCATCCGTTTCCTGGATCCCCCTCTGCACGAGTTCGTTCCCACTGAAGAAGCTGACATCAAGGCTCTGGCTGAAGCTCAGGGCAAGACTGTTGCTGATATCAAGAACATCATCGCCGGCCTGCACGAGTTCAACCCCATGATGGGTCACCGTGGCTGCCGTCTGACCGTCACCTACCCCGAGATCGCCAAGATGCAGACCAAGGCTGTCATCCGCGCTGCTATCAATGTG
>JAZRQF010000012.1:0-10040 GCA_045649605.1 Faecousia sp.
ACTGCTGCGGCACTTAAAATCTTGTTTGACACCTCACGGTCTATTCTCAGGTGAGATTCGCTACAAGGGAACATTGCTGTCCGACCTATCCCAAAGAGAGCAGGCGCAGCAGATTGGTTATGTGCTGCAATCCCCGGAGAACCAAGTGGTCACCGACAAGGTGTGGCATGAACTGGCATTTGGCTTGGAAAGCCTGGGATATGATACTCCCACTATCCGCCGCCGTGTGGCTGAGATTGCCGCCTTTTTCGGGATTGAGAATTGGTTTTACAAGAATATCACCGAGTTGTCCGGTGGTCAGAAGCAGCTATTAAGCCTTGCATCCGTGATGGCTATGCAGCCGGGTGTGCTGGTACTGGACGAGCCTACCGCACAGCTTGACCCTATTGCCGCCGCTGACTTCCTGGCATTACTGGGTAAGATCAACCGGGAACTGGGTACGACGATCATTCTGACAGAGCATCGCTTGGAGGAAGCCTTTCCTTTTGCAACCCGTGTCATCGTGATGAACGAGGGTGCTATTCTCTGCGACGATCAGCCGGAAAATGTAGGCTTGCAACTGAAAGATAAGGGCAGCGGTATGTTCCTGGCTATGCCTACCGCTATGCGTGTTTGGGCGGCAGTGGAAACAAAGCTGAATTGCCCACAGACCATACGTGATGGCAGCGGTTTTCTTTCCCAGCGAGTGGAGGAAAATGCGCTTCTGCCCCTTGTAGAAAAAGATCCCCCGGTTTATCGGTCGGATGTAACGCTGGAATGTGACGATCTGTGGTTCCGCTATGAAAAAGATAGTCCCGATGTGGTCAAGGGTTTCTCTTTGAAACTCCGCAAGGGTGAGTTCTATGCAATCTTAGGCGGCAACGGTGCCGGTAAATCCACTACGCTGAAGGTAATCTCCGGTCTGCGCTCTGCCTATCGTGGCGATGTTCGCTTGCAAGGCAAGCTGGGACACCTGCCCCAGAATCCCCAAACCTTATTTGTCAAAAGAACTGTCCGTGAAGATTTGTACGAAGTGTTCCGGGGACAGAAGATTCCCAAAGAAACCCAGGATGCCGAGGTTGCCCGAATTGTAGAACTTTGTGGTCTGCGGGAGTTCCTGGACCGGCATCCCTATGACATTTCCGGTGGTGAGCAGCAGCGTACCGCTTTAGCAAAGGTGCTTTTGACCGCACCTGACATTTTGCTGCTGGACGAGCCTACCAAGGGGTTTGATGCAGAGTTCAAGGTTACTTTTGCGCTGATCCTCCGCCGTCTTGTTGCACAAGGGGTGACCATCTTGATGGTCAGCCATGATGTGCCATTCTGTGCCGAGTATGCCCACAAGTGCGGCCTGTTCTTTGATGGAAGTATTGTGGCAGAGGGTACACCCCGTGAGTTCTTCTCCGGCAACAGCTTCTATACTACTCCCGCCAACCGCATGGCACGGCACTTGATCCCAAAGGCAGTAACGGTGTCAGATATTATCGGCTGCTGCGGTGGTGAATTGCCCATAGAGCCGGAGATTCCCGAAGCAACCGTCCTGCCCGAACCCAAAGATACGGCGGTCAACTTCAAGCCCAAGCCGTTGCCGGTGTGGAGAAAACTTCTTGCAGGCGTGTCTTTGGCAATTGCTATGCTGGTGTTCTTCTATGCTACCAGCATCACTGACCTTTCGGCACTGATCGATCAAAGCGGTATCAGCGATGCAGGCAAACGGCAGCTGTTTTCTTATCCAACCCTGATCGCAGCACTGGGTGTGTTTATCGCAGCCATTGGCCGCAGGAGCGCCCCGCCTGTTATGGTTCAAGTTCCTGCCAAGCAGCGGAAGCTCAGCAAACGCACCTTGGTAGCAGCGGTGCTGATTGTGCTTTGTATCCCACTGACCATCTTTACCGGGGTGATGTACCTGGGCAATCAGTTTTACAATGTGACGGCACTACTGGTGCTGATTGAGTGTATGGCGCCTTTCTTCCTGGTGTTTGAAAGCCGCAAACCCAAGGCAAGGGAACTGGTGACCATTGCTGTGCTGTGTGCCATCGCAATCGCCGGTCGGTCTGCGTTCTTTATGCTGCCTCAGTTCAAACCGGTGCTGGCGCTGGTCATCATCTCCGGTGTTGCCTTCGGCGGCGAGACCGGATTCCTGGTGGGTGCTGTGACCATGATGGTGTCCAATGTCCTGTTCTCCCAAGGCCCGTGGATGCCCTGGCAGATGTTCAGCATGGGTATCATCGGTTTCCTGGCAGGTGTGCTGTTCCGTAAGGGTCTACTCCGTCGCAGCCGTGGCAGTTTGGCTACCTTTGGTGCGTTTTCGGCAGTCATCATCTACGGTGGCATTATGAACCCCGCTGCAGCACTGATGTACAATTCCCAGACCATCAACTTACAAATGCTGAAAGCTTACTATGTGTCTGGCCTTCCCATGGATCTAATCCACGCAGCCGCCACGGTAATTTTCCTCCTCATCGCTGCCGAACCTATGCTTGAAAAACTCGACCGCATCAAGGTTAAGTATGGGTTAGTTGAATAACGCAAAAGAGGTTCCGCACATATTGTTGTGCTAAGAAAGCTGTGTGTTAGTGTGGAGTTTGAATAAATAGTAATTTACATTTTGCTATGTATTTTAAGAGGAATGCACCCCTAAAAAAGGTAATTTGCCCCCCTTTAGGGTTTCTATCAAAATATCCGCCCAGATACAAATAAAAGAGAGGATACCCATCCGGGTATCCTCTCTTTTATTTCGCGCTCCGCACGGGAAGGGACTCGAAGATCATAAATGCAACAGTCCGGAGGACTGTTGCTCTGATGACTTGACAAAGGGTTAAAAGTAAGGATACAATGGTTGTAAGATCGAAAAAGGGGGATAGGAGTATGTTTGGCAATTTGAAACGGATATTTGCTTTTGTGTTGGTTGTGGCCATGGCGGCTACCCTTTTGCCTATAAGCGCAGTGCAGGCGGTAGAGTATGATACTGCCCGGGAAATGACAGAGGTAGATTACACCGAAGTGGATATGGTGTTTGATCAAATCGAGACGGCGGAGTCCGTTCATGAAGCCAGAAAGGCAACCCAGTCCCAGATCACCGATGTGGCCATTCAGATCGTTCTGGAATCGGATAGCTATGTGGCGGATTCGCTGGATCGCAAGGGCGATGCTTTTAGCTGGTGGACTGACAGCGGTATCCGCTGCATCTACAGTCCCCGTTTTGAAAAACTATCGGAGAATTTTGTTCCTGAGAACAGCATCGACCGGATCATCAACGAGCCTGCAACAAAGGGCGGCAAACCCTCTTCCAGAGAAGTTTATCTTGTTGGCCCTTATTACGGCATTGACTCCACGTTTACCGACCAGTACAGAAGCGAGGCATCCCGTATTGCCCGCGCCATTGGTGATACCGATGGCTACACGGTGTACTCCGGTCGTGTCGCCACCATCGATAAGGTGGCAGAAGCAGTGAGCAATGGCGCAGTGGTGCTGTTCGACTCCCATGGCGCTACCGACTATGAAAACGGTTTTGACCATGTTACCGGCGCATCCAATTCTTATCTTTGTTTGAATAACGCCTCCGGCCTGACCGACGCAGACTTCGCTGCCGGCGCGGCCTATGGCGGTGACGGCACAGCGTTTGTAAACGGTCAGACCATTGCCAACCACATGACCCAAAACAGTCCCGGCGGCATTTGCTGGTTTGCGACTTGCCTAAGCATGGCCACCGACAAGCTGTGCAACCCGCTGAGAGACAAGGGCGTTGAGGTGGTATACGGCTATTCTCAGTCCGTCACCTTCGATGGCGAGTACCTGTTTTCAGAAACTTTTTGGGAAACCTTTCTAAAAAGGGGGACGACTGTTGCACAGGCTGTCTCCGCTATGAAAAATAAATGGGGAGAATGGGACACTTCCCAGCAAATCGCCGATTATTATGGTTGGCTTTACGGCTGCAATAGTCTTACCATGGCCCGCGACAGCAACAGATCTTTCCCTGTGGTGGTTTCGGATGAAGATCCCTATCCCGGTCAGCGATCCGCCTCTTCTTGGGGTGCGGATAGTCCCCAGAATGTTCGCTCTACATACACCCTGGGCAGCCTTCCCGGCAACGGCAACGGTAATGCCATTGAGCCGACCATACCTATCGATCCTTCCGACGGCAGCGGTTACGACCGGGTGCGCTTTTGGGTAGAGACGGAGGGAACTATGGTAGGCGGCTGGCCCGCTATGGTTCTTACGGAGGATACGCAGGAAGCGCGCAACACTTGGATGATTCAATCCACCGACAGAGGCTTGCTGCTGTACTACTCATACTTCAACTTCGATTTTGATGTGGATTGTGCGGATAAATTTGTCAGCATTTTGCTGCCTAAGAACGATCCTAGCTTCTATATAACTGCAAACTTCAACTACTATAAAAGGGGCGGCCTGAAAATAGACCAGCTGAACTATACCGGCACCTTCGACAGAGATGCGCATCGAAAAGGTGACAGATATACTGCACCGGCTTCCGATAACGGTATAATTTCTGCCGACGAAGCCTCCCGGATGCTCACAGAGAACGTCAATAACCTGCTGGATATTTGGGACACACAGATCTTCAATACCCATGGCTTTGGCATGGATTATTTGGGATTTGTGAACTACAACATACCCAAGCCGACAGTTGCAGGTGATTTCTCCGGAGACGGTTTGCTTTCCAATGATGACGTGATTATGCTGATGTGGCACGTTGTGTTCCCGGATGAAAATCCCGTCAGCGGCAACGCAGATCTGACCGGCGACGGCAAAATCACAAACGACGATGTCATCCTGCTGATGTGGCACATTTTGTTCCCGGAAGAGAATCCTTTGAACTAAACGTAAAAGCGGTGTGTTTCGGCACACCGCTTTTTGCTGTTTTGTGGGAGAAAATGTCAAAATATCCTTGATAATCCCAACAAAAATCGCTACAATGGACTTATAATTCTAAAAATAGGAGATGGAAGTATGTTCAGCAACCTGAAACGAATTTTTGCTTTTGCATTGGTTGTGGCGATGGCATTTGCTTTTTTGCCTGCCGGTGCGGCGCAGGCAGCAGAATATGATACTGTCCGGGAACTGACTGCGGCAGATTATGCCGAGGCAGACCTGGTGTTTGACCGTATCGAGGCAGCAGAGTCTATTCATGCCACCAGAAACTCTACGCAGGCGCAGATCACCGATGCGGCTGTTCAGATCGTTATGGCATCTGACAGTTATGTGGCGGATTCTCTGGATCGCAACGGCGATACCTTTAGCTGGTGGACCGATAGCGGCATCCGCTGTGTCTACAGTCCCCGTATGGAGAAAATTTCTGAGGACTTTGTTCCTGAAAATAGCGTTGATGAAGTTGTCAACGAGCCTGTGCCGGTAAAGGGCGGCAGTCCCACTTCTAATCAGGTGTTCCTGATCGGACCTTACTATGGCATTGACTCTGATTTTACCGACCAGTACAAGACTGAGGCAAAGCGCATTGCTACAGCCATTGGCGATACTGACGGCTACACCTTGTATTCCGGTAAATCCGCTACCGTTGACAAGGTTGCGCAAGCTGTCAGCTATGGTGCTGTTGTGCTCATTGACACCCACGGTTCAACAGACTATGAAAGCGGATACGACTATGTTTCCGGTGCAACCAGTTCCTATATCTGTCTGAACAACACCTCCGGTTTGACCAATGCAGACTATGCTGCCGGCGCAGGTTACAGCAGCGACGGCACAGCCTTTATTAACGGTCAGACAATTGCCAACCATATGACCCAAAACAGTCCCAGCGGTTTGGTGTGGATGGCTTCCTGCCTGGGTATGGCTACCAATACCATATGCAACCCTTTGCGCAATAAGGGTGTAGAAGTGGTTTACGGTTATTCTCAGTCTGTTACCTTTATCGGAGATTATGTATTTGAGGATGCGTTTTGGGATGCATTCCTGGTAGATGGAACGACTGTCAAGCAGGCGATTACTGCTATGAAAAATAAGTTTGGCAACTGGGACCTGTCTCCTCAGATTGCGACCTACTATGGATATGCTGCGTCTGAGGGTTACCAGACAATTTCTGAGGCGCGTAACGACTATGCAGCATTCCCGATTGTGGTTTCCGATGAGGATGCCCACCCTGGTCAGAGATACCGTACCAGCAACTGGGGTGCGGACATTATCCAAACCGTAAAGTCTACATATACCTTGGGCGATCCTCCGGAAGGTCCTTCCGGCTCGCAACCGAATGTGCCGGATGAGCCTGCTGTAAATGGCGCAACCTTGAGCTTTGCGAACATTGACAATCGCGTGGAGTTCGATGAATCCATTCAGGTGTGGAAGGAGAACGGCATTACCTTTACAAACGATGCAACCGGCGCTTCCAATCCTGTGGCGGACTATTATAATCCAGTGCGTATTTACGCAGGTGGCTCTGTGACCATCGCTGCCAAGAATATGTACAAGCTGGACATCAATTGCAGCGGCCTTGCTGACAAATATGTATCTGCATGGACTAAGACCTTTGATGCAGAGGGAATTTCTTATACCAATGCAGGCGGCGTTATTACTGTGACATTAGATGCCACAGCAGATAGCCTGACACTAAATTCCATGGCTGCGCAGGCCCGGGCATATTCTATTACAGTTTATATTGATGAGACGGCTGAACCCACCACTCCCGAAACAGAGCCGACTGTGCCTGAGACAGAACCCACTGTCCCCGAGACGGAGCCGACGATTCCTGAAACGGAACCCACGGTTCCCGAGACGGAGCCGACTGTTCCGGGAGCAACCACCGAGATTCGTTTTGAGTTTGGTGAAAACGGAAGCGCTGCCCATGTTGACGGCAGTGATATTGGCACAACAAAGACCTATACAGAAAGCGGCTACGAACTTGTATTGACTGCTTGCTCCAAGATATATGACGGTGCTTTTGACGCAAAGGGCAACAGCTGCCTCAAGGTAGGCACAGGTAGTGCTGTGGGAACATTTACTTTCTCTGTCCCTGAAGATGTCACCGAAGTCGTTATTTATGCCGCAAAGTACAAGGCAAAGAACACCAAACTGAACATCAACGGCACGGAATACACCTTGAGCAAATCCTCTAACAACGGCGAGTATGAAGAAATCGTAGTTGATACCAGCACAACAAAGACGGTTTGCGTTAAGACGCTTTCCAGCAATACCCGCACAATGATCAATACGATTGTTTTCAAGGTTGCGGCGGGCGTTGAACCCATCCCCGGCGATCTCTCTGGTGACGGCGCACTTTCCAACGAGGACGTTGTTGCGCTGATGTGGCACGCACTGTTCCCGGAGGCCTATCCCCTTGATAACGCTGTCGACTACGACGGCGACGGTGAGATAACCAATAGTGACGTTGTGCGTCTGATGTGGTACATCTTGTTCCCGGAACTCTATCCTTTATAAAATCCGATAACTGACAAACTGCGACGTCGTTTTCCGGCGTCGCAGTTTTATTTCAGGGAAAATGTGTAAATTGTACTTGATAAATTGGGGAAGGGTAGCTATAATGTATATTGATGCGATATGATATTTACGCATACACAAAAAATAATTTTTTGGGGGAAAAGAAAATGTCTGTAAAGAAAATTCTAGCATTCGTGCTGGCAATGGTTCTGGTTTGCAGCCTGATCCCTGCTGTTGCAGCAGCAGAGAACGAAGTTCGCTTCGACTTTGGCGAAAACGGTGCAACCGGACACGTTGACGGCAATGACATTGGCGCTAGCAAGTCTTACACAGTAGATGGCTATACACTGGCTTTGACTAACTGTTCCAAGGCTTACGACGGCGGCAAGGACGAAAAGGGCAATAGCTGCCTGAAGCTGGGTACCAGCAGCGTTGTTGGCACAGTTACCTTTGCAGTTCCTGAGGATGTCACTGAGGTTGTTATTTATGCTGCAAAGTATAAGGCAAAGAACACCAAGCTGGACATCAACGGTACTGAGTACACCTTGAGCAAGTCTTCTAACGATGGTGCGTATGAAGAAATCGTAGTCGACACCAGCGCTACCAAGACTGTTTGCGTTGCTACTAAGGCAAGCAACACCCGTACTATGATCGACGCTATCGTCTTTAAGATCAGCGGCAATGGCGGCTCCGGCGCCACTGAGCCCACTGAGCCCGAGGCAACCGAGCCTCAGGAAACTCAGCCTGTTGTCTCTGATCCTGCAGCAGACTCCGTTCTGACTATCCCTGAGGCTATTGCTCTGGGCTTGTCCAAGGAGCACAACGGCTACACCGAGGGTAAGTACTACGTCAGCGGCGTTATCGTAGACGTTTACAATACTACCTACGGCAATATGCACATTGCTGATGCAGAAGGCAACCAGCTGACCATCTACGGCACCTACAGTGCTGACGGTTCTGCTCGTTACGATGCCATGAATGTTAAGCCTGTTGCAGGTGACACTGTTACCATTTATGGTCCTATCGGTCAGTACAACGGCGATCCTCAGATCAAGAACGGCTGGATCGTTGAGCACGTCCCTGGTACTACCGAACCCACTGAGCCCGAAGTTACCGAGCCCACCACTCCTGCTGAGGACGCAGAGTATGTTACTGCTCCTGTTGCCGGCACTGCATACAAGTTCGGTATGGTTCAGGAAGGTGTAAGCGCTACCGATGTTTACTACCTGAAGGGTGGTATGAGTGGCTACTACATGGCTACTTCCAAAAATGTAGAGGAAGCTCTGAATGTTTATCTGGAAGAGACCACTGGTGGTTACTATCTGCGCACCGAGGCTGGCGACTACATCAATATGGTCGTTAGCGGTACTCACGTTAACGGCGCATACGAAGCAGCTGCTTCCACTGTCTACACCTATGACGAAGAGACCGACACCATCGTTGCAACTGTTAACGATGCTCTGTACCGTTTCGGCACTCGCTCCGATAAGACCTACACCACAGTAGGCCCCGTTAAGGTTGAAATGGATAACTACTTCTGCCGCTTCTATGCTGCAGAGGCTTCCATCGACCCCACTGAGCCCACCGAGCCCGAGGCAACCGAGCCCGAAGCAACCGAGCCCACTACTCCTGCTGAACCCGAGACCCTGACCATCGCAGAGGCTCTGGCACTGGGCAAAGCTCAGCAGCAGAATGCATACACTACCGAAAAGTACAAGGTTACCGGTGTTATTACTGAAGTTGAAAACACCACCTACGGTAATATGTACATCACCGATGGCACTGACACTCTGTACATCTACGGCACCTACAATGCTGACGGTTCTGCCCGTTACGATGCAATGGAAGTAAAGCCTGATGCAGGCGACACAGTTACCATCCTGGGTATTGTCGGTAACTACAACGGCAATCCTCAGATCAAGAACGGCTGGGTCCTTGAGTACACTGAGGGCGAGCCTCCTGCAACTGAGCCTGTTGATCCCAACTCTGTCGTTTATGATATGACTAGCTATGCTGTTGATGGCGAGCTGGGCGGCGCCGAGTGCAGCCGTGAGTTGGACGAGAACGTTACAATGACAATCAGCGCCGGCTGGTTCACTACTCAGACCAGAATCTACAAGAACGGCAATGCTGTGATTAGCTCCAAGGTTGCTATGAACTCCATCGTTCTGAATATGGCTGGTAACAAGGCTGGCAACTTCACCTTCCCCGTTTCTGTTTCTGCAGACGGCGAGACTTGGGAAGTTCTGGATGCTGCAATTGCATACACTGGTGATTACACCGACATCACCATCGAGCTGCCCGAGGGCTGCAAGTATGTGAAGCTCGAGGCTCCCAACGCACAGATCAGAATTAAGAAGATGACCATCAACTTTGCAAGCGAAGGCGGCCTTGCCGGTGATATCGACGGCAACGACGAAGTTTCCAATGACGACGTTATTGCTCTGATGTGGAATGTTCTGTTCCCCGAGCAGTATCCTCTGGAAGGCAACGTTGATATGAACAAGGACGGTTCTGTTGATAACAACGACGTTATTGCTCTGATGTGGTACGTCCTGTTCCCCGAGCAGTACCCCCTGCCTCTGTAATCGATACTGATTCAGAGTAATTCTTAAATAGCAAATCCCGGTGTTGGCTAGCCAACACCGGGA
>JAZRQF010000013.1:0-15094 GCA_045649605.1 Faecousia sp.
GGAAGCTGTTCAGCTGCCTAAGTACCTGAAGGACAAGGAGTACGAGGGCGCTGCTGCTGCCGCTGCTGCTGAGAATGCTGCTAAGGCTGCTACCGCTGCTACTGCCGAGGTTAAGGAGCTGTCCTTCGACGAGCTGCTGGCTACCAAGGTTCCCGCAATCGAGGTTAAGGAGTGGGATGTTCAGTACAAGGGTTACAACCCCGAGTCCTCCACCTTCGTTACCATCGGTGAGCGTATCCACTGCATCGCTCCCTCCATCCGTAAGGCTATGGACGAGCGCGATCCCGAGCCCATTCTGCAGCGTGCATACGAGCAGATCAAGGCCGGCGCTACTTATCTGGACGTCAACATCGGCCCTGCTGAGAAGGACGGTCCCGAAAGAATGATGTGGGCAGTTAAGCTGCTGCAGGAGAACTTCAACAACGTTCCTCTGGCACTGGATACTGCTAACATGAAGGCTATCGAAGCCGGTATCAAGGTTTACAACCGTACCAACGGTAAGCCCATCGTCAACTCTGCTGACGCAGGTTCCCGTATCGGCTACATCGACCTGGCTGCTGCTAACGATGCTATCTGTATCGCTCTGTGTTCCGCTGACGGTATCGCTAAGGACAACGAAGAGCGTATGATGCACTGTGACAACATGCTGGAGCGTGGTCTGGCTTTGGGTATGGATGCTACCGACCTGTGGTTCGACCCCCTGTTCCTGGTTGTCAAGGGCATGCAGGATAAGCAGATGGAAGTCCTGGAGGCTATCAAGATGTTCGCCGACAAGGGTCTGAAGTCCACCGGTGGTCTGTCCAACAACTCCAACGGCGCACCTAAGGATGTCCGTCCCATCATGGACTCCGCTCTGGTCGCTATGTGCATGATGCAGGGTCTGACCTCCGCGATCGTTAACCCCAACGACCGCCGTCTGATGGAGACCATCAAGTCCTGCGACATCTTCAAGAACCACGTTCTGTACTCCGACTCTTACCTGGATATGTAAGCGGCGAGCATAGAATATTCCCCGCATATTATGGCAGGGAGGGAAACTCCCTCCCTGCCACTTTGCTTTTTAAGTGTATATTTAGCCTGCATGGGCTCTATATAATCAAGTTATTTAGGAGGAAACTATTATGAGCGTATTGACTGATCTGATTTATGGCGGCAGCAATGCTGTTGCCGGCTTGACCGAAGGCGCTGTAAACGATGCGATTGCAAAGTACGGTGCTGACAAAGAAATTGCATTCCCCGATACCGCTTATTATTTCCCCACCATTTATGCTGCTACCGGCGTAAAGGTTAAGACTCTGGGTGATTTGGTAGCCTGCGTAGGTGTGCTGAAGAGTCTGATCACCAATCAGGAGGATCTGGGCCAGGCATTGAACGCCGGTTTGGCTACCGCTGTTGGCGCTGAGATCATCGAAGGCCTGAAGTACGTCGAAGGCGGCGATCCCTATGCCAACGAGTCCGGCATCGGTTTCGTGCCCGACCCCATCATCCGTAGCCTGGGTGTTCCGCTGGTTACCGGCGATATCCCCGGTGTTGCCGTTGTTCTGGGCAAGGCTGACAATGCCGAGGACGTTGTAAACGTCGTTAAGGATTACCAGTCCAAGGGTATTATGACCTTTATGGTCGGTGATGTTATCGAGCAGTGCGCTGAAGGCGGCGTAAAGATGGGTCTGGAGTTCCGTGTTATCCCTCTGGGTCACGACGTAACTTCCGTTATCCATGTTGTTACGGTTGCTGTCCGTGCGGCGCTGATCTTCGGTAACGTACAGCCCGGCGATCTGGGCGGTCTGCTGACCTACACCAAGGAGCGTGTACCTGCATTTGTCAACACCTTTGGCGCGCTGAACGAGGTTGTCGTTTCTGCCGGCGCCGGTGCAATCGCACTGGGCTTCCCCGTTATCGTTGACATTGATCTGGGCGAGAATCAGGTTCCCGGCGCTCTGGAATCCGTTTGCGACCATGCAAACACTGTTAAGAAGTCTCTGGAACTGCGTGAGATCAAGATCAAGGTTAAGGAACTGCCCATCCCCGTAGCATTTGCTGCTGCATTTGAGGGCGAGATCATTCGTAAGAGCGATATGCATGCTGAGTTCTACTCCGGCAAGAACCCCACCGCTGAGCTGGTGGTTATGCGGGATATGGGTCAGATTGAGGATCATAAGATCAACATTATCGGACGCGATCTGGACGCAGGCAGCGAGTCTGCTCTGGCTACATACGTAGAAGTTGCCGGCAAGAAGATGCAGGAGGACTTCGAGAGTGTTATCGAGCGTAAGTTCCACGCTTGGTTTAACTACATGGAAGGCGTTATGCACACCGGTCAGCGCAACCAGGTTCGTGTCCGTGTTTCCAAGGACGCATTTGAGAAGGGTCTGCGACTGAAGGACTTCGCAGAAGTTCTGTACGTGATGATCATGGACGAGTTTGACGCAGTTGTTGACAAGTGCCAGATCACCCTGATTACCGATGCTGTTGAAGCCGGTAAGTTCCGTGATGAGATCGCAATGCCCCGTTACGCACAGCGTGATGACCGTCTGGCATCCATGACTGACGAGGCTGTTGACCGTTACTACACCTGCATTCTGTGCCAGTCCTTCGCACCTGCTCACTGCTGCGTGGTTACTCCCGAGCGTTTGGGTCTGTGTGGCGCTGTTTCCTGGCTGGATGCTAAGGCAACCAACGAGCTGGATCCCAACGGTCCCTGCCAGCCTATCTTCAAGGAAGGCTGCACCGACGAGCGTACCGGCCGTTTCGAGTCTGTTGATAAGGCTATTTACGATGCAACCCATGGCGCTGTTGAGTCTGTTACTCTGTACTCCATTCTGGAAGATCCTATGACTTCCTGCGGCTGCTTCGAGTGTATCTGCGGTATCGAGCCTATGTCCGGCGGCTTTATCGTCGTTAACCGTGAGTTCAAGGGTATGACACCTGCCGGTATGACCTTCGGCGAACTGGCTAGCTGCACCGGCGGCGGTGTTCAGACTCCCGGTTACATGGGTCACGGCAGACACTTCATCTCCTCCAAGAAGTTCATCTCCGCTGAGGGCGGCATCGAGCGTATTGTTTGGATGCCCAAGGAACTGAAGGACGATGTGGCTGAGCGCCTGAACAAGACTGCTCAGGAACTGTATGGCATTGAGAACTTCACCGATTTGGTGGCAGATGAGACCATCACTACCGACGGCGAAGAATTGCTGAACTGGCTGACCGAAAAGGGTCACCCCGTTCTGGGTATGGAATCCCTGCTGTAATTTACAACAGATTGCCGACGGTACGGTTCGCCGTACCGCCGGCATAATCTTGCAAGCAAAAGGAAAGAAAACCTATGAAAGTAATTTTCCAAATTGAGGGTGCAAACCCTACCCAAATTGAATGCAACGCCGGTGAAAACCTGCTGGAGCTGGCCCGTCGCGCCAATGTGGCGATCGATGCTCCCTGCAGCGGCAACGGCTCCTGCGGCAAATGCCGTGTGAAGCTGATAGAGGGAGAATTGGAAACAATTCCTTCCCGTCATATCACCGACGAGGAATATAAAGAAGGCTGGCGGCTGAGCTGTAACTGCAAGGTAGTTGGCGACTGCACCGT
Organism: Faecousia sp.; assembly: GCA_045649605.1. Classification (GTDB taxonomy): domain Bacteria; phylum Bacillota; class Clostridia; order Oscillospirales; family Oscillospiraceae; genus Faecousia. Next base: position 3,583 of record JAZRQF010000013.1, read on the forward strand.
ATGGGTGCCGGACATTGCCAGCGCCTACCAAAGCCGCATGAAGACTGCCGATCTGTCCTCTCCTGAGGAAGTGGCGATCTTTGAAAATGCCAAAAAGGATATGGAAGAAGGCGGTCTGCCTTTTACCAATAGTTTCTGCGCACTGCAGCTTACCATGGAAGCGCCCAACGAGGCAGATACCATGCCCGATATTGAGCGCCTGACCTGGGCAATTCAGGCAGTGCAGCCGGAAGCGGCTTCTGTAAAAGTGCCGTACTCTGTTATGGTGCGACTGGCTTCTTCTCTGCGTGAAAATGACTGGAATGTCTGCGTGAAGGGTGAACTGAAAGACGGCGTCTTTGTCTGCATGGACATCTGCCCCTTCGAGGACACAAAAATCGTAGGTTGCGCCATCGATATCGGCACAACCACCGTTTCTATGGTCTACGTGGATCTGACCAGCGGTGAAATTCTGGCAAAGGGTTCTTCCGGCAACGGACAGATCCGCTACGGCGCAGACGTAATCAACCGCATTATTGAATCTACTCGCCCCGGCGGTAAGAAAAAGCTGCAGGATGCCATTGTAAAAGAGACTTTAAGTCCCATTATGGCAAACTTGTGCAAGAGCGCAAATATCAACGCACGGAGCATTTTGCGCCTTTGCATCGGCGCTAACACCACCATGAACCACCTGCTGGTGGGTGTGGATGCAGACCCGGTGCGTATGGACCCCTATATTCCCAGCTTCTTTGCTTGGGAGGACCTGAAGGCGCAGGATCTGAAACTGCCTGCCAATCCTATGGCGCAGGTAATTATTGCGCCTAATATCGGCTCTTATGTAGGCGGCGATATTACAGCCGGCACACTGGCTACTATGATGTGGGACAAAGACGAGATGACACTGTTCATTGACTTGGGTACCAACGGCGAGATCGTGTTTGGCAACCGGGATTTCCTGATGAGCTGCGCTTGCTCTGCAGGTCCTGCCTTTGAAGGCGGCGACATTTCCTGCGGCATGCGTGCTACCGACGGCGCTGTTGAGGCGGTGACCATTGACAAAGAAACCATGGAACCCACCATGACCATCGTGGGTGATGCCGGACAGAAACCGGTAGGTATTTGCGGTAGTGGTATTATTGATATTATTTCTGAACTGTTCCGTACCGGTATTATCAATGCAAGAGGTCTCTTTACCCGGGAGGGCAGCCGTATCCTGCGGGATCAGCATGGCATGGGTCGCTATGTGCTGGCAACTGCCGCAGAAAGCGAGACCGGCAGGGAAGTGTCCATTAACGAAGTAGATATCGACAATTTCATTCGTGCCAAGGGTGCGATCTATTCCGGCATTGATACGCTTCTGCAGTCTGTGGATATGACCCCTGACTGCATTGACCGGGTCATGGTTGCAGGCGGTATCGGCAGCGGCATCAATATGAAAAATGCGGTCAATATCGGTATGCTGCCGGATGTAGACCTTGATAAGTATCACTATATTGGAAACTCCTCCCTCACCGGTGCGTATGCTATGGTCATAAGCAATGAGGCAACAAGAAAGTGCCATGAGGTAGGCGCCAATATGACCTATTTGGAGCTGTCTACCTATCCCGGTTATATGGATAGCTTTGTGGCAGCTTGCTTCCTGCCCCATACGGATGCATCGCTGTTCCCAAACTCTGTACAGGAGAACTGATAGGAGAAATTTATGCAGATTGAGAACAACAAGGAAGAAGTACCTTTTTCCTACTATGAAGAAAAGTTTCACAGCTTAGATCCCGTAGAAGCTGTCGGCCGTCTACCGGATGTTAAGTGGGATGGAAAAGAATTTTATGTAAACTTGATGGGTAGCGAATATGCCATTTCCCATCCTGCTTATGCCATTCGCAATACAAGCGGTGGCAATCTGCCGCCTTTGGCTTGCCAGACCTTTTTGCTGCGGTATCTGCTGGAGAGCAAAACAGTAGCGTGGGGCGGTCAATGGAAGACCTTCCGGGAAATGCCCTGGGGCGAAATGTACATCAAGCCTTACACCGGCCGTGTGTTGACCCGTGCGGCGTTTACCTTTGGCACCCGGGTGGCAGCATTTAAGGCTGCTTGCGAGAAAATGGGTGCGATTGCGGTGAATCATGGCGATGCCGGCTACCAGTTTGACTTTATCGGCGGCTACCGGATGCAGATCCTTGTTTGGGAGGGTGACGAAGAGTTTCCGCCCAATGCGCAAGTGCTGTATTCTGACAATTTTGCAGAGGGTTTTGCCGCAGAAGACCGGGTGGTCGCAGGCGATATTCTGATCTCTGTGATTAAAAGTAATATGTAAAGAAAAATACGGAAATTTGTCGAAATTTGGCAAATTTCCGTATTTTTTGTTAACAAATCAGATAAATATTGATTGTTGAAAAAGTTTGTGTTAGAATAAATATATCCCTGATGAAAGGTTTGATTTTCTTGTACACAATAAAAGATTTGTATGATTTGGATCATACGATTGCAAAGGATTTTTTGGCCGGTTTTACCTATCCTTGGGAGGCGTTATCCGGCATCAAGGCGATGATCGTCAGTTTGGGTGAGACCCTGGGCGAGGATTACGAAGAAGTTGCGCCTCAGGTGTGGGTACATAAGACTGCAAAGGTTGCCCCGACGGCATACCTGGGCGCACCCTGCATCATCGGTGCAGAAACCGAGGTGCGTCATTGCGCATTTGTCCGTGGCAGCGCTTTGGTTGGCGAGGGTTGCGTGGTTGGCAATTCTGTAGAATTAAAGAACGTTATTCTGTTTGATAAGGTGCAGGTGCCCCACTACAATTATGTAGGCGACAGCATTTTGGGTTACAAAGCCCACATGGGCGCCGGTTCGCTGACTTCTAACGTAAAGTCTGACAAGTCCTTGGTGGTTGTTCATGCCCAGGAGGATATCCCTACCGGACTTAAGAAATTCGGCGCTATGCTGGGTGACTGCGTGGAGGTTGGTTGCAATAGCGTACTTAACCCCGGCACGGTGATCGGCAAAAATTCCAACGTCTATCCTACATCCTGCGTTCGGGGCGTGATCCCGGCAAACAGCATTTACAAATTAGGCGGCACCATTGTTGCCAAGAAGGAGCGCTAATATGGGAAAATATTTTGGTACAGACGGCTTCCGTGGTGAAGCAAACGTTAATCTGACTGCAGATCATGCCTATAAAATCGGTAGATTTTTGGGTTGGTATTATAAGGAACTGAAGAGCCGCGCCGGCAACGAGGACGAAGTGAAGATCGTCATTGGCAAGGATACCCGCCGTTCCAGCTATATGTTTGAGTACGCATTGGCAGCAGGCATTACGGCTTCCGGCACCAATGCATACCTGCTTCACGTCACCACAACACCTTCCGTGGCTTACGTCACCCGTATGGATGATTTCGACTGCGGTGTTATGATCTCCGCCAGCCACAATCCTTTCTACGATAACGGCATCAAGCTGCTTAACGGCAGCGGCGAGAAGATGGATGACGAAACCACCGCTTTGGTAGAGGCATATCTGGACGGGGAGCTGGAAGCTTTTGGTGAAAAAGTAGCAGAAGTTCCTTTTGCAAAGCGTGGCGAGATCGGCAGAACTGTCGACTACTCTGCCGGTAGAAACCGTTACATCGGCTACCTGATTTCCTTGGGTTTGTACTCTTTCAAGGGCGTGAAGGTAGGTCTGGACTGCGCCAACGGCTCTGCCTGGATGATCGCAAAGAACGTGTTTGATGCGCTGGGTGCTAAGACCTATGTAATGAACAACCAGCCTGACGGCGTGAACATTAACGAGGAAGCCGGTTCTACTCATATCGAGCATTTGCAGAAATTCGTGTTGGACAATGGTCTGGATGTAGGTTTTGCTTATGATGGCGACGCTGACCGCTGTCTGTGTGTAGACGAGAAGGGCGAAGTGGTCAATGGCGACCATATTATGTACATTCTGGGCAACTACATGAAAGAGCGTGGCCAGTTGGATCACAACACCGTGGTTACAACGGTTATGAGCAATTTTGGTCTGTATAAGGCATTTGATACGGTAGGTATCGACTATGCCAAGACCAAGGTCGGTGACCGGTATGTTTATGAATACATGGCACAAAATGGCTGCCGTCTAGGCGGTGAGCAGTCCGGCCATATCATCATTTCCAAATATGCTACCACCGGCGACGGTATTCTCACCAGTCTGAAGATCATGGAAGTCATGATGAAGAAAAAGGCCGCCCTTTCTGAACTGTGCAAGGGGCTGACGATTTATCCTCAGGTGCTGAAGAATGTTCGTGTGCAGGATAAGCCCGCAGCGCAGAACGATCCCGTTGTGCAGGCAGCTGTGCAGGCGGTGGCAGACCGCTTGGGTGATACCGGCCGTATTCTGGTTCGTGAATCCGGCACAGAGCCGGTGATCCGCGTCATGGTGGAAGCACCTACCAAGCAGGAATGCGCAGAGTGCGTGGAAAGCGTTGTAAACGTGATCTGCAGCCAGGGCCACGCAAGAGTGTAATTCTTATATAAAGAAACTCCCGGGAGGAATACTCCCGGGAGTTTTTATTTTACTGAATTGCGGCGTCGCCGACCAATTTGACAACCTGCTTCAATGCCAGATGCAAGGTGCGGCAAGCCAGTTCGTGGTCGTAGTAGCGCTCGATTTCGAACTCGTAGCGGCCAAAGTTGTGGAAGAATTCCATACCCTTTTCCAGTGCCAGCTCGTCGTTGCCCTTTGCCTTTTCTGCCATACAAGCGGCAACACCGAGGATATACTCAGCGTGACGCAGCAGCAGACGGTAGGAAACGGTCTGAGGACGGGTAGGCATAGCCAGATGGGCCTCAGCCAAAGCTTTGCCCTCTGCAGCGATGACCTGCGCCTTTTCCAGTAAATCCCAACGGGCAGGATCGTAGTAAGCGCTCTGATCGTCAGCAACACGCTTCTCGCCGTACATCCAGCCGATATCGAACAGATCGGAAACCTTCTGCAGATACTCCCGGACAGCACGCCAATCTTCACCGTAAACGTGGGAGAAGTAATCTTCCAGTTCTGCCTCGTAATCACAGTTGTGATCCAGCAGGGTAGCGGCATAGATATGCATTGCAAAGCCGTTGGGGAAGAAGTGACGCTGAGAGCCGTCCTCAACAACACCGTCCAGACCCATAAAGTTCAGGCCACGGATATCTTCGTAAATACGACGGGCAACATACTGTCCGCCGGGATCCTTCAGGTGGGCGCGCCAGAAGTGGTACTCATATTCGAAGGAGGGACCCTTCCAGTTTTCCTGCCATGCGCGCAGCAGAGCCAGATTGACTTCAGCCGCCTTGGGAGTTTCCCATTTGTTACGCTCGTAGGGCAGGGGTTCGGGGATCACACTGTTCTCGTTAACACTTGCGGTGTAAGTACGGTGAATGGGTGCGTACAGCAGGGAGAAACGCTGAGGATTCTTAATGGTAACATGCTCAGGTGCGAACAGCGTGTCAACGTAAGCGATGAACACAATACGAGTATCCAGACCCTTGGCGGTCAGCGCCTCGTCCAGCTCGTTCATGATCATCAGATAGTAGTCGCTGGGACGCATTTTCTGGCATTCCTCGCACTCGCAGTGGTTGCGGGTGCCGTCAGCCAGCCATACGTGCAGGTAGTCTACATTGGAGGATTTTTCAGCGTAATCTACGATGCAATCCACCATAAGCTGACGAACTTCGGGGTTGGACATACACACGTTGGTGTTCAGAGGAACACCGCCACGCAGACCACGAACGCCATTGAGCATAGCAACGTAAGACTGCTGCTTTTCGGTAAGCACGATCTCTGTATCAGCATTCCAACCCTTGGTGGAGGGAATGCCGTAAGGCTCAGCAGTCCAGCCGTGACCCATGTCGTGGAACATTAGACCGCGCTTGGCGATTTCTGCCTCGCACTGACGTTTCCACTGCAGCACCAACTGGGGATTGACAGGCTCAGCAGGACGGTGCTTGTTGTACTCGTGCATGTAGTAGCGATCATAGTAAATGAAGGGAATATCAAACTCCAGCATGTATACGTTGATTTCCTGCTTGGGGAAGAAGTCGATGGTCTCCAGCATGCACTGCTGGTACTCGCTGCCCTCGTTGCAGTGACCACGGAAACGGCTGTCTGCCATCTTGTGATACTTCTGCGGCTTCAGGTCAGTAATGGGAATGAACTCGCCATCCACACCGGGGTACAGCCAGCGGCAGCCGTGAAGCTTCAGCAGGCGATATACTGCGTACAAAATACTACGCATGTTAGAACCTGCCAAGATACCGCCCTCAGCAGTGGTGTCGATATGGACAACATCGTCCAGTACCGGATCTTCCGCTTCGCTCTCAATGCTGAAGTCCTCCAACAGACCCAAACGGAAACCGTCAGTGGCATCCGGCTGGTAGAGAATCTCGATCTCGCCGCACCGGGGCATCATCATACGCAGATATTTTTTCAGTTCTTCTGCAGCAAAATCGATCACGTGATCGGCACGCATCTTCTTGATCTGAATCATGTTTACCCTCCCAAATTTGTGTTTCTCAAACACTGGCATCATACCATAAACTACAAGTGTTTTCAACCTTTTTGTACCAATATGGGTGGATATGTGCAGTGTAGTTGCATTTGTTGGGAAAATATGGTATAATCGTCTCAATTATTTGGATTTTTCCGGAAAGGATGTGCCGTATTTGAGAAAGTTGATTTCCATACTGTTGTGCGCTGCGTTGCTGCTGGCAGTACTGCCCGGTGCGGCACTGGCTGCGCCGGATAAGTCGTCTGCCATCAATAAATTGATCGCAGAATCCAGACAAATTTATCTGGATTGCTTGGAATCTGCGGAAAAAGAGTCCTTTACCGGACTGTGCGGATTGATGGCCAGCCACCAGTTGTGGCATATGGGTGTCAATTCTTGGTTGGAAGTCTATGACGGCAATCAGCAGTTTGATGCCTATGCCGCCAAGGAGCAGACCTCCGGCGGCTATTATGTCATGGCATACCCGGCAGACACCTACACCTTGGAGGAGTCGCTGAACATTATCACACAAAACGGAACCAGAGATGCATACGATATTTTGGTCGGTTTTGAGTGGACCAATACGGAAGCCGGTGCGCTTTACGGACATGTTGTGGTTATCAATGGCATTATCGACGGAACGGTTTATTTTGTTGAGAGCTATTATACTTCCCTTGGCGGCGAAGAGGGCAACGTGATCCAGTGCTCTATTGCGGATTTCGCTGCTTATTTCAGCGATTGGATGATCTTGGACGGTGTGGTTCATTTCAGCCGCAACTACTCAGAGGGTTGTCAGAACTTCGGTACGGATGTATTTGTGAGAACCCGGTTTGACAGTACATTGCGCAGCGAGCCGTGTCTGCAGGGTGAACATGGCTGTGAGCGACTGCGTAGCGTGTCTTCCGGTGAGTTGCTCCGGGCAACAGCACTTTTGAAAAACAATGAAAATGAATTGTTTTACAAGATACAAGAAGGGGAGACCGTAGGATACATAGCTGCCAATGCGGTGAGTGTTGTGCGACTGAACACGGAAGATATAACCTTAACGGAAAACGAAATTCCATCTCAGCTTCGGGATGGAAAGCGGCTTTCTCTTGATGGTGTGGTCAGTGCGCAGAACAGCAACTTAGATACGCTGAAAGTTACCGTAACAGATAACGGAAATAACGTGATCCTGCAGGCAAACGCTACAGCAAACGGACCGGAATTCGATTTGCGGCGGCTGGATACCCAGCTGGCGGCAAACTTACCGCAGGGGGCATATACCGTAACTTTGCAGGTGCAGGGCGCTTATGCGGTGGCACGGGGATATGATGTACTTACCCGGTATTCTGCGGTAGAACTGTTTCAACGGGCGTTGATTGTCGGCGATGTGCAAAACTCCGGTCAGAGCCGCGCTACGGTTATTCCGGTTTTGCATGGCTGGCATTGGGATGGAAATACCTGGTATTATTATCAGGAGGGACAACCTTACACTGGTTGGTTGGAGGAGTTTGGCGTTAAATACTACTTCAATGACGACGGTTCTGTTACCACCGACTGGGCAGAGATTGACTCGGTTATGCGTTATTTCTCTCCTAACGGTGCTATGTGCGTTGGTTGGTTGACCACGGACGAGGGCGTCTCTTACCGCAATCCGGATGGCAGTGCCGCAGAGGGATTAATGACGATTGGCGGCAGAATGTATTATTTTGATGAAAGCGGTTTTGCGCTGACAAATTCCAATGTGGAATTGGACGGTGTTCGTTATAAGGCGAATGCAGACGGCGTTTTAACGATTATTGAATAAAGAAAAAGCGTGATGCTTTTGCATCACGCTTTCTTTTTATCCAATTCTTTTTGCTACGATTGCCAGTCGACCGTTGGTCTGGGAGAATTCACAGGTGGACAGAGTGATCAGCTTGTCGCCGTATTCGGCGGATACGCCGGTGTCATACAAAGCGATGCGCTTGCAACCGCTGATAAAACGATCGAAGTCATCCGCATCTTTTGCATTGATGAAGCTGTGATAGGGGAAACCCTGACCTGCGCTGGCGGTGGTCAGAAATACCGCAACCACTTGATACGTATGCAGGCCGTTCAGTGTGTCGAAGTAGATGTAGGGATTTTCTTTGAAGAAATCCTCTTTCATATACTTGTCCAGCTGAGCAAACATGGAGCGGTCGTTCATGCGGTGACCGTAGAGAACGACATTGTCTGAGGGGGTGAGAACGTCGCAGGTTTCCTGGGCGTAGATAGAACCCCGTCTGCTATAGTTTTCGTCAAAATCTTTTCGCAGGTAATAATCCCGGATCTCAGGCTTCTGCATGACGGGATAGTCAATATCAGTGCCGGGAATACGGATCCAACCCACGATGTCGTTGTTCATCACATACAGCTCTGCAAACTCCGGCAGGAGTGTGACGGTCTCACCGGTCTCCGGATCGATCACATCCACCATAGCAGGCTCTGTGGGCTCGGTGTTCATGGGGTCGTTGGTAATGGTGGGACGGGGGGTAACTGCAGAACCGTTCATGATGGTCGAGAGCTTGTCATAGTTTTCATTGTTTTGTGCGGCTTCGATATAGTATTTTGCCAGGATACCGCCGCTGACTAAAAAGATGCTGACAAATAAAATAATCAGCACGTTGTACATCCAACGTTTCATAAAATCACTTCCTTGTATGTTATTTTACTCTTTTTTGGGGCAAATGTAAAGTCCTGTAGATAAAGTGCAGGAATTGAAAAATAAAATTGCAAGAAATTATGCAATTCCTGCAAGAAAGCCAATATAATGCATGATTTGTGCCATTATAACCGGAAATTGTGTATATTGCATGAATTATTTGTTATAAAAACTTGCATTTTGTTGCCGATTTTTTAAGGAATTCTATTGCGTGGGCAGTGCTTCTGTGTTAAAATAAACCCAATTCTATTCCATTAGGGGGAGATCCTATGAGTTATGTAGATGAAGTAATCCAGCGTGTTGCGGAACAGAACCTGAGCCAGCCGGAGTTTAATCAGGCGGTCCGGGAGGTGCTGGAGTCTATCCGGCCTGTTATTGAGCGTGACGAAGAAAAGTACCGTCGGGAAGCGCTGTTGGAGCGTATTACCATGCCCGAGCGTAACTTTACCTTTACCATTCCTTGGGTAGACGATCAGGGTCAGGTTCACGTGAACCGTGGCTACCGTGTGCAGTTTAACGGCGCTATCGGCACATACAAGGGCGGTCTGCGTTTCCACCCCACCGTTAACTTGAGCGTTATGAAGTTCTTGAGCTTTGAGCAGACCTTCAAAAACTCTCTGACCGGTTTGCCTATGGGCGGTGCGAAGGGTGGTTCTGACTTCGATCCTAAGGGCAAGTCTGACCGGGAGATCATGCGTTTCTGCCAAAGCTTTATGACTGAGTTGCACCGCTATATTGGTGCGGACGAGGACGTACCTGCCGGCGATATCGGTGTAGGCGGCCGTGAGATCGGTTACATGTTCGGTCAGTACCGCCGTATGCGTGGCGCATATAAGGGCGGCGTTCTCACCGGTAAGGGCTTGAGCTACGGCGGTTCTTTGGCACGTACCGAGGCGACCGGCTATGGCTTGCTGTATATTACTGAGGAAATTTTGAAGTGCAATGGTATCGAACTGGCCGGTAAGACCGTAGCAGTATCCGGCGCAGGCAACGTGGCGATTTATGCCATCGAAAAGGCTTGGGCGCTGGGCGCAAAGCCGGTTACCTGCTCTGACTCCTCCGGCTGGATCTATGATCCCGACGGCATCGACGTACAGCTTCTGAAGGATATCAAGGAAGTGCGTCGCGCCCGCTTGACTGCTTACGCAGAGGCACGCCCCAATGCTCAGTATCACCCTGGCAAGGGCGTTTGGACAGTGAAATGTGATATTGCGCTGCCTTGCGCGACCCAGAACGAACTGCAGATTGAGGATGCGAAAGCGTTGGCAGCGAACGGCTGTATCGCAGTCTGCGAAGGCGCAAACATGCCCACCACCTTGGAAGCAACCAAGTATCTGCAGGATAACGGCGTGTTGTTCTGTCCGGGCAAGGCTTGCAACGCAGGCGGTGTTGCGGTTTCCGGTCTGGAAATGAGCCAGAACTCCGAGCGCCGTAGCTGGACCTTTGAAAAGGTTGATAGCAAGCTCAAGGACATCATGATCGGTATTTTCCACAATCTGGACAATGCTGCTAAGGAGTACGGCATGGAGGGCAACTATGTTGCTGGCGCAAACATTGCCGGCTTCCTGAAGGTTGCCGATGCTATGCTGTCTCAGGGTATCGTATAAGCATGAAAAAGCACCGGTATTCCGGTGCTTTTTTGCATTCATCCTGTCAGGCGTTCTTGACATAGAGATAGGGGACATTTATAATAAAATTGTATCTGAAAGGATGCAAAATCATTTTCAGAAAAGAGGGGTATTTTATGAAAAAACGTTTGTTTGGCATATTGGTGGCGGTTGTTTTGCTGCTGTGTGTAACCCTGCCCTTGGCAGCACTGGCAGACGGCTTGACAGCGCTGGACTGGATTGAGGTGTCCGGTGTCCAAATTCCCGAGATCGGCGCAATGCCTACCATAGAAGGTGTCGAGATTGCTTGGCCTGCAGAGCAGCAGGGATCTTTGTCCCGGGCAACTTGGTACTATTACAATGAAGAAGGCGGCTATACAGCCTTGAATGAGCCTTTCTTCGGCGCCCAGTGGTTCTATCTGGAGCTGATTTTTGACATGCCGGAGGGCACGGAATTCGGCAACGAGACCATCATTATGGTGCCTCAAGCAGATACTTACTATGCCTATGACAATGTGATAGAGTTGGAATTCTACCTTCCCGGTGAATCCATCACGGAAGTATCAGTAACCGGCGTGCCTGAATCCATCGAAGTGGGTCAGCAGGCAAGCATAGATACAATTTCGATTTCTGCGGATGCAAACTATATCTTGTATCCGATTTGGGAAGAATTTACCGAAGGAAATTGGTTTGCTTTCAGTGGTGTATTTAAGGAGAACGGACTTTACAGACTGAATTTGGAGTTCTATCCCAATGCAGGCTACCAG
>JAZRQF010000014.1:0-10616 GCA_045649605.1 Faecousia sp.
CTACGGTCTGTATGACCGTGCTCTGGGCATCATGTACATGCTGGGCGTTTGGGATATGCTGGATAAATTTGATAAATAATATTGTATAAACAATTTGGAGGTAAATTAAAATGGCTAATCTTCCCTTGAATGTTGACTACACCGGCAAGGTCGTAGTTGTTACCGGCGCCGGCGGTCTGATCTGCGGTGCTATGGCTGCTGCTTTCGCTCGCAGCGGCGCAAAGGTCGCTTGTCTGGACCTGAACGAGGACGCTGTCAAGAAGCTGGCTGCTGAGCTGAAGGCTGAAGGCTGCATTGCTGAAGGCTACAAGGCTAATGTTCTGGAGCCCGAGGCTCTGGAAGAAGTCCATCAGGCTGTTCTGCGTGACCTGGGTCCCTGCGACATTCTGGTCAACGGCGCTGGCGGCAACAACCCCCGTGCTACTACCGACAACGAGTATCAGCACGAAGCATGGGACGGCTGCAAGACCTTCTTCGATCTGGACGCTTCCGGTGTTGACTTCGTATTCAAGCTGAACTTCCAGGGTACTCTGCTGCCCACACAGGCATTCGCAAAGGATATGGTCGCCAAGAAGGGCGGCGTGATCCTGAACATTTCTTGCATGAATGCTTACACTCGCCTGACCAAGATCCCCGCTTACTCTGCTGCTAAGGCTGGTATTTCCAACTTCACTCAGTGGCTGGCTACCCACTTCGCAGGCACCGGCATCCGCTGCAACGCAATTGCTCCCGGCTTCCTGGTATCTGCTCAGAACAAGGCTCTGCTGTTCAACGAGGACGGCACTCCCACCGCTCGTTCCGCAAAGATCCTCAACGGCACTCCCACCGCTCGCTTTGTTGACGCTGACGAGCTGATCGGTGCAACTCTGTTCCTGTGCGACGACAAGTCCGCTTCCGCTATCACCGGTGTTGTTCTGCCCGTTGACGCAGGCTTCGCTGCTTACTCCGGCGTATAATTAAATTTGGAGGACAAGAAAATGCCCAGAATTATTACCTTCGGCGAGCTGATGCTCCGCCTGCAGCCTTATAACTATGAGCGTTTTGTACAGTGCGACCACGTAGAGTTCACCTTTGGCGGCGGCGAAGCAAACGTTGCTGTTTCTCTGGCAAACTACGGCATGGATGCCGCTTTCGTTACCAAGCTGCCCACCCACTCCATCGGTCAGGCTGCTGTTAACTCTCGGCGCCGCTACGGCGTAGACACCACCAAGATCGTTCGTGGTGGTGAGCGTGTAGGTATCTACTTCAACGAGAAGGGCGCTTCCCAGCGTGGCAGCGTCTGCATCTACGACCGCGCACACTCCGCTATCCAGATGTCCTCCCCCAGCGACTTTGACTGGGACAACATCTTCGACGGCGCTGACTGGTTCCACTTCACCGGCATTACTCCGGCACTGGGCGAGAACCTGGTTCAGATCTGTAAAGAAGCCTGCCAGGCTGCTAAGGCTCGTGGCATCAAGATTTCCTGCGACCTGAACTACCGTGGCAAGCTGTGGACCCGTGAGCAGGCCCGCGCTGCTATGACCGAGCTGTGCCAGTATGTTGACGTTTGCATCTCCAACGAAGAAGACGCAAAGGACGTATTCGGCATCGAAGCTGAGGCTACCGATATCTACGGCGGCAGCCTGAACCACGAAGGTTACAAGTCCGTTGCAAAGCAGCTGGCTGACAAGTTCGGCTTTGAGATGGTTGCTATTACCCTGCGTGAGAGCCACAGCGCATTTGACAACGGCTGGAGCGCAATGCTTTACAACGTTGCCAAGGACGAGTACTGCTTCTCCAAGAAGTACAACCTGCACATCATTGACCGCGTTGGCGGCGGTGACTCCTTCGGCGGCGGCCTGATCTACTCCCTGCTTTCCGGCAAGGACACCCAGGCAGCAGTTGAGTTCGCAGTTGCAGCCTCCGCTCTGAAGCACTCCATCGAGGGCGACTACAACATGGTCACCGTCGCTGAAGTAGAAAAGCTGGCAGGCGGCGACGGCTCCGGCAGAATTCAGAGATAATCGTACATCAAAAAGAAAATCACCCAGTCAAGCGACTGGGTGATTTATTTTTTATTAAATTGACCGGGTCCATTCGGTAATCAGCAAGCCGGGGATCATCCAGATCAGTTCATATAAGAACATGCTTGCCGGTGTCAGCAGATCCACTCTGCCCAAAACCACCAGCACCAGCATCATCAGCATACCCAAAATACCGCCGATCATGTGTACCACCATACCGGTAGTAGCAGCGCCCTTCAATGTACGTGCGCCGGTAGCTGCGTACGCAAACGCCGCCAGACCCTCGCCGGTAATCAATGCTGCTGCACGGCTTTCCTGTTCTACAGTCTTGTCTTGCAGCTCTATTCTGGTTGCAGGCGCAGGGAAAACAATCCGCTTGGTCTTAACCTCAAAATGATTGCGGATAAACTTTTCCGTCAGCATAAAATCGTTGCTTGTGAGAATGGGTTTCAGACCCCGGTAGCCACACAAAGTAACCATACCGGCAGATGCCGCCCGGTTTTTCTCCACCGTAACAGCGTAAAGGCCACACAGTTCTCCGTCTACTGCAACGCATACCGCATGATTGACTCGAATACCCTCCGGCACTTCTACGCCCATTTCCTTCAGGAAGGTCAGCGTTCCTACCAGCACAGCTTCGCCGTTGACCTGACCGCCGATGCCGTCATTGTCATAGTAAGCCACATCCTGCGCTGTGTAGTGCATGCCGTTCCGGCTCTCCAGCAGTTGGTTAAACACGGGTTCCAAAGAGCCGCCGTTTGCATTAATCAGGGCGGTGGTATAAGCAATGATCTGATCCGGCTGACGGCTACCAAAGAACTTAACGCCGTTCATTTTTACAGAGCCTACCGGCAGCAGATCTTCATGACCTACCGGGAACAGCACCTTGCCGCTAAGGGCATCTACGCCCTGCCAACCGCAAAATACCGTGCCCAAGGCATGCATCCGCCGTTCCAGCACAGCCATAGGCCGGGAAACCGCAATCAACATAGAAGCAGGCATTGCAGCAATTGTGGTAACCGCCGCCACCTGGAAGCCTGCGCTGATGCCGGCATAAATTCCTTGATTCAAGCCTTGCAACACACCGGCTGCAACGCCCAGCGCCACGCTAATCAGCAGACCAACCAGCGCATACACATTCAAGGTCTTTTCCTGCTGGGCAGGCTGATCCAAGGTATCCATAAAGTCCTCGACCTGACCTTCGCCACGCAGGACGCCCTTCATACCGTCATGATATTCTTCTACTGCAGTCAGGCTGTCCAATCGGGTAGCCTTGCGCATGGTATCTAACTGACCCAGCTTGGTGTTGCGCTTGTGGTAGGAATTCCACAAAGACATCATCACCTGAAGGCTGAACGCAGCACAACAAGGCACACGCTGCTGCTGCAAACACAGCACACCGTCAACACAGCAGAAAACAAAGGTAAATACCAGCAAGCTATTCAGAGAGAACCGCTTGCGTGCAATATCCACAATGCCTTCGAGCAGCTGATAACAGCCCAGCAGCGCAGAAAGCAGCATTGCCAGCAACTGACCGAATACCATCAGCTTTGTACGTGCCACCGGTACCCAACCCACAGCATATACCGCTGTAGCGGCTGCAGATGCCAGCACGATCAGCAATGTGAAGAAGATCGCTGCCTGCACCTTGCCAAGACCATTCTCAGAAAGCTTGTAATACAGCTTTTCCGGTCCTGCCACCAGTTTCTGCTTCAACTCCCGAATCCGGGACTTGGGACGCAGCGGAATGATCCTGGGCGGTACGTACTCTCCCATAGGCTGCTCGTACTCCGGCTCCCATTCATCAGAATAGGGTTCTGCCTTCGGCGCCTGCTCAGGAGGTATATAGATCGGGTCCTCTTCCTCGTCCAGGATGCGCTGTGCTCCGGCAACCTCTACCTGCGTATCGGGAAGCTTATCGAAGCGGATGGTCTCATCCCCCACAGAGGTTTTTGTCTCCGGAATGCCTTCAAAACGAATAGTGGCATCCGTAACAGTATTCGCAGACTGTTCTGCAATTTCTTCCCGGATCTCATCCATGCGGACAGTCTCGTCTGCCATTGCAGCGACAGGCTGTGTTTCTTCCTCCTGCGAGATACGTTTAAACACAATTGTCGTTTCCTCAATCGGTATTTCGTGCCGGAACCTTGCTATCATTCTCGATATCTTATCATCTTCCTCAGAAGACTCTTTAGCCGCATCCTCCGCATCAATTTCTTCAGGGAGCGCTTCCTCTTCGATCTGTTCTACCGTTTCTTCGATTTCTTCCGGATGATCGCCGAATTCCTTGATAATATCCTCAAGATCGAATTCCTGCAATTCCTTATCTTCCACGGTTATCCCTCCTTGCCCAGCCGCTGCCGTACTGCTTCATACAGCAAAATACTGGCCGCTGCGGACGCATTCAGTGAGTTAATATGACCTTTCATGGGGATATGCACAGTAACATCGCAATTTTTCTGCACCAGACGGCTCATGCCCTCGCCCTCAGAGCCGATGACGATAGCCGCCGGAATGGTCAGATCTGCTTTATACATAGGGATAGAGCCTTCGGCAGCCGTGCCGAATACCCATACACCCTTTTCCTTCAGTTCTTCAATAGCGCTGTTGATATTCGTGACACGGGCCACCTTCATATACTCTACTGCACCGGCAGATGCCTTTGCTACCACGGCTGTCAGACCAACGCTGCGGCGCTTGGGAATGATCACGCCGTGAGCGCCGGCGCATTCTGCGCTTCGAATAATTGCACCTAAATTATGAGGGTCAGTCAGCTCATCGCAGATCACAATCAGCGGAGTTTCTCCCCGATCTGCTGCTTCCTGCAAAATATCATCAACGGAAAAATACTCCCGGGCAGCAGCCAGAGCGATCACGCCTTGATGGGCGCGGGTGGTGCTCATCATATCCAGCTTTCTTCTGTCCACCGGCACAACGACAGCACCGGCTTCCTTCGCCTGGGCAGCCAAACGCTGCAGCGCCCGGTCTGTCTCACCGGCAGCAATAAAGACCTTATCAATGGTCCGTCCGCTTCGCAGCGCCTCTGTCAATGCGTTGCGGCCTTCCAGTTGTCCCTCAATCTCCTGCACCGGCTGGGGTGCTTCTCTGCGACGGTAATTTTCCTTCATAATATCTACTCCTTTGCCCTATGGCAACACTTCTTCATTATTACTTTTTCATTATAACAGACTTTTTCCTATACCACAATAACTTTTTTCTTTATACACGGGTATGTTGCTTTTTGCGGTACTTACTGGTATAATGTCGTGAGAAATGGAGGATTATCATGAAGTTTGCTGTTTTAACGAAAGACAAACCCCAGCAGCGCCGCAAAGTATGGCCTATTCTTGGCATTTCTTTCCTGGCTTTGCTGCTTTTCCTGGGTTTTTGCGCTTTCTTTTCTGCCAAATGGTATATCGATACCTACGGACAGATGGGCTTTGATGCCGTTCTGTATACCCTGCTTGGCGGCTTGGGCGGTCTGGAACCGGCGTTGCTGCGTTCTTACCTGCTTTCCGGTCTGCTGCCTGCGGTTGCATGTACTGCCGGCATGCTGCTGATACTGTTTTTCCCTTGGAAAAAACAGCTTAGCCTGAAAGTATCAAAAATACATCTGCCTCTGTTCCCGGTACATCCCATTTTTGCTACGATACTGTGCATTGCAATACTGCCGTTCCTGCTTGAGCAGGCTGCCGTGGATGTGGAGTTGGCTGCTTATGTGAAGAGCATCTCCCAGATGTCTACCATCTATCAGGACGAATACAAGGACCCTGACACTGTGCAGATCACCTTCCCTGAAGAAAAGCGAAATCTGGTCTATATTTTTCTGGAGTCCATGGAGACCACCTTCTTCTCCCAAGAACAAGGCGGCATCCTGGATACCAACGTGATCCCGGAGTTGTATGCTTTGGCTGAAGAGAATATCAATTTCTCTCAGAATGATTCCGTGGGCGGTTACTTCTCCATGACCGGCGCAGGCTGGACTGTTGGCTCTATGGTATCCCATACTGCCGGTATCCCCTTGAAAACACCGCCCAATGTAGACGGCAACGACTACGGCGGCGACGGCAATTTCCTCAACGGTGTCACCACCATCACCGACATTCTCCACGAAAACGGCTATTATCAGGCGCTTATGGTTGGCTCTGACGCAACCTTTGGCGGACGAAAGCAATATTACACCCAGCACAACATCGACCGGGTCTATGAACTGACTTCCTTCTGGGAGGACGGCATCGTAGAAAACGGACGTTCTGTCTGGTGGGGCGTAGAGGATATGTATCTGTTTGAATACGCCAAGCAAGCACTGACCGAAATGGCAGCCGGCGACCAGCCTTTTGCCTTTACCATGCTCACCGTAGATACCCACCACATTGGCGGCTATGTCTGCCCTCTATGCGGTAACGATCGACAGGAGCAATACGAAAACGTATTGGCATGCTCCAGCCGGCAGGTAGCAGCCTTCGTACAGTGGTTGCAAGCACAGCCGTTCTACGAAAACACCACAGTGATCATCGTTGGCGACCACCCCTCTATGGACGGCGAGTATATCAAGCGCCACGCCCCCGAGGATTACAAACGCATGGTCTACAACTGCATTCTCAATTCTGCCGCACAGACCGACAACACCAAAAACCGGCGCTTCTGCGCTTTGGATATGCTGCCAACCACTTTGGCTGCCATGGGTTGCACCATTGAGGGCGACCGGCTTGGTTTGGGAACAAATCTGTTTTCCGACCTACCTACACTGGTAGAATCCATAGGCCGGTGGAATTTCAATCAGGAACTTTCCAAAAACTCTCACTATTACACCAGCGAATTTTTCTTTGATAACTAATGCAAAAGCCACCTTGGGCGAACTCACATAGGGATTTACACGGTTTGAAGCGTATAAAGCCCTATATGAGGCCGCCCCTGGTGGTTTTTGCCAGCTATTAACAGAAAATTTACCATAAGTATATGTATCTTTCATTGCGTAAAGACAGAAACTGTGTTATTATGGGTAAAATCAAGTATGGAGGCGATGAGAAATGGAACCGAATCGCAACGACCAAAATAAAAATCCTAAGGTCGACGACAAAAAGCCAAAGAGTAACCTTTGGGTCACACTGATCATCACCGCAGCGGTGATTTTGTCGCTGATCTGCGCTTATAATTTCATCCGCGGTATGCAGTACACCGAAACAACTTGGGATCACTTCATGCAGGCCAAGGAAACAAACACTTTGGTAGAAGTGGAATTTCAGTTTGACCGTGTGATCTACATGACCAAAGAGGAATCCGAAAAGCCGGCTGCTGAGCAGAAGGCATTTTATACCGGTCTTCCCTCCGGCGGTGATGTAATGGCATTGGCTACCGAGCTGGTGGCCATGGGCGTAAAAACATCTCAGCCCATTGTGGAAGATAACTCCACCATTATCACCATTCTTTTCTATGTCGTCATGTTTGGTCTGATGTTTTCCCTGATGAACCGGATCACCAAGCGCATGGGTGGAGACGGTATGATGGGCATGGGCGCCAGCAAGGCAAAAGTATATATGGAAAAGCAGACCGGCGTTACCTTCCAGGATGTTGCCGGTCAGGACGAAGCAAAGGAATCTTTGCAGGAGATCATCGACTTTTTGCACACCCCGCAAAAATACACGGAGATCGGCGCAAAGCTGCCTAAGGGCGTTTTGCTGGTAGGCTCTCCCGGTACCGGTAAGACCTTGCTTGCCAAGGCAGTTGCCGGCGAAGCAAATGTCCCCTTCTTCTCCATTTCCGGTTCTGATTTTGAAGAAATGTTCGTCGGTGTAGGCGCAAGCCGTGTCCGCGATCTGTTCACACAGGCAGCCAAGGTTGCCCCCTGCATCATCTTCATTGACGAAATCGACGCTGTGGGCCACACCCGTGATGCCCGCTTCCACACCAATGACCAGACTCTGAACCAGCTTTTGGGTGAGGTCGACGGTTTCGATTCCTCCAAGGGTGTTGTAATTCTGGCAGCCACCAACCGTCCCGAAATTTTGGACAAAGCGCTGCTGCGTGCAGGTCGTTTTGACCGCCGTGTCATTGTAGACCGTCCCAACCTGCAAGGCAGACTGGACACCTTAAAGGTGCACACCCGGAAGATCAAGCTGTCTGAGGATGTGGATCTGAAGAAGATCGCCCAGGCCACTGCAGGCGCAGTTGGCGCTGACCTTGCAAACCTGGTCAATGAAGCTGCGCTGCGTGCTGTCCGTCAGGGCCGTCAGGCAGTTAACCAGGAAGACCTCCTGGTCTCCTTTGAAGTGGTTATTGCCGGTACAGAAAAGAAAAACACCGTACTGACCGACACCGAAAAGCGGTTGGTTGCTTATCACGAAGTGGGTCACGCATTGGTGGCAGCACTGGAAAAGCATTCCCAGCCGGTTTCCAAGATCACCATTGTCCCCCACACCTCCGGCGCATTGGGCTACACCATGCAAATGCCCGAGGAAGAAAAGTATCTGCACACCTCTGAAGATCTGATGACAGAGCTGCGTACCTTGGTAGGTGGCCGGGCAGCAGAGCAGATCGTATTCGGGGTTAAAACCACCGGCGCTTCCAACGACCTGCAGCGCGCTACCGCTTTGGCAAGAAACATGATCGTCCAGTACGGCATGAGCGATGCTTTGGGTCTGATGGCACCCGGCGCAGTACAGAGCCAGTTCCTGGAAAATGTTGCCCAGTTGGATTGCTCTGAAGAGACAGCCGCCATTGTGGACAAGGAAGTTTCCAAGCTGTTGGAGCGTTGCTACAACGATGCGCTGCAGCTTCTGACTGACAACCGCAGCCTTTTAGACGAGATTGCCCTGCACCTGCTGTCTAAGGAAACCATTACCGGCGACGAACTGATGGCATTCATCAACGCCAACAAGGAAGACGCCGCTCCCACAGAAGAAAGCGAACCCGCAGAAGAAAGCGCAGAATAATGCACGTAATGCGAAAACATTTGTGTTTATACTGTTGACATTCAAACCAAAGCGTGTATAATAAACCTATCAATTAAACACCCTGTGAAGTGTACCGGGAAAGCGGCGTATGCCCACCGAAGGATTAACAGTCTCAGGTATCCCCCTTAGGGATAAGACCGGCACACAGAGGACTCTCTGGAGAACACATTCAGTTGTGTGCCGAAGGTGCAAGGCGAAAGCCGAATCTCTCAGGCAAATGGACAGAGATGCATAGCAAGAACTTAGTATACCCTTGCAGGCAGTCCTCGTGTAGGACTGCCTGTTTTTTTATTAAAAAGAAAGAAGGACTTTTATTATGCTTGCAAAACCCATGGACGCTATCGGCTTTGTTTCCCAGTTCGACCCGGAGGTCGCTGCAATGATGGATCGGGAATTTACCCGGCAGAAGGACGGTCTGGAACTGATCGCTTCTGAAAACTTCGCATCCCCCGCTGTGATCGCAGCCATGGGTTCTGTGCTTACCAATAAATATGCCGAGGGTCTTCCCGGCAAGCGTTACTACGGCGGCTGTCAGTATGTTGACGAACTGGAAAGCTTGTGCATTGAGCGGGCAAAAGCGCTGTTCGGTGCAGAATTCGCCAACGTGCAACCCCACTCCGGCGCGCAAGCCAATATGGCTGTGCAGATTGCCCTGCTGCAGCCCGGTGACACCATGATGGGTATGAGCCTTGCCCACGGCGGCCACTTGTGCCACGGCAGTCCGGCAAACATCTCCGGCAAATACTACAACGTAGTCTCCTATGACGTAGATACCCAGACCGGCCGTCTGGACTACGATCAGATCCGGGATCTGGCAAAGAAAACCCAGCCAAAGCTGCTGATCGCCGGCGCATCTGCTTATCCCCGTGCCATTGATTTCAAGGTGTTTGCAGACATCGCCCACGAGGTTGGCGCTGTGCTGATGGTGGACATGGCACACATTGCCGGTTTGGTAGCAGGCGGCGCACATGAAAGTCCTGTCCCCTATGCCGATATCGTAACCACTACCACCCACAAGACCCTCCGCGGTCCTCGCGGCGGTCTGATCCTGGCAAAAGAAGAATTTGCTAAGAAGCTGAACTCTGCTGTGTTCCCCGGTACGCAAGGCGGTCCATTGGAGCATGTGATCGCAGCAAAGGCTGTATGTCTGAAAGAAGCTATGAGCGACGATTTCAAGACTTACGCCCACAACGTAGTGAGCAATGCAAAGGTCATGGCGAATGCCCTGCTGGAAGAAGGCTTTGACCTGGTTACCGGCGGCACAGACAACCACCTGATGCTGGCAGACCTGCGTCCCATGAATATCACCGGTGCAGAATTGCAAACCCGTTGTGATGCAAACCATATGACCCTGAACAAGAATGCAATCCCCGGCGATCCTCAAAAACCCTCTGTCACCAGCGGTGTACGTATTGGTACTGCTGCCGTTACCACCCGTGGTCTGGGCGCTGAGGAAATGAAGCAGATCGCCCACTGCATTGCACTGACTGCCAAGGATTTCGAAGGCACAGCCGACGAAGTCAAGGCAACAGTTGCTCAGATCTGCAACAAGTTCCCCATGTATGTTTAAAAGATAAATCAAAACCACCGGCTGTGCCGGTGGTTTTCTTGTACAAAAACATCCCGGTGTTGGCTAGCCAACACCGGGATTTGCTAT
>JAZRQF010000015.1:0-35718 GCA_045649605.1 Faecousia sp.
TCTTCCTAAGACCGCTTGGCCTCCGACTTGCGGAAGCACCCTTCACAACCAGATCCAGGGCCTCTGCGGGATCATACTGAACAGAGCGGTCAATCAGCTTGGCGCTCTCCTGATATTTTTTACCTCTAAACACTTGTTAAATCCTCCTAAAATAGTGGTGATGCGGAAAAATCCTCCCACATTTCCGGGTGTTTCCCGCACAGAAAAGTTATTAGTCAACGACGACAACGCCCATGGTGCGGCAAGTGCCGGCAACCTGGCGTTCAGCAGCCTCGAGAGAATTGACATTCAGATCGGGCATCTTGGTCTTAGCGATCTCAGTGACCTGAGCGCGGGTGATCTGACCAACCTTGGTCTTGTTGGGAACACCGGAGCCCTTATCCAGACCGATTGCCTTCAAAACCAGCAGGGGAGTCGGAGGGGTCTTGGTGATAAAAGTAAAGCTGCGGTCTGCGTAAACAGTGATAACAACGGGGATCTTGTAACCCTCCATGTTCTGGGTGCGAGCATTGAACTCCTTGATGAAAGCAGCAATGTTAACACCGTGCTGACCCAGAGCGGGACCAACAGGGGGGGATGCGGTAGCCTTAGCGGCATTAATCTGAAGTTTGATAATACCAGTAACTTTCTGTGCCATGATAAGCACCTCCTGAATAAAATGTGGTAATATGCGCTTTGCGCATTGTTTCGGGGCTTAAGCCCCTCCCACCGTTTCGACCGAAAACCGGTGCGATGTATTACGGGGTAGTGACTTCGACCTGGTCGAGTTCAAACTCGACGGAAGTCTCGCGGCCAAACATGGTAACAACCACGCTGACGCTGTTTTTGTCGACCTCAATGGCTTCCACAGTACCGGTAAAGGAACTGAAAGGACCGTCGAGAATACGCACGGTATCGCCAACGTTGTAGTTAACGACGATTTCGCGCTTCTCAACACCCATATCGTAGACTTCATCTTCTGTCAAGGGAATGGGGTCTTCGCCGGAAGGTCCTACGAAGCCTGCGACTCCGCGGACGCCTCTGATTGCATGCCAAGTACTGTCGCTGTAAACCATCTTAACAAATACATAGCCGGGGTACAGCTTGCGGTCGTAAGTCTTGCTTACGCCGGAATCGGTGATCTCGGTCACGGTTTCCATAGGAATGGAGACGGTGAGGATCTGTTCCTGCAGCTGACGGCTCTGAACTGTCTTTTCGATGGTAGCCTTTACAGTGTTTTCATAACCGGAATAGGTATGAACTACATACCACTTTGCAGCCTCTGCCATAATGAGTTACCCTCTTAGCGACAAAGGTCGATCAGGGCATTGATGCCAATACCGGCTACTAAGTCGAACAACCAAATGAAAACGCCGACAACGAGAACGCACGCAACGACGATCAAGGTGTTCTTCAGCACCTGCTGAGGGGTAGACCAAACAACTTTCTTCAACTCACTGCGGAGCTCACGGAAGTATCTGGCGATAGCACCCCAGGTTCTCTTGAACCAGTTTTGCTTCTTTTCTGCAGACATGTTGCGGCCTCCTTACTTAGTCTCGTTATGAATGGTGTGCTTTCTGCAGAATCTGCAGTACTTCTTCATTTCGAGACGGTCGGGATCGTTCTTCTTGTTTTTCATGGTGTTGTAGTTTCTCTGCTTGCACTCGGAACATCTCAAAGTGACTTTAACGCGCATAAACGGCACCTCCTTAAAATTGCCTCCCTGTATCACCTTGGCTATCAAAAATTTAGTAAGTGGCCAACTACAATTGCCACTCCAAGGCTGAAAAAAGCGCACAAAAAAAGCCCTTTTCACAGGTAAAAACATTCTATCATAGGGAAATCGTTTCGTCAACAATTTTTTTCTTTATTTTTTCCTTTTTTTAGTCTATAATAGTGAAAAAATAGCAACAAATCGGAAAGGATGCAGTTTATGAAGCGAATTATGGGAGTTGACTACGGTGATGCCCGTACCGGAGTGGCGATTTCTGACCTGCTGTGCAGCATTGTTGGCTCAGCTACGGTGATTCACAGCCGCAATATGGACAAGACTATTACGCAGATTAAGGATCTGGTGACAGAGAAGGATGTAGGGGAGATCGTTGTCGGCCTGCCTAAGAATATGGACGGCACAGAAGGTGCCAGAGCGCAGCTTTGCCGTGATTTTGCCCGCTTGCTGGAAGCTGCTGTGGGCGTTCCTGTGGTATTGTGGGATGAACGCCGCACAACAGTGGAAGCGCATAATATTCTGTCCGAGCATAACTATCATGGAAAGAAACGCAAAGACACCGTGGATGCGGTTGCTGCGTCTTTGATTCTGGAGGGCTATCTCGCCTTCAGATCTAAGTGATCTTTTTTGGCTTATATAGCAGTTCCCGGACACCGGTAAGAAGTAGCAATACACCGAACATTTTCTGCAGCATGGTGACATCGAGCTGCTTGCTGAGAAAGGCAAAAAATGCAGCGCTTACACATCCTGCGAGCACAGCCGGTAAAATGGTTTTAATCTCCAAAACGCCTTGCTTCCAACGGAATACAGAAGCAATGATTGCTGAGGGGATAAAGAAAAGCAGATTAATAATTCTGGCAACATTGTGCGGCATGTGTAATATGAGTGTTAGCCAAAGTATTAGCAAACTGCCCCCGCCTACACCCAGTCCGGAAAGAAATCCCAGCAGGCTGCCTATTAAGATTTGAATCCACAAATTATCTAACATATATACCGAATTCCTCCCCAGATAATTAAAATGCCCAGCAGTCGATGTAGCCACAAAGTTGGAATGCGTTTACCGAATAGACCCGCGAGGATTCCGCCGGCTGTGCTTCCAATCAGGTAGGGGACAGCGGTTTCCCAGGGGACAGTGTTTGCCTGGAATGTGATACTTAGTGATACAACGCAAATTGGCAGAATGATGCTGACGGATGCCGGGAAGATGGCGTCGTCCTGCAATGCGGTCAGCCATGTTAGCAGTGGCACCAGAATCATACCGCCACCTGCACCGAATAGTCCGTTAACCGCACCTGCTAATGTTCCGGCGATTGCCATGCCGACAATACTTTTTTTGAAGATAGACACAAAAACACCTCCTGTGGAATTTTTCTCCTTAGGAGGTGTTTTTATTCTAACAAAAAGATCAGCCCCTGCTCCACGAGCAGGGGCTGTAAAAGGCTCATTAATAGAACAGAATCTGGCTCAGAGACATCTCAACGTATTTGGTGTTTACGATGGTGGTTTCAACTGCATCTACAATGCCGTTGTACCAAGTCTCTTGATCCTTTGTGCGCATTTCGTTGGTGAGCATGAAGTCGCGGTAGGACAGCTCATCGTCGCCAACATAGAACATTACGTGGTAACCGAATTCGGTTTCGATGACCTCAGCGTCGCCTGCCTTGCGGTCGGGGTTGATGGACCAGCTCAGGAAGGGTTCCACATAGCTGGAGTTGGGATTGATGTCCTCAAACAAACCGCCGGTCTCGGCAGAAGTGTCATCGCTGTGCTCCTTGACCAGTTCAATGAAGCTTTCTTCGGTTGCTGCGCCTTCCTTCCAGGTCTTCAGATAACCCTCAGCTTCTTCCTTGGCTGCTGCCTTCTCTTCATCGGAGTAGACAGTCTTGTTAGTTTCTTCGTCCTTGGTGCCACCTTCGAACTTAACCAGCAGGTGACGCACATTGCCCATGGGCTCGGTGTTGTCCAATACGTTATGGAAGATAACAACGTAGTAGCCGTTGGTAACGCCTGCGTTGTCGCCTTCGGTTGTGGTGTTGGCGATAGCGGTGATGTCGCCTTCTTTGCGCTCGGCGTTAGTTACCCACTCGACAATCAGATTGTCGATGCTGGTGTACAGGACGTTCTTGTTTTCCTTAACAGCGATGGTGGAGCCTTCCTTTACTTCGACAGCTTCTACCTTGGTGTTCAGCTCTTCAACGGAGGTTGCGGTAGCCAGATCCTCGGCAACGGTCTGCATGGTAGCGCGTGCTGCTGCGTTCTCTTCGTCAGAGTAGGTAATCTTGCCGTCCTCGCCCTCGGTGCCGCCCTGCTGGAAGTAGGTGTAGCTCAGGTAAGCGGTGGTGTAGGTGTAGCAGTTGTACTCGATCTTCTTGTCTGCTTCGTACTCACGAATAGCAGCATCTTCATAGATCAGAGAATCCTGGTGGTTGTTGCTATAGGCGGTTGCGATCTCACTGCGCTCCAGGTATTCCTGATAATTCTTGGTGTTGCAGCCGTTGCCGTACATGGTACGGATGTACTGGTTGGCGCTGCTGTAACCATACAGCATTGCAAAGGTATCCAGATTTTTGATGGTTGTTTCGATAGACTGCTTATCTTCCTCAGGCAAGGAGAAAGCGCTGTCAGCCATAGCTTTGTCGTACAGTGCATAATCGTTCTTTGCCTGTGCGATTGCAGTATCCAGGAAGTACTGTGCCCAAGTGATGGGGTTTTCTGCTTCCTCGTCGAAGATCTGCTCATCCAAAGGCAGGCTGGTGTCCAGACCCATGGCTTTCAGATAGTCATCGGTGGAGTCTTCGTAGTAGCTATACCATTCGTTGTAGAACTTGTTGACAGCGTCTACATAGTAGTAATTCAGCTCGGCAGCGGAGATCTCATGGTTGCCGACGGTGGCAGCAATTGTGTTCTTCTGGATGATACCGCTGGTGTCAATAGCGCGGTAAGCCAAAATACCTAAAGCAGCGCACACAACAAGCACCATAGCAACAACGAAGCATGTGGTCTGGATCTTCAACTTCTTTGCTTCTGCTTTCTGCTGCTTTTGCTTTTCTGTGAGCAGAGCTGCGTTTTGTTCTCTACGAACTTTCTTCTTATCAGATGCGCTCATGATAATACATTCCTCTCAATTAACATTGGTAGCATAATGCGTGGCACTGCCGACGCATAGACCATGGTATTATAAACGATTTTTCAGCAAGTTGCAAGAGAAATTATTACATATCCCTCGAATGTACACAAAATATTTAAAAACTTGGTGCTAAAATATAAAAATGGGGGGCATAAGCCCCCCGAACCCGCTTTGGCCGTAGTGCATCTAATTATGACCTGCACGAAATGGCAGGTGGGTTGCTGCTCCTAGCCTTAGCTGCTCCCAACGTCCACCTATCGTCAAAGCGTAGGCGGGAGGTCTGCAATCCGGGTAGGAAGTCTGGCATCCCAAATAAATGATGTGGGTCCAAAAAGACACACAACGCACCAAGCAGGCGGTATATTATTCGTCGTCTTCGTCTTCTTCGTAGAGTTGATCCATGATCAAGGAGTATACAGCTTCAAGCTCTTCCTCGTCCTCGATGGCGCACAGAATAGGTTCGCCGTCTTCTTCCACAGACTTGAGAATGCTGACTTCCAACTCCACATCTTCGTCAGTTGCGGGTGTTACAGCCAAATATGTTTCACCGTTATATTCCAGTGTGGACAGGACTTCCAGTTCGTATTCGGTGCCGTCTTCATCTATAATGGTCATAAAATCGCTTCCGTATTCATTTGCCATGGTTTCTATCCCTCCGTGTTCGTAAGTGTGGGTATCTCTGTAAGAGTATCTTACTGGAAATATCCTGCAAAATCAAGTGGAAAACGTATCCACAAATAAAATGTCTGCATATATATTTTAACGAAATTTAATTATTATTAATAAATTAGTACTTTCGTTTTGCGTTTGGGTATGCTATAATAGTATGAGTAGCAGTATGCAAATATGCAGCTTTGACTAAGAATATATACCATACTGGCTTATTGCCAATGTCATGGAGGTAAAGATAATGTCTGAGAAAAATAAGAAAAAGGGTGCAAAGCAGACAGAAAACCTTTCTGGAGCATTAAAGATTCTTAAGAATATATGGCTTGTGCTTTTCACAACGTTTAAGGTTGCTGTTGGCGCGGTTTCAACCGTTTTGCTTATTGGCATCGTGTGCGGTTTTGTGTTCATGGGCATTCTGGGTGATTACCTGGAGTCCGATATTCTGCCCAATGCAGCCGTTGTTTTGGATGATTACGGCCTTGACGCACCTTCTACAGTCTATCATGTGGATGAAAACGGAAAGATTGCTGTCCTGCAGGAGGTTTATGCCAGCACAGATTGGGAAAAGGCTAATTATGAGGAAATTCCCGAAGCCTTGATTCATGCGGCTGTTGCGATTGAGGATAAGCGTTTTTATGAACACCAGGGTGTGGACTGGGTCACAACCATCAAGGCATTTGCCAATATGTTCTTTGGCAGCGACACAGTTGGCGGCTCCAGTATTACCCAGCAGCTTATTAAAAACCAGACCGGTAAGGATAGTGTTACCGTCCAGCGTAAGGTCCAGGAGTTTTTCAGCGCTACCCTGGTAGAAAAGAATAATGATAAGCATGTTATTATCGAAGAGTATCTGAACTCGATTTACATGGGTCAGGGTTGTCGTGGTGTAAAAAGCGCGGCTGAGGCCTATTTCGGCAAGGAACTGCAGACTCTGACAATCGCAGAATGCGCAAGTCTGATCAGTATTACCAACAACCCTTCTTTGTTCGACCCCTACAGCACAGACGTATTCGAGTATAAGGGCGAAATGATGGACGGCAAGGCAAGAAACCGTCATCGCCAACTCCTTGTGCTGGGTGAGATGCTTTCTCAAGGCTATATCAAGCAGGAAGAGTATGACGAAGCAGTTGCCCAGGAATTGGTCCTGAAGGATACCATTGACGAGCAGGATCGCTGGCTGGTTTGTCAGAATGAGAACTGTGACTATCAGGGCATACGCAGCACGTACAATGTAGACGGCACTCTGAAATGCCCCAAGTGTGGCACAGAGCCGGAAATCATTGCGGACGCATCTCAGGAAATTTACTCTTGGTATGTAGATGCTCTGCTGACTGATGTTGCCAAGGCGATGGCACTGAAAGATGGTATTACTGAGTGGAATAAAGATATTCGCGATGAATATATGAATCGCATCAGCTGTGGCGGTTACAGCATTTATGCCACCATTGATACGAAGGTTCAGGAGCAAGTAGACGAAATCTACAAGGATTTGGACAATATCCCGAATACCTACAGCGCCCAGCAACTGCAGTCGGCGATCGTTGTGGTTAATAACACTACCGGCGACATCGTTGCTTTGGCTGGCGGCGTAGGTGACGATAAGGTTCACTTTGGCTTTAACCGAGCTACACAGGCAGATCTGCAGTCCGGATCTTCCATCAAACCTTTGTCTGTTTATGCTCCCGGATTTGAGCAGGGAACCATCTCTCCCGCAACGGTTGTTAAGGACCTGCCCATGGATTATTCTGGCGGCGCATGGCCGAAGAATGATAACCGCAGATATTCCTATTCCAGAACAATTTTTGGCGGTATTGTCAATTCCGTCAATGCAGTTGCGGCAAATACACTCCAGATGATCGGCGTGAACTACGGTTACGAATTTGCCAAGGATTCTTTTGGCCTCGGTTTGATTGAGCAGGATATGCAATTTTCTGCTTTGGCACTGGGCGCACAGCATTACGGTGTAACAGTCCGTGATATGGCATGCGCATTTGCAACGTTTGCCAATGACGGTGTCTACCGAAAGGGAAGACTGTATACCAAGGTTTATGACAGAAAGGGTAACTTGGTCCTGGATAACACGCAGGAGTCCAGAGAGATCCTGAGCGAAAAGACCATCAACTATACCAACTATTGTCTGACTAAGGCTGTTGAAAGTGGTACCGGCAGCGGTGCTGACTTCTATGATGTGGATATTGCCGGTAAGACCGGTACAACCTCCAGCTTCCGCGACCGTTGGTTCTGTGGCTTTACAGGTTACTACACCGCAGCAGTTTGGTGCGGATACGATACGCCTGAGACCATCAATTTGACTGGTGGTAGCTTTAATCCCGCTGCACGTTTGTGGAGATATGTCATGGAGCCCCTGCATGAGGGTTTGAGCAATATTCGTTTGTACGATTCCAGAGAAATGGTTGCCGTTTCTGTTTGCTTGGATACCGGCAGATTGGCAACGGAGGCTTGCGAAAACGATATCCGTGGCAGCCGTACCCAGAGCGTCTTGGTCTATCCTGAGGACGTTCCTGCAGGAAGCTGCAACAAGCACTGCTTCGTAGAATATTGTTCTGCCGGTGGTGCGGCTTCGGAATACTGTAAGCATTTTGCAAGAGTTGATCCTACTGTCAAGATCGAGAGGAAAGGCCTCTTGAAGCTTACTTCCAGCGATATTTATGAGATCCTGGCAGCAGCATCTTGCGGCTTGGAAGCTGATTACACCCGTGATGATTATGTCTATTTAATTAATAGTGACGGTACGGACGGTGTTTTCAAGGGCTTCCACAATGATATTAACAAGAATGTAGACGCGCCCTACAAGATGTGCGAGGTGCATACAAAGGAGTTCTGGGAGAATCAGCCCACAGAGCCCACACAACCCACACAGCCGACAGGGCCGCAAGGTGGCACAACCACACCGCCTTGGTACGACAGTTGGTGGAACTAAGGAGAAAACAATGATTTGGATTTCCGATGAATGGAAAGATTATGAAATATTGGATGCGACCAATGGAGAACGCCTGGAAAGATGGGGTAAGCATATATTGGTCCGTCCCGATCCGCAGGTAATTTGGGACACACCCCATGCAGATCCCGGCTGGAAAAAGTATGACGCCCGATATGTTCGCTCCAACACCGGCGGTGGACATTGGACAGATCATAACCTGCCGGAGAGATGGCAGATCCGCTATAAGGATTACCTGACATTCAATGTTAAGCCTATGAATTTCAAACACACCGGTGTGTTTCCGGAGCAGGCGGCCAACTGGGATTTCATCCGTGACAAGGTAGCTTCTGCCGGACGTCCGGTGCGTGTGCTGAATTTGTTTGCATACTCCGGTGGCGCAACGCTTGCGGCAGCGGCCGGTGGCGCAGAGGTTTATCATGTGGATGCGTCTAAGGGCATGGTTGCTTGGGCAAAGGAAAATGCCAAATCTTCCGGTCTTGCGGACAAGCCGATCCATTGGATCGTAGATGATTGCGGCAAATTCATTCAGCGTGAAATCCGTCGTGGTCGCCGTTATGACGGTATTATTATGGATCCTCCCAGTTATGGCAGAGGTCCCAGCGGCGAAATTTGGAAAATGGAAACAAGTTTTTATCCGTTTTTGTTGGAGACAGCGAAATTGCTGACGGATAATCCTTTGTTCGTTATTATCAATTCCTATACAACCGGCTTGGCTCCGTCTGCTGTGGGATATGCTTCAGATGTGGTGTTTGGAGGTATTCATGGCGGCAAGACGGCAGTAGGTGAGCTGGGCTTGCCTGTGCGCGCATCTGGTCTGATGTTGCCTTGCGGTGCTGCCGGTAGATGGACTCCCTGATAGGAGGAATTACGTTGCAAACGGCAATTTCTGTAGAACATTTAGAATATAGCTATCCGGGCGTGGATAACACGCCCGGCGTTGCCGTATTTGAGGACTTAAATCTAACCGTTGAAGCGGGCTCGTTTGTTGCGATTTTGGGCGGAAACGGCTGTGGAAAGTCTACGCTGGCAAAGCATTTTAACTCTATTTTGCTCCCTTGCGGTGGTAAGGTTTATGTTTGCGGCATGGATACTTCTGACGAGGAGAAGATCATAGCTGTTCGCCGCAGTGTGGGTATGGTATTTCAGAATCCCGATAACCAAATCGTTGCCAATGTTGTGGAAGAGGATGTAGCATTTGGCCCGGAAAATCTGGGCGTAGCCAGTCCTATGATACGCAAAAGGGTAGACAAGGCGCTGCAGCAGGTCGGTATGTATGAACACCGTAGTCATGCGCCACATCTTTTGTCCGGTGGACAGAAGCAGCGTGTTGCGATTGCAGGCGTTATTGCTATGGAACCTAAATGTATTGTTTTAGATGAGCCTACTGCGATGCTGGACCCCAAGGGCAGACGTGAAGTTATGGACACGATCCTGACATTGAACAAAGAAAAGGGAATTACCATTGTGCTGATTACCCATCACATGGACGAGGCTGCGCAAGCGCAGCGTGTGGTGGTATTGAGCGAAGGACAGATCGCCGCAGACGGCACACCGGAAGAGGTATTTGCCCAGGTAGAACTGCTTCACAGCATTCGTCTTGCAGCACCGGAGACGGTGGAATTATGTCATGCCCTAAATGAAAATGGCTTTTCTTTGCCGTTAGATAAATTAAATGTAGAAGATTGTGCGCAGGCACTTTACGACTGTGTAAAGGCTTGACGGAGGATAAATAAGTGGCACCTGTTTTGGAAGTCAAAAATCTGCACTATGTATATAGCGCCGGTACGCCCTTTGAACATGTTGCGCTGGATGATGTTTCGTTCAGTGTTGAACGTGGGGAATTTATCGGCATTATCGGCCATACCGGTTCCGGTAAATCTACACTGATGCAGCATATGAATGGCCTGTTGAAGCCCACGGGAGGCAGTGTCCTCTTGGATGGTGTGGATATATGGTCCAATAAGAGCGTTACGCGCCAAAGCAGATTTCGAGTCGGCTTGGTTTTTCAGTACCCGGAGTATCAGCTTTTTGAGGAAACTGTCTACAAAGATATTGCCTTTGGCCCTAAGAATATGGGTTTGAAGCAGGATGAAGTCCATAGACGGGTTCTTGAGGCGGCAGAACTTGTCGGTATTACGGAAGAACAATTGCAGGTGTCTCCGTTCGATCTGTCAGGTGGCCAGAAACGCCGTGTAGCAATTGCCGGTGTCATTGCTATGGAACCGGAAGTTCTCATCTTGGATGAGCCTACAGCAGGTTTGGATCCGGAAGGCCGGGAGGAAATCCTTGCCAACATAAATGCCTACAGAAAAGCGAAAAATGCTACCATTATGATGGTAAGCCATTCTATGTCAGATGTAGCGCGCCTTGCAGATCGTCTGCTGGTTATGAACGATTCCAAACTTGCGATGGATGGAACACCGGAGCAGGTATTTATCCATGCCCAGGAGCTTTTGGATATGGGTTTGGATGTGCCGGAAATTACACGGGTATTCCTTCGTCTTAGACAACTGGGACTGGATGTGCCCAATGTCTATACTGTTGAGCAGGCGGTTCGTGTGCTTACCCAAATGAAGGGAGGCTGCGACAATGCTTAAAGACATTACTTTGGGTCAGTATTTCCCGGGAAATTCACCGATTCACCGCTTAGATCCCAGAACAAAGCTGATCCTTCTGATCGTGTATATCGTTGCGCTGTTTACAGCGTCATCATGGCCTTCTTATTTGGTCGTATTTGGATTTCTTGCCATTACAGTGGCAATTTCCCAAATTCCGTTAAAGTCTATTCTAAACGGAATGAAGCCCCTGGTGATGATCCTGATTTTCACGGGTGTCCTGAATGTTTTCTTTACAACCGGTGAAAAAGTGCTTCTCAAGGTTTGGGTCATTACCGTATATTGGGAAGGCGTTATTCGTGCGGTTTATATGATGGCGCGAATCTTGATGCTGATTACCGGAACATTTTTGTTGACCTATACCACGTCGCCGATTGCGCTGACGGATGGTTTGGAGTCCCTGTTGGGTCCGCTGAAGAAATTGCATCTGCCGGTTCATGAGCTGGCTATGATGATGTGTATTGCTTTGCGGTTTATCCCCACGCTGATTGAGGAGACAGATAAGATTATGTCTGCACAAAAGGCAAGAGGTGCAGACTTTGAAAGTGGCAATTTGTTCCAGCGTGTAAAAGCGTTAATTCCCATTTTGGTTCCTTTGTTCATCAGTGCGTTCCGGCGTGCGGATGAATTGGCAACGGCTATGGAGTGCCGCTGTTACCAGGGTGGCGACGGACGTACCAAGATGAAGCTTCTTCGCTACAAAAGACTGGATTATATTGTGTTTTTGATTGGTATCGTTCTGTTAGCGGTTATGTTTGTTTTAAAGTACTTTGGCTTGTGAGGTAGATATGCGTAACATAGCATTGTTTTTGACCTATGAGGGTACAGCCTATCACGGTTGGCAAATACAACGAAATCTTGCAACGGTGCAGCAGACCCTGGAAAAGGCGATTGCTATGATTGTAGGGCATGATGTGCATGTTACCGGATGTGGCCGTACAGATGCCGGTGTTCACGCCAAGTGCTACGTGGCAAATTTTCGTACGCATTCCACAATTCCTGTTGAGCGTTTGCCGTACGCATTAAATACCCATCTGCCTGCGGATATTGTTGTTACCAAAGCATTTGATGTGCATGACGATTTTAATGCAATTGGTTCCTGCGCACGTAAGGAATACACGTATATGATTTATAATTCCCGTGTGCGTGATCCGTTTTACGTGAATCGTGCATGGTTTTATCCGAAACATCTGGACGAAAAGATCATGCAGGAGGCAGCACAGCAATTTGTGGGAACCCATGATTTTGCGGCGGTGCGTTCTGTGGGAACAGATGTAAAATCAACGGTCCGTACCGTATATTATTATGATGTGGAACGTCAGGGGAATATTATTCTGCTGAAGGTGTGTGCCAATGGTTTCCTTTACAATATGGCACGTGCTATGGCGGGTACTGTTGTGTATGCCGCAGAGGGGAAGATAGCGCCTTCTGAGATCGGGGAAATATTGGCCTCCGGTAACCGCACAGCAGCAGGTCCTACTGTTCCGCCGGGCGGTCTGTACATGACACACTTGTGGTATGATGACGGGATTGCGCAGTTTGAGTGTCCCGATCCGAAGCAAAATTAATAATTTGTTTTTCCTTTTTCGGACAGTATATGCTATAGTGTCCGGCAGAAACGGAGTGATTCAGTATGCAACCTAAAATGTGTACAAAGTGCAAAAAGAATATAGCCGTCGTTTTCATTACAAAGATCGAAAACGGCGTTACAATGAATGAGGGATATTGCCTAAAATGCGCCCGTAGTTTGGGCATTCCTCAGATAGAAGATGCAGTCAAGCAAATGGGTTTTTCTGAGGATGACCTGGATAATCTGACGGATGAAATGAGCAGTATGTTTGGCCAGCTAGAGGATGAAAATGAGGATGATGTTAACGGCAAAACAGCAACATTTCCTCTTCTGAATCAGTTGTTTGGCTCCGGCAATATGCCGGCTAAAAAGGAACCTGCGAAAGAACCTGAGCAAGAAGCAGAAAATGGCGAAAAACCTAAGAAAAAGAGTAAAAAGCATAAGTTTTTGGATGCTTATTGTATGGATTTGACCGGTCGTGCCAAGGGTGGGCAGCTGGATAAAGTGATCGGCCGTGACGTGGAAACGGAGCGCGTTATCCAGATTTTGAATCGCCGTCAGAAGAATAACCCCTGCCTGATTGGTGAGCCCGGTGTTGGTAAGACTGCTATTGCAGAGGGCCTTGCTCAGCGTATTGCATCAGGTGATGTGCCGTATAAACTGCGTGACAAGGAAGTATTCCTGTTGGATTTGACTGCGCTTGTTGCCGGAACCCAGTTCCGTGGTCAGTTTGAGAGCCGTATGAAGAGTCTGATCAGTGAGATCAAAGAGTGTGGTAATATCATTTTGGTTATTGATGAGGTTCATAATCTTGTCGGTGCCGGTGATGCGGAAGGCTCTATGAATGCGGCCAATATTCTCAAGCCTGCATTGTCCAGAGGCGAGATTCAGGTAGTTGGTGCAACGACCTTTAATGAGTACAGAAAGCATATCGAGAAGGATGCTGCACTGGAGCGTCGTTTCCAGCCTGTTTCCGTAGCAGAACCTACTATTGAAGAGGCATGCCAGATCATGCAGGGTATTGCCAAGGCTTATGAGGAGTACCATGGTGTTCAGATTTCTCCGGAAATCGCTCGCCAATGTGTCATTCTTTCTGAGAGATATATTACTGATCGTTTTCTGCCGGATAAAGCTATCGACCTGCTGGATGAGGCTTGTTCCGACCTGAACCTGCGTTGCAAGGAAATTTCTCAGTTGGCAGAACTGAAAAAAGAGCGCGATGATTACGAACTGGAACTGCGCATGCTCACAGAAGATACGGAAAATGAGCATTATGAGCGCTTGGCAGTTATTCGTAGCAAACTGTGCCAGATTGCGGAAGAGATTGAGCGTCTTGAGAAAGTTCCCGCTCCGGCTGTAACTATGGAAAATTTGGCACGCATTATTGAACTGTGGACCAAAATTCCCGCTAGCAAGATTAAGGCGCAGGAATACAAGCAGATCAAGGGCTTGGCAGACAGATTGAAAGACTATGTTGTCGGTCAGGATGAAGCGGTTGAGTCTGTTGCAAAGGCAATTCGCAGAAACCGCGTAGGCATTTCTCCTAAGAAGAAACCTGTTTCCTTTATCTTTGTTGGTCCTACCGGTGTAGGCAAAACAGAGCTTGTAAAACGGTTGGCTGACGATCTGTTTGACAGTGTGGATGCCTTGATTCGTCTGGACATGTCTGAGTATATGGAAAAGCACACGGTCTCTAAGCTGATCGGCTCGCCCCCCGGCTATGTAGGTTATGACGAAGCTGGCCAACTGACCGAGAAGATCCGGCGTAAGCCCTACAGTGTTGTTCTGTTCGATGAGATCGAAAAGGCCCATCCGGATGTGCTTAACATTCTGCTGCAAGTATTGGACGATGGTCGTATTACAGATGCCCAGGGTAGAGTGGTGAATTTTGAAAATGCAATCATTGTCATGACTTCCAATGCCGGTTCTGAGGGCCGTGTTGGCGGTCTGGGCTTTGGCCGATCCGACCAGGATATGGTCAAAGATAAAACAATGAAAGCGCTCCAGGAGTTCCTGCGTCCGGAATTTATCAACCGTGTGGATGAGATCATCACATTTAACCATCTGACGGAAGAAAATTTTGCAGGTATTGCAGACATTATGCTCAAAGAGTTGAAGGATAGTCTGGAGACAAGAGGTTTGCAGTTGACTTGGGACGAAGCTGTACGGCATTACTTGGTTAAAAAGGCTTATTCTGTAACCTATGGTGCCAGAAACTTGCGTCGTACCATTCAGAAAGAATTGGAAGATCCGATTTCTGAGATTATCATTGATTCTTTTGAAAAACCGATTTCCAGCATTTCTGTGACTGTAGAGAACGACCGCATTCTTATTAATGGCAAATAATAACCGGGAGGCAATGCCTCCCGGTTATTTACATATCAAATTTCTCAATTAACTTGTCTGAAACCTTCCAAGCTGCATCTTCTACTTTGTTTGCAGCTTGTGCGGCTAATCGCCGCGTTGGATTATTACGGGACATCATCAAGATGCCAACGGCACCTGCGGCCGCGCCAACGCCCAATGTGACTGCCCATCCTTTAACGCTCATTTTCAATCCTCCTTTTGCCCCGATTGTTTGGGGTATTATTAGTATGTCCGCCCAGAAAAAAATCACACGAGGAAAGGTTTCTCTTTTCACAATGTAAAACTTGTGGTATAATATAGAAAAAAGCGGAGGTGCTCGTATGTCTGTCGATAAACTCCAAGAGAAAATCAGAAAACTGAAAACGCCGCTGGTTGTTGATTTTTCTGTGTGTTCTGAACATATCCCGGATCATATACGCAATGCGGAAGAATCGTTTATGGGCGCATATCTTGCGTTCAGCAAAAACCTTTTGGTTGGCTTAAAAAACCTAGTTCCGGCAGTTCGCTTTGATTTTAATGCTTTTGCAGTTTTTGGCGCAGAGGGTATGACTGTATTGGAAGAGCTTCTGTGTGCGGCAAGAGGGCAGGGGTATTATATCTTCTTAGACGGTGTACAGGCGTTATCCGCCCAAAGTGCGGCTGCGGCAGCAGATATGCTTCTGAGCCGGGAATGCCGGTGGGATTTCGACGGATTGATTTTGTCCTCTTATATCGGCAGTGACGGATTCCGCCCCTATGTTTCTCTGCTGAAAGAAAGTGGCAAGGATCTGTTCGTAGTAATCCGCACATCCAATAAATCTGCAACAGAATTGCAGGACTTGTTGACTGGCGGTCGATTGGTACATATGGCAAATGCGGATATTGTCAATCGTTATACCGGTGCGTTGGTTGGCAAATCCGGATATTCTCAATTGGCAATCATGGCAGCAGCTGCATCTGCCGACAGTTTGCGCAGTTTGCGTTCCAAATATAAGAATCTGTTTATGCTGTTGGATGGATATGACTATCCGAACAGCAACGCAAAGAACTGTAGCTATGCTTTTGATGAACTGGGTCGCGGTGCGGCGGCATGTGCAGGCATTAGCATTACGGCAGCATGGCGTGAAAATGAGACAGATGGATCCGATTACGTAGATCAGGCTGTTGCGGCTGTGGAGCGGGCAAAGAAGAATCTGTTGCGTTATCTAACAATTTTATGACTTATGTACCGGGGCTTTGGCCCCGGTATTAGTGCATTGTGTGCTGAGATCTTGCTGCGGCATCACCGGTCTCACCGGATGCATCCGGCATGCTGGTGTCAACGCTGGGATCGGGGATGTTTGTATCAAATGTGGGCTCGGGCATGGAAGGTGTTGTGCTCGGAATTACAGGAACTGTAGGCGCTGCGGTGGAAGGGGTTGTGGACGGTGCAGGCGTTTCGGTACGGCTGCAACCGCATGCGGCCAAAGAAAATGCAAGAACCAGCCCAAGGATGCTGATACACAGTTTTTTCATATGAATCCTCCTAAATGATTAGAATACATCAGTAGTATGGCTTTGATTGCTGCAATTAATCAGGAAAAACAAGCCAAAATTCGCTTTAAAACAGCATTATTTTTTAAAACTTTTAAAAATAGCATTGCTATTTATTGTTTTTTCTATTATAATGGGGAAAACAAAATTTTATGAAGGGGATACCTTACCATGAAAAGACTCGCTGTTAAGAAAAATGTTGAGTGCATGGCATGCTTGGAATGTGTGCGTGCATGTTCTGTTGCTTTTTACAAAGAATTTAATGAGGATTTGTCCTGCATTAAAATCGTTGCAAAGGGCAGCGGCGCAAAGCCTATGACCTGCATCCAGTGCGGTAAGTGCGCAAAGGTTTGTGAGGCTGGTGCGATTACCCAGAATCCCAAGACCGGTGTGTACATGATCAATAAGAAGCTCTGCACTTCCTGCGGTAAGTGCGCAGAGGTATGCCCCATGAAGGTTATGGTCGCTCCCGAGGGCGGCACAACCACAAAGTGCATCGCCTGCGGCATCTGTGTAAAGGCTTGCCCCATGGAGCTGCTGGAGATCCTGGAAAAGTAATAAAAATTGCGCACCCGGTACAATTGTGCCGGGTGTCTTTTTTGTAGCATTTGCAATAAATTCAAAACTGCTGTGTCATGATATTGGCACGGCAGTTTTTTCTGCCAGTTACAGAAAATTACTGTTTGTAACAATTGCATATTTTCGCTTATTATGATATAGTATATACAATCATACACCCGGAGGCGTTTATTGTGGGAATGCGTGCTTTACAACAAAAAATTACAACATTACTTTCCAATGTAGAATTGCGGCTGGACGAGCCGTTATCCAAGCACACATCTTTCCGTATTGGTGGTCCTGCCACGGTTATGGCTTTTCCTAAAAATGCGGATGAGTTGTCTAAAATTTTACAAGTGTCCAATTTGTTGGACTGCAAACCCTTTATACTTGGAGCAGGAACCAATATTCTGGCACCGGATGCCGGTCTTGACAGTCTTGTGATCTGTTTGAAAGATTGCATGGATGGACTTGAACGCATTGACGATGTTCGCATTCGTGTTGCAGCTGGCGTTACCATGGCGCGTGCAGCTGTTTTTGCGGCAGGTCAGGGGTTGGGCGGACTGGAGTTTGCCCACGGAATTCCCGGCACGGTTGGCGGCGGTGTGTATATGAATGCCGGCGCTTATGGCGGCGAGATCTCGCAGGTGTGCGAATCTGTTGATATTATGAAAATGGACGGTACGCAGGTCACTTTAACTGCAGAGGAAATGCAGTTTTCCTACCGGCATAGCCGACTGGAAGATGAGGGCGGCATTGTACTGTCTGCAGTATTCCGTTTGGAGGAGAAACCCGAGGCTGAAGTTCGTGGTCTGATGCAGGAACTCCTCCAGAAAAGAAAGACATCACAGCCGTTGGATTATCCTTCTGCAGGTTCCGCGTTTAAGCGCCCGGTAGGTGGATATGCAGCTGCGTTAATTGATCAAGCAGGCTTGAAAGGTTTTCAGATTGGCGGAGCTGCAGTATCTGAGAAGCATGCAGGTTTTGTGGTTAACTTGGGAAATGCGAATGCTGAACAAGTCAAAGAATTATTAGTGCGTGTGTCTGATATTGTTTTTGAAAAATCCGGAATCCGTTTGGAACCGGAAGTACGAATTTGGTAAAGAGGTGAGATGCAATGGCAGTTTCCTTTTCTGGTAATGCAAAGGCGGAGATTTGCCGTTGCATTCCGCAAAAAACTTGCTGTGCTTGTGCAGAGTGTTTTGGAATTCTGCTATTCTGTAATAGCTTTGCGGCAGATGGAATCAAAATTATTACAGAAAGCCGGGAGTTTGCGCAACTTCTCCCACGGCTGTTTAAAAGAGCATTCGGTATTGCGTTTGATGTTCTTCCTGAACCGGATGCAACGGGAAAGATGACCTTCCAAATTACGCAAGCGGACAAGATCGAAACAATTATGCATACCTATGGCTTTGACCCCGGTCAGACACTGTCGCTGCATATCAATTTAGCGGTTGTTGAGGAAGATTGTTGTAAAACATCCTTCCTTCGTGGTGCTTTTTTGGCAGGCGGTTCTGTTACTGACCCGGTAAAAGCTTATCATTTGGAGTTGGCTACGACCCATCACAGTGTCTCAAGAGAAGGTCATACGCTCATCCAAGAGATGCTTGGTTTTTATCCCAAATCCGCACAGCGCAGCGGTGGACAGGTTTTATACATAAAGCAGAGCGAGCAGATATCGGATTTCCTAACCCTTTTGGGCGCACCGGTTGCGTCTATGGGCATTATGGAGGCTCGCCTTGAGAAAGAGTTAAGCAATAACGTCAATCGTCGCTGTAATTGCGATGATGCCAATACATCCAAGGTTGTTGAGGCTGCACAAGAGCAGCTTTCGGCGATCCGTGTTTTACGCAAGAAGAAATGTTTGGAAGAATTACCTCCCAAACTGCGGCAGGCTGCGCTTGCCAGAGAAGCAAACCCGGAAGCCTCTCTGACGGAGCTTGCTGCTATGATGGAACCCCCGATCACCAAGCCGGCCATGAATCATAGATTAAAAAAATTGGTACTGATGGCGAAGGAGTCGTTGTAATGAGTTTTGTACATCTGCATGTCCACTCAGAATATAGCCTTTTAGACGGCGCATGCCGGATCGATGGCATGA
Source organism: Faecousia sp. (assembly GCA_045649605.1). Classification (GTDB taxonomy): domain Bacteria; phylum Bacillota; class Clostridia; order Oscillospirales; family Oscillospiraceae; genus Faecousia. The sequence goes on from JAZRQF010000015.1 coordinate 19,190, forward strand.
TGGACCGTGTGAAGGAAATAGGCCAAACGGCCATTGCGCTTACAGATCACGGTGTAATGTATGGCTGCATTGATTTTTATAAGGCTGCGAAAGCTGCCGGTATTAAGCCGATTATTGGCTGCGAAGTATATGTTGCGCCCCGCAGAATGGACGACCATGTTCACGGCGTTGATAATGAGGCGTATCACCTGGTTTTGTTATGCAAAGACAGAGTCGGTTATGAAAATCTGTGTCATCTGGTATCGGAAGCTTTTTTGCATGGTTTTTACAATAAGCCCAGAGTGGATCTTGAGCTGTTGCAGGCGCACCATGAGGGCTTGATTGCACTAAGCGCATGTCTTGCCGGTGTGATTCCCCAAAAACTGCTTGAAGAAGAGTATGAAAGTGCGAAAGAGTATGCTTTGCGTTTGGCAGATATTTTTGGTGAGGATCACTTCTATCTGGAACTGCAGGATCACGGCATCGAGGAACAACGGTTTGTAAATCAGGGAATTATGCGTATTTCCCGGGAAACAGGCCTTCCTTTGGTTGTTACCAACGATGCGCATTATTTGCGCCGTGAGGATGCCAAAATGCAGGATGTTTTGCTGTGTGTTCAGACGGGCAAAACCATTGAAGATCCCAACCGCATGAAATTCCAGACCGATGAATTTTATCTCAAGAGCGAAGAAGAACTGCGTAAACTCTTCCCCAATTGCGACGAAGCGTTTGAAAATACGGCAAAAATTGCAGATCGCTGCAATCTGGAATTTGAGTTCCATAATTATCATCTGCCGTCTTTCCCTGTTCCGGAAGGATATACAAACGAGGCGTATTTCCGGAAATTGTGTTCTGATGGTTTTGCAGAACGTTATCCCGATGCGCCGGCAGAGTATGTAGATCGTCTTGAGTACGAGATCGGCGTTATCAGCCGTATGGGATACGTTAATTACTACCTAATTGTATGGGATTTTATCCGTTATGCCAAGGAAAACGGTATTCCGGTAGGTCCCGGTCGTGGTTCCGGTGCAGCTTCTATTGTTGCATACTGCATGCACATTACGGAAGTGGATCCCATGAAATACTCGCTCATCTTTGAGCGATTCTTAAACCCGGAAAGAATCAGTATGCCCGATTTCGATACGGACTTCTGTCAGGAACGCCGTGGAGAAGTTATTGACTACGTCACGAGAAAATACGGTGCAGACCATGTGGCGCAGATTGTTACCTTTGGTACAATGGCGGCGCGCGGTGCGATTCGTGATGTAGGTCGTGCGCTGAACTTTACGTACGCAGAAACCGATGTGGTTGCAAAGCTGGTGCCTACAACGCCGCTGCATCTGACATTGAAAGATGCACTGAATATCTCACCCAAGCTGAAGGAAATGTACGATTCCAATGAGCGTGTGCGCACATTGATCGACACCGCTATGAGCTTGGAGGGTATGCCGCGTAACACATCTACGCACGCTGCTGGTGTCGTCATTACGGCTGAACCGGTTAGCAACTACGTTCCGCTTTCCTGCAACGATGAGACAATCGTTACCCAATATCCCATGACAACCATCGAAGAGCTTGGCCTTCTGAAAATGGACTTCTTGGGACTGAGAAACTTGTCGGTTATCGAGGATGCCCAACGGCAGATCAGACAGTTTAATCCGGAATTTTCCATCGATGCTGTGCCGGATGATGACCCTGAGACATTTGCCATGTTGGCAGAAGGCAAGACCCAGGGTGTTTTCCAGTTAGAATCTGCCGGTATCACCGGTGTCTGCGTTAACATGAAACCCACATCTATCGAAGATATGACGGCTATTGTTGCGCTGTACCGTCCGGGTCCCATGGATTCGATTCCCAAGTTTATTGCCAATAAGTTAGACCCTCGCAAGATTACTTATAAGACACCGCACCTGGAGCCGATTCTTCGCGTTACATACGGCTGTATCGTTTATCAGGAGCAGGTTATTGAGATTTTGCGTTCCTTAGGTGGTTACACCATGGGTCAGGCGGATAATATTCGAAGAGCGATTTCAAAGAAGAAAATGAAAGTCATTGAGGCTGAGCGTAAAGTCTTTGTGTACGGCGATGCGGAGCAGGGAATTCCCGGCGCAATCGCAAACGGCGTATCAGAAGCTGCTGCACAGTCTATCTACGATGAAATCGTCGAGTTTGCAAACTATGCCTTCAATAAGGCCCATGCGGTTTGTTATGCAGTTGTTTCTTACCAGACTGCATATTTGAAATGCCATTATCCGAAACAGTATATGGCTGCATTGATGACCTCTGTGTTGGATTCTGCCATTAAAGTTTCCGGTTATATTGCAGAATGTAAGGAACTGGGAATCGAAACACTGCCTCCGGATATTAACCATTCGGATGATCCTTTTACCGTTGAGGGCGATGCAATCCGTTTTGGACTTGGCGCAGTAAAAAATGTTGGTCGTGGCTTGATCCGCAGTATGGTTGCCAAGCGTAATGAAGGCGGTCCGTTCCGTTCTTTGGAAGATTTCATTCAGAGAATGGGCGAAAACGAACTGAACAAGCGGGCGGTTGAGAACTTCATCAAGTGCGGCGCAATGGATTGTTTTGGGTATCATCGCAGCGAACTGTTGGCGGTTTATGATACCATGATGGACAGTATTGCCGCGTCCAGAAAGAAAAATATTGTTGGACAGATGGGTCTGTTTTCTCTTGTTGAGGAGGACGACAAAGCGGCGGCAATTCCGATCCCCAAGTTGCCTGAAATGAAGAAGGCTGACTTGATGCTTATGGAAAAGGAAACAACCGGCATCTATCTATCCGGTCATCCTATGGATGAATACCGTCATTTGTTAAAAGGTACGCATGTGGTTAGCATTGCATCGCTGTTGGATGAGGAAAGCCGTTATCAGGACGACCAAATCGGCAGCGTTGCAGGTGTTGTGCAGTCTCTGAAAATGAAGACAACCCGCAACAACAGCATGATGGCCTATGTTACCTTAGAGGATGACACCGGTGTAATTGAAATGCTGGCATTTTCCAATGTTTTGACCCAGTATGGTGGTTATATTCAGGAAAACGCACCGATGGTAGTCACCGGACGTCTTTCCATGCGCGATGATAAAGATCCGCAGATCGTTATTAACCGTGCACGACCGATGTCTGATTTTGAAAAGGGCGTAGATATTAATTCTGCAGAGCTTGCGAATTATTCAACTTTGTATCTGCGTTTACCTACGGAAGAAGGTCCGCTGTTTTCTAAGATTCGCGCGATTCTAAATATGTTCCCAGGTTCTGCCGGTGTTGTGGTCTATTTTGCCGATACCAAGCAACGCAGGGGAAGCCGCTGTGCGTTGGATGAACGCATGGTCAATGAGCTGATTGATGTTCTGGGCAGAGAGAATGTTATTTTGAAATAACATTGCTTTTCCTATGTAATATGCTACAATAAATTGATGGGGGTGCTGCCATGAAAAAGAGAGCTTTGTTAATAATTATGCTGTGCGCAGCAGTCCTTTTAATGACCGGCTGCATGCTTACAGTAGATGAAATGTACCGCTTGCCGAAGCGGTCGGATGCGTACAATGATTTACAATCGGCAATTGACACGGCGATTTCCGGATTGACCTACTGTGCGCCGTTGGCTGGAGAAAATCAGCAAACCGTACAGATGGCAGATTTAGACGGTGACGGAATACAAGAGTATTTGCTGTTTGCAAAGAGTACGGAGGACAGACCTCTGCGAATCCTTGTGTTCCGTGATGTGGATGGTACGTTTGTCAACACCGATACGGTAGAGTGTAACGGCTCGTTCTTTGATATGGTTGAGTATGTTGACATGGACAAGCGTCCCGGTGTTGAGATCGTTGTCGGTCGCCAGCTTAGTGATCAGGTGATCCGCTCCGCTTCTGTGTATACGTTCTCCAACGGAGAATTGGAGCAGCTGGCAACGGTTAACTACAGTAAGTTTTTAACAACGGATTTTGATGGGGATAATCTTGTTGAATTGTTCCTGATGCGTCCGGGTCAAACAGATACGGATAATGGTGTTGCAGAAGTTTACAGCATGAAAAGCGGCGCTATGGAACGCTACAATGAGGTGAACATGTCTCAACCGGTGGACAAGCTGAAACGTGTGCTCGTAGGTAAGCTGGATGGCGGTAAAACAGCCGTATATACGGCCTGCGCTGTTGAGGATGCTGCGCTGGTAACGGATGTGTTTTCAATTGTGGATGGCGCACTTAAAAATGTGGCATTTTCCAATGATTCCGGCACCAATGTCAAGACCATGCGCAACTATTATGTGTATGCTGACGACATCGATAATGATACAGAAGTCGAGCTTCCGTATCTGATTCCTATGAAACCCCTGGAAGATATGACATCCGTGGATACCCAGCAATTGATTCGCTGGTATGCCATGACTCCGGATGGTTCCGAGGTTATAAAGATGCATACGTACCACAATTTTGTTGGTGGCTGGTACTTGCAGCTACAAAGCGATTGGGCACAGCATCTCACAGTCCGCAATACCGGATATATGTATGAATTCTTCATTTGGGATGAAACATATGAAACAGCACAAAAAGTTTTGACGTTGTATGCCCTTACCGGACAGAGCCGCGACAGCCAAGGCTTGTCTGACGATCGCTTTGTGGTATACAAGACAGATACGGTTGTATACTCAGCGCATTTGGAAGAATTCGCAGAGGAATACGGATTTACGCAAGAGAGCGTTACATATAGTTTCCGTTTGATCCAGCACGACTGGAAGACGGGAGAAACATAAGAGGTATTGGAACATGAAAAAGGTTTTAATTCTTGAGGATGAAGTCAATATCAGAAGCTTTGTGGTTATTAATCTGAAGCGTGCAGGTTACCACACCATCGAAGCAGGAACCGGTCAGGAAGCATTGGATATGCTGCGTTTAAATCCGGATATCGGTGTTGCTATTTCGGATATTATGCTTCCCGATATTGACGGTTTTGAAGTTTGCCGTCGAATTCGTGCTAACAACAAGCAGATCGGTATTATCATGCTGACGGCACGTACGCAGGAGATGGACAAAGTTACCGGTTTGATGACCGGTGCGGATGATTATGTGACAAAGCCGTTTTCTCCTGCAGAGTTGACTGCTCGTGTGGATGCGTTGTACCGTCGCCTTGGTGGTGATGGCAACGGCGATAGCGAACTTCTTGCGCAAGGTCCTTTTGTTATGAATACAAAAAACCACACTTTGGAGAAATCCGGAACCAGAATTCGCCTGACGCAGGTTGAGTATTCTATTCTGAAACTCTTTATGCAGAATCCCGGAAGAGCGTTATCCCGTGAAGAGATTCTTTCTGCAGTCTGGGGTCGTGATTACGAAGGTGAATTGAAGATTGTGGACGTTAATATCCGCCGCCTTCGCATTAAGATTGAGGACGATGCAACAACACCTAGCTATATTACAACAGTTTGGGGTTTTGGTTATAAATGGGGCGCTTAAATAAAAAAGCGGGCAAAACAGTATTTAAGATCAAAGGCCTTCGCAGACGTTGGCTCGTTAATTCACTTAGTATCGTCTGTGCGTTGGGCTTGGTTTGTGTTATGACCATTACTGCGGTGTTTGCGGCATACTACTATTCCACTATGGAATCTGATATGCGATACCGTGCCCGTACAACTACAGAATTTTTTGCTGATTATTTGAATCAGAGCTATAATCAGTACTATCAGTCTTGCATAACGTATGCGCAAACGTTTGAAGACAAAAATGACCTGGAATTGCAGTTTATCAATGCCCAGGGGAGAATCGTGGCATCTTCTCACGGCAGTTGGGCAGGACATTCTCCTACAACTTCGGACATTAGCGAAGCAATTAGCACACGAGAAATCGCAAAACATATCGGCCCCAATCCGCAGACAGGGGAAAGAATTATTGCGGTTTCCAGCCCGATGATTTACAGCAATGGTGAAGTGATCGGCGTGTTGCGATATGTAACATCTACCCGCGTGATGGATATGCAAATCGGCTATATTGCGATGCTTTCACTGCTGGCGTTTGCGGTTGTAATCGTAATTGTGCTGATTAGTAGTAACTACTATATCCATTCCATTTTGGTGCCGTTGACCGCTATTATCGAAAAGGCTAAGAAAATTGCCAATGGCAGTTATGGCATCCAAATCGAGACGAAATACGATGATGAGATCGGTGAATTGGCAGAAACGATCAACGAAATGTCAATTAAGATCAATCAAAATGAGAAAATGCAATCCGAGTTCATTTCTTCGTTGTCCCATGAGCTGCGTACACCCCTAACGGCGATTACCGGATGGAGCGAGACGTTGCTCAGCAGTGATGATTTGGACGTCAATACACGTCGTGGTATGAAGATCATTCACAAGGAAGCCGGACGTCTTACGGAAATGGTTCTGGAACTGCTGGACTTCACACGCATTCAAGATGGCCGATTGACTCTGAATATGGAACTGACGGACATTCGGTCGGAATTTGAAGACGTGGTCTACATGTACAGCGGACGTTTGGCGCAGGATGGCTTGCGACTGATATATCTTGAGAACGACGATGACATTCCGGAAATTTCCTGCGATCCTAAGCGGTTGCGCCAGGTGTTCCTGAATATTTTAGATAATGCCGCCAAGCATGGCACAGACGGCAAACGGATAGAAGCGATGATCACATATGCTGATGAGATGGTCATTGTGAAAATCCGGGACTATGGCCCGGGTATTCCGGAAGACGAATTGCCGTTGGTAAAAAAGAGATTCTACAAAGGCAGCTCAAAAGCCAGAGGCTCCGGTATCGGACTGGCGGTTTGTGATGAAATTGTGCAGATGCATGGCGGTAAGCTGACGCTGGAGAACGCAACCAGCGGCGGTACTTTGGTAACCATAGAAATACCTGCTACACAGTAAGGATGTAATAATTATGTCGGCAAACAGACAAACAGAAGAAAAATTTAAGACGATGATCGGCGGTCAGGCGTTGATCGAAGGTATCATGATGCGTGGTCCCAAATTGGATGCTATCGTTACCCGAGGTAAGGATGGCCTGCACGTAGAAACGACGCCTCGTAAGGTTCGCCCTAAAGGATCTGTATTGACATGGCCCTTTATCCGTGGCGCAGTTAACTTCTTTGACTCTCAGGTGACCGGTGTTAAAGCACTGATGCGTTCGGCAGACTTGTCTCCCGATGAGACAGTGACAGAACCTTCCAAATTCGACCAGTGGTTGGAAAAGAAGCTGGGAGATAAGAAGTTCCAAAATTATTTGGTTGGCTCAGCGGTAGCTTTAGGAATGGGCATGTCTATTTTGCTGTTCTTTATTATTCCGATTATCATCGGTGGATTTTTCAGCAAATGGATTCCTAACAACTTGCTTCAGAACTTGGTCGAAGGCCTGATTCGCATTCTGATTTTCTTGGGATATATGATCGTTGTTTCCCGCATTGGGGAAATGAAGCGTGTATTTTCCTACCATGGCGCAGAACACAAAACGATCCGTTGTTACGAAGCTGGTTTGGAATTGACGGTGGAGAATGTAAGAAAACAGTCAAGAATGCACCCTAGATGCGGTACAAGCTTTTTGCTGGTTGTCTTGATTCTCTCTATTCTCGTTTTTTCCGTGGCTTCGACCATACTGCTTACGGTCATTCCGGGACTGGCAGCCTTGGAGGGAAGTGCGCTCTACAGAGTGATCATGGTAGTGCTTAAGCTTCTTTTGCTGCCGTTGGTAGTGTCTGTTAGCTATGAGATCAATCGTCTTGTAGGTCGTTATGACAATGTATTTACCAGATTGCTGACAGTACCGGGTATGTGGTTTCAGAATTTTACCACCAACGAGCCGGATGATGGTATGATCGAGGTAGGTATTGCATCGCTGAAAGCGGTGCTTCCCGAGCAAGAGGGTGACGACCGGTGGTAAAAAAGTTATCGCAGCTATATTTAGAAGCGCGTCGGGCGTTCTCAGCCAATGAGGACAAGCACACAGCCGGTTTGTTGGCAAGAAATCTACTGTGCCATATTACCGGAAAAACCCAGGAAAAACTTCTTGCGGACCTGGAAATGTATGCATCTCAGGATGTCTGCAACGAAATGGAACAGACAGTTGCTCGTGTCATGGCAGGTGAGCCTCTGGCTTATGTGCTGGGTGAGTGGGATTTTTATGGTATGACACTTCATGTGTGCCAAGATGTTTTAATTCCCAGGGATGATACCTGTGCGGTAACCGATTTGGCAATTAAAAAAGCGCTCTTTTTAGACAGCACACCGAGAATTTTGGATCTTTGCACAGGCTCCGGTTGTATTGGTTTGGCAATTGCCCACAGAATTAAAGATGCCCGTGTAACATTGGCAGATATTTCCAAGGAAGCAATTGCAGTAGCAAAAAAGAATATTACTTCTCAGAAGTTAACCGGTCGGGTATCCTGCGTATGTGCTGATGCACTGGGAGAACCTGCAAAATTTCTTGGGAAATTTGATATGATCGTTTCCAATCCGCCCTATATTACAACGGAAGAAATGGAGCAGTTGCCGGAAAGCGTAAAGAACTACGAACCGCATCTGGCGCTCCACGGTGGAACGGACGGACTGGACTTTTATCGTGCGATTGTACACAATTACACACAAGCGTTAAAGCCGGATGGCTTTATGTGTTTTGAGTTTGGCATGGGGCAGGGAGATGCTGTGTGTCAGATTTTAGAGGATAACGGGTATACCATTCTGGAACGTTCCAGAGATTATAATGACAGAGAAAGAGCGGTACTTGCACAATATCGCAGGAAGGATGTTTAACATGGCTACGAAAAAGACAATTTATGATGCTCCTACCCCCGCAACTGACAAGAAGAAGGCGCTGCAAACTGCGCTGGCACAGATCGAGAAGAATTTTGGCAAGGGTACCGTTATGCGTTTGGGCGATCGTCCCGAAATGAATGTGGATGCAATTCCTACCGGCTCTTTGGCATTGGATGCTGCGCTGGGTATTGGCGGTGTTCCCAAGGGTCGAATTATTGAGATTTCCGGACCGGAATCTTCCGGTAAGACAACTTTGGCTCTGCACATTCTGGCTGAAGCACAGAAGATGGGCGGCGAGGTTGCTTTCGTGGATGCAGAACATGCACTGGACCCCGTCTATGCCGCTGCTTTGGGCGTTGATACAGATAATATGCTGGTTTCTCAGCCGGATACCGGTGAGCAGGCATTGGAGATCACCGATGCATTGGTGCGCTCCGGCGCAGTGGATGCAGTCGTTGTTGACTCCGTTGCAGCACTGGTACCTAAGCAGGAAATCGAAGGCGAAATGGGTGACACCTTTGTCGGCTTGCAGGCTAGACTGATGTCTCAGGCACTGCGTAAGCTGGCAGGCACCATCTCTAAGACCAACTGCGTTGTTATTTTCATCAACCAGTTGCGTATGAAGATTGGCGTTATGTACGGCAACCCTGAGACCACAACCGGCGGTAATGCGCTGAAGTTCTATTCTTCCGTCCGTCTGGATGTTCGCCGTGTAGAGGCGATCAAGGAAGGCGGCAACGTGGTTGGCAACAAGACACGTGTTAAGGTCGTCAAGAACAAGGTTGCACCTCCTTTCCGTGAGGCACACTTCGATATCATGTATGGCCAGGGTATTAGCAAATGGGGCGAATTGGTTGATTTGGCTGTTCAGATGGAAGTTATCCAGAAGAGCGGCAGCTGGTTCAGCATGGGCGATGAGCGCATTGGTCAGGGTAAGGATAGCGTAAAGGCATTCCTGCAGGCCAATCCCGATATTGCCGAAACTGTTGAGGAGCAGGTGCGTGCAAATCTGATTCAGAATAACGCAACCAGAGAGCCTGCAAGAGCTGCAGAAAGACCCATCGCTATTAGCGCAGACGATTTTAATGATGAGGATTGATTTTGTGTCCTCCCAGCCGGATCGGGCTGGGAGGTACACTGTGCGTTTTGATGATGGTGTGACCATGCGTCTATACCGTCAGACTGTACAGGATTTTAGTGTGTATCCTGGTCGGGAACTGTCCGAAGAGGAATACACACGACTGTCCGACGCGGCTGCTGCAATGTCGGCCAAAATGCGGGCAGTACGTATCGTTGCGGCATCTAATGTCTCCAAACGGGATTTGGAGCAGCGCTTGATACATAAAGGGGAAGACCCTAAAAAGGCGAAAGACGCAGTACAATGGATGTCTGACATGAATCTGGTGGACGATAGGAAGACCGCTGAGATGATTGTTCAGCGCTGTATCCAAAAAGGATACGGTCGTTCCCGTGCAAAACAAATGTTGTATCAAAAGCAAATTCCGCAGGCTTGCTGGGAAGAAGTGCTTGATAATTACCCGGAGCAGACAGATGCTATTGTGGCATTTTTGCGGGATCGTCTTGGCGAAAACTGGGACGACCGGCAGCTCCATCGGGTAATGGATGCGCTTATTCGCAGGGGTCACAGTTACGGCGAGATCCGCAAAGGCTTGGAAATGATGGAATTAGATACAGATGAATTCCCGGAGGAATAACATGGCAAATATCGGATTTATCTCCCTTGGTTGCGCAAAGAATCAGGTGGATTGCGAACGCATGATGTATCGTGTTCAGGAAGCAGGGCATACCGTGCAGCCTGACGTGGTTGGTGCGGACGTTGTGGTAATTAATACTTGCGGCTTTATTGATTCTGCTAAGTCGGAAGCCATTGATCATATTTTGCAGGTTGGGCAATTGAAAGACGAGGGCTTGGTTGGAAAAATTCTTGTAACTGGTTGCCTATCTCAGCGTTATCAAGACCAGATTCTGCAGGAGCTTCCTGAAGTGGATGGCATTTTGGGAACCGGCAGCTATACCGAGATCGTACCTGCAATTGACCAGCTTTTGGCAGGCAATGGCGTTTCTGATTTTGGGTCTATTGATGCACCCGAAATGGAGACCGGCAGAATTTTAACCACCCCGGAGCATTATGCCTATATTAAGATTGCCGAGGGTTGCGACAACCGCTGCAGTTATTGCATTATTCCGTATCTGCGTGGCCGTTTCCGCAGTCGTCAAATGGATGATGTTCTGTACGAGGCACGATTGCTGGCAGATAGCGGCGTTAAGGAGCTGCTTGTTGTTGCCCAGGATACCAGCCGTTACGGCACAGATTTGCCGGGACACAAAAGACTGTTGCCGGAACTTCTGCGTCAACTTTGCACCATTGAAGGGTTCGAGTGGATCCGTATTCACTATGTCTACCCGGATGAAATTGATGATGAACTGATCGACGTAATTGCTTCTGAACCGAAGATCGTCAAATATCTCGATATTCCGATTCAGCACTGCAACAGTAAGATTTTGCAGCTGATGAACAGACGTGGTGACGGTGCATTCCTGAGAGAACTGTTCCAGAAACTGCGCAGCCGGATTCCCGGATTGGTGCTTCGTACCAGCGTGATCACCGGATTGCCCGGTGAGGGTGAATCGGAGTTTGAAGAGCTTTGCGAATTCTTAAAAGAGATGCGGCTTGAGCGTGTTGGCGCATTCCCGTTTTCGCCGGAAGAAGGTACGCCTGCAGCGGAAATGGAGCATCCTGATGCGGATATCGCATTGCAGCGTGCTCAGATGGTGGAAACCATCCAGTCACGTATTATGGACGATTACAACGCAAAGATGATTGGACAGGAACTCACAGTTTTGGTCGACGGCTTTGATGAGGAGTTCCAACAGTTTTACGGACGCACTTACGCTGACTCTCCGGATATTGATGGCAGAGTTTGGATTGCTTCTGAGGAAGCATTGGTTGAAGGCGAATTTGTCCGAATCTGTGTGGACGGCTTGATTGACGGCGATTTGTCCGGTTATTTGATGGAGGAATAAAAATGACAACTGCAAGCAAAATTTCCATGATCCGCATGGCATTAATCCCCGTGTTCATGGTGTTTATGTATATTGCCGGTGCCAGTGAAACCTTGGCAGGTTCTTGGGCGCTGTGGGTTGCGTTGGGTATCTTTATCCTCGCAAGTCTGACTGACTATGTGGATGGCTACATTGCCAGAAAATATAATCAGGTCAGCGATTTCGGCAAGTTCCTGGATCCTTTGGCAGATAAGTTGCTGACGATTGCCGCCATGACTGTTTTTTGTGAATGGCAGATTTTCCCCGCATGGGCATTGGTGATCGTTTTGACCCGTGAATTTGCAGTAACCGGTTTGCGCTTGATTGCAGTCGGCAAGGGTAAGGTGATCGCAGCTGGCTGGAGTGGCAAGGTGAAAACTGCCAGCACGATGGTCGGTTTGTGCATTATGATGGCATTTCCCCAATTTCCGATTCTTAACGGTGTGATTATCGGTGTTATTGTGGCAACAACGATCTATTCCGGCGTTGAGTATTTTATCCAGAATTGGAATTGCCTTTGGGATAACTAAATAACATTACGCCGGTGTGTTACACCGGCGTATATAGAGAATGAGGGTACTATGAACGATAGAGAAATTGGTGAGATCCGCCGGCGAGTGCGCAGAGATCGCAGCAACATGACAGCAATTTACGGCTGTTATGTGAATGGACAGAAGGAGATTGTTTCCTCGTTTAAGCAGAGCACGGGCATGATGTCTGAAAATGAGGCAGAAAAGTATTTTGGTGTCATGAAGCGGGCATTGTCCGGTACGATTGGCAAGAATTTAATCGATATTAACTTCACTACAGCGCAGGTTGCGGACAGCTCTGAACATAAAATGCTCATGGATCTGCGCAATTGTGCGCTACAAGATGATGACCTTAGAATGGCCTTCTATCACAAGATTATCGAAAGCGTAGCATTCGATGAAAGTTATTTGATTTTGATTGGCTGCGAAAGCTATGATGTGCCGTTCAAGAGCAAGGATGACACCGTTCAGCATGACGCATCCGGAGAGGTTTATACTTATCTGTTGTGCGCTGTCTGCCCGGTAAAGCAAACAAAACCCAGTCTCAGCTATATTGCAGAGGAAAAGATATTCCATGATAAGGGTGTATCGCAAGTGGTTTGCGCACCGGAGATCGGCTTTCTGTTTCCTGCTTTTGATGATCGCAGAGCCAACATTTACAATGCGCTTTTGTATACCCACAGCACAAAGATCAGCCAGCAGAATTTTGTAGATGCGATCTTCCACACACCTGCACCTAAGCCTGCGGAGGAGCAGAAGAAATCCTTTGAGGCGCTGCTTATGCACACGCTGGATACGGAATGCAATCTGGAAGTGATGCAGGCGGTCCATGATCAGATCTGCCAGTGTATTGAGTTACATAAGGAGAGTAAGTGTGCCGAACCGCTTCTGATCTCTAAAGAAGAAGTGAAGGCGGCGCTGGTTTCCAGCGGTGTTTCGGAGGCGCATACAGCTAAGTTCAGTGTGGAATATGACGAAGCCTTTGGTTATGAAGCAGAGCTGCATCCCAAAAATATCATTGATAACAAACGATTTGAGATCAATACGCCAGACGTTTCCATTAAAGTAAATCCGGCTCGTAGCGACTTGATCGAAACCCGCGTTATTGGCGGCGTGAAGTATATCCTTATTTGCGCTGATGAGAATGTGGAAGTAAACGGAGTCAATATTCATATTGCAGACGAATAATAAAATCCCCTCTAGCTTTACGCTAGAGGGGATTGCTTATTTGCTTGCCAAGTCTACTATGATATCGGCGCAGGTTTCAATGCCGATTGTGCTGCTGCACAGGCAGATATCGTAGTTTTCGTGTGCGCCCCATGTGCGGCCGGTGTAGTGCTGATAGTTCACACTTCTGCGCTTGTCTTTCTCGTTCAGTCTTGCGATAGGTGACTTCTCAGACTCGCCGTAAAGACGCACAATACGGTCTGCACGGAACTCGTTATCTGCATGAATATAAGCATGCAGGCAGTCAGTGCGATCTTTCAGTATGTAATCTGCATTGCGACCGATGATGACGCAGGGCTCTTTGTCAGCCAGTTGCAAAATGACATTGCATTGAATATGCCACAGAAAATCAGAAGTGGACATGCCATTCATAATGCCGGGTGCACCCTGATGGGAAAACGCATAGGCAAAGAGGCTCTTTCCCGGTGCGTGTTCACCGTGTTCTTCGATAAAGTTGGGAGAGAAACCGGACTCTAATGCGATCTGATCGACCAGTTCCTTATCGTAGAACGGGATGTTGAGCTTTTCGGCAACCAGTTTTCCGATTGTGCGGCCGCCGCTGCCAAACTCACGACTGATGGTAATAATACGCTTCATAGTAGCACCTCCAGCTTTTTTCTTTATTGTATCAATCAAAATTCTTTAAGTCAATAAATATTAATATAAGCATTTTTTAGAAATGTACTTACATTACTGCTTGTAATGTGATATACTTTGTGTATCAACGGCAAAGGAGAAAATCATGAAAGCAATTGCTGAAGTGCTGGCTGAAGAGCTGGGACAAAAACTACAGTATGTGGAAAACGTAATCTCTCTGTTGGATGAGGGAAATACGATTCCGTTTATCGCCCGATATCGTAAAGAAATGCACGGTGCTATGGACGATACCAGTTTGCGTAACTTGGAAACCAGATTGAATTACTTGCGCAATTTGGCAGAAAGAAAAGATGAGGTTCGCAACTCCATTGAATCCCAAGGGAAAATGACAGAGGAACTGTCCACAGCCATTGATGCTGCTGTAACCTTAGCGGAAGTGGAGGATCTGTACCGTCCTTATAAACAGAAGCGTCGCACTAGAGCTACCGTTGCGAAAGAAAAGGGACTTGAGCCGCTGGCACTGGCGATTTTTGCCCAAAACGGGGAGGACCCCGCTGTGTTGGCGCAGGACTACATTGACCCCGAAAAGGGTGTGGAAACCCTTGAAGATGCATTGGCAGGCGCTTCGGATATTATTGCGGAAATGATCTCTGACGATGCAGATATCAGAAAGGCGCTGCGTCAAAAAATGGAGCGCCAGGCTGTGATTACGGTCAGCGCTGAAGATCCAGAAAAGGATAGTGTTTACAGTCTGTATTATAGCTTCTCTGCGCCGGTTTCCCGCTTGCAAAATCATCAGATTTTGGCGATCAACCGTGGCGAAAAAGAGGAATTTTTAAAGGTCTCCGTAACGCTACCCGGAACAGAAGGCCAGGCATTGGTTTGCCGTTGCGCATTAAAGCCGACAGTGAATGTATCTGCATTTGTTCGTGCAGCAGCGGAGGATGCTTACAACCGCCTGATTGCACCTAGTGCAGAGCGTGAACTGCGTAGCGCGTTAACAGATCGTGCAGCAGAAGCGGCAATCGGAAACTTTGCCCTGAATTTGAAGCCTCTGCTGATGCAAAGACCCGTAAAAGGCTTTGTTACCATGGGTTTAGACCCCGGATACAGAAACGGCTGTAAAGTCGCTGTTGTTGACGGTACCGGTAGAGTATTGGATACTGCTGTTGTTTATCCCACATTCTCCCAGCACAAGAAGGACGAAGCAATCCGGATTCTTAGCGCCATGATTCGTAAATGGGGCGTTCAACATATTGCCATCGGTAATGGTACAGCATCCCGTGAAACGGAAGCGATGACGGTGGAGATGCTCAAAGGACTGCAAGGTGTCAGCTATATGATCGTCAATGAAGCTGGCGCATCTGTATATTCCGCATCTAAGCTGGCAGCAGAGGAGTTCCCGGATTACGATGTAAACTTGCGTTCTGCAGTTTCTATTGCCCGTCGCTTGCAGGATCCGCTGGCAGAACTGGTAAAAATCGATCCCAAGGCCATCGGCGTCGGACAGTATCAGCATGACATGCCTCAGAAACGGCTGGACGAGGCACTGGGCGGTGTTGTGGAAGATTGCGTTAATGCGGTGGGCGTAGACGTAAACACGGCTTCCAGAAGCCTGCTGGAGCAGGTGTCCGGTCTTAACAGCACTACGGCGAAAAATGTGGTAGCATACCGTGAAGAAAACGGCGCATTCACCACTAGAAGCCAGTTGAAAAAAGTTCCTAAGCTTGGACCTAAGGCTTATCAGCAGTGCGCAGGCTTCCTGCGTGTGCCTGAGAGCAAGGAAATTTTTGACAATACCGGTGTCCATCCCGAAACCTACGAAGCGGCAGAAAAGCTGCTGGCGCTCTGTGGCTATACCAAAAAGGACGTTGCAGCAGGTAAGCTGGACGAACTGCTGGCAAGATTCCAGGCGCTGGGCGCAGAACGTGCTGAAGAATCCTGCGGAGCCGGTATGCCCACGCTGGAAGATGTGGTTAAGGAACTGCTGAAACCCGGTCGTGACCCCCGTGATGATCTGCCTGCGCCGATTCTGCGTACCGATGTGCTGGAAATGAAGGATTTGAAGCCCGGCATGGTTCTTTCTGGTACGGTGCGTAATGTTATTGACTTTGGCGTATTTGTGGATATTGGCGTTCATCAAGATGGCTTGGTGCACATTTCTCAAGTGTGTAATCGCAAACTGCAACATCCCTCCGAGGTTGTGCAGGTGGGCGATATCGTAAAGGTATCCGTCTTGGATGTGGACGAAAAGCGCAAGCGTATTAGTCTGACAATGAAGAACATTCCCAAGGATGTACAATAATAAAAAGCACCCCACACGGGGTGCTTTTTATTTGGTGGACTCGAAGGGG
>JAZRQF010000016.1:0-19084 GCA_045649605.1 Faecousia sp.
ATTTGGTTACATTTGTTGACATAATACGGAGAATTATGTCACTTCTGTATATGTTCCCTTATTTTTGATTATGGTAAACCAATTTTTGGAAATTTTTCCTCTGTATTTTAAGAAAAATACAGTTGTCGGCAGCCAGCGGACAAAGTTTTTTCCTCCCTCCCCTATTTTTCGCCCAACCCAGGACACCCATTGACAGAGACGGATTTTTGTGCTATATTTCTTTTGTTAAAAGCTGAGACGAAGACATGCGGATACAGTAGCTGCCCAGAGAAGAGCCGGTTGGTGCAAGGCTCTGCAGGATGCTGTGTGCGATACCACTTCCGAGCCGGTGGTTGGAAATGGCCACACGGGTACACCCGTTACAGTGTGCAATGAGTGGCGGACTTGTCCGCAACCAGGGTGGAACCGTGGAATACTATATATTATTGTATCCCACCCCTGATTATGTCAGGGGTGGGTATTTTTATTTGCCGCCTCTGTAATCAAAAAGGAGGAAACCAAAATGTCCGAAGAAAATCTGTACACATTTGAAAACCCCGAGTACCGCAAAACCTACTGGCACACCAGCTCCCACATCATGGCGCAGGCTGTAAAGCGTCTGTGGCCTGAGGTACAGCTTGCCATCGGTCCTGCCATCGACGAAGGCTGGTACTACGACTTTGATGCTCCCTTCTCCTTCACCCCCGAGCATCTGGAGAAGATTGAAGCAGAGATGAAGAAGATCTGCAAGGAGCGCATCCGTCTGGAGCGCAGCGAGAAGCCCCGCGCAGAAGCCATTGCTTACATGGAATCTCTGAACGAGCCCTACAAGGTTGAGCTGATTCAGGATCTGCCTGAAGACGCAGTTATCAGCTTCTACACCCAAGGCGACTTCACCGATCTGTGCGCCGGTCCTCACCTGGATCATACTGGTCGTGTGAAGCACAATGGCTTCAAGCTGACCAAGTCCTGCGGCGCTTACTGGCGTGGCGATAGCAACCGCAAGATGCTGCAGCGTATTTATGGCATCGGCTTCCCCAGCAAGGAAGAGCTGGATGTTTACCTGGAAAAGCAGGCTGAGGCTCTCAAGCGCGACCACAACAAGCTGGGTCGTGAGTTGGAGTTCTTTACTACTGTTGAAGAGATCGGTCAGGGTCTGCCTATTCTGCTGCCTAAGGGCGCACGTGTCATTCAGACCCTGCAGCGTTGGATCGAGGACGAGGAGCAGAAGCGTGGCTATCTGCTGACCAAGACTCCTCTGATGGCTAAGAGCGATCTGTATAAGATCTCCGGCCACTGGGACCACTACCGTGACGGCATGTTCGTTCTGGGCGATCCCGATGACGAGACCAAGGAGTGCTTCGCTCTGCGTCCTATGACCTGCCCCTTCCAGTATCAGGTTTACCTGAACCGTGCCCGTTCCTACCGTGACCTGCCTATGCGTTTAGGTGAGACCTCTACCCTGTTCCGTAACGAAGAGTCCGGCGAGATGCACGGTCTGATCCGTGTCCGCCAGTTCACCATTTCTGAGGGTCACCTAGTACTGCGCCCCGATCAGCTGGAAGAAGAATTCCGTGGCTGTCTGGAGCTGGCTAAGTACGTTTTGGATACCGTTGGCATGCTGGAGAACTGTACCTTCCGTTTCTCCCAGTGGGATCCTGCACGCGCCGGCATTAAGTACGAAGGCACTGCCCAGCAGTGGGAAGAAGCACAGCGCGTCATGGGCGAGATTCTGGACAATCTGGGCGTGGAGTACGAAGTCGGCATCGACGAAGCTGCTTTCTACGGTCCTAAGCTGGATATCCAGTACAAGAACGTCTTTGGCAAGGAAGACACCATCGTTACCATTCAGATCGACATGCTGCTGGCGCAGAAGTTCGGCATGGAGTATGTAGACGCAGACGGTCAGAAGAAGACCCCCTACATCATTCACCGTACTTCCCTGGGCTGCTACGAGCGTACGCTGGCATACCTGATCGAGCGCTACGCAGGCGCACTGCCTCTGTGGATGATGCCCACGCAGGTTCGTGTCATGCCCATCACCGACCGTGCACACGAGTACTGCAAGGGTCTGGTGGAGCAGTTGGAAGCTGCCGGCATCCACGCCGAGGGCGACTACCGCAGCGAAAAGCTGGGTTACAAGATCCGTGAAGCACAGCTGCAGAAAGTTCCCTACATGCTGGTCGTTGGCGACCGGGATATGGAAAACGGCACCGTTTCCGTCCGTACCCGTAAGGGCGACGATCTGGGCGCTATGACTCCCGCAGAGTTCATTTCCAAGTGCCTGCTGGAGATCGCAACCAAGAGCAAGGAAGTTTAATAAAACTATCGGGCACCCGCTTGGGTGCCCGACTTGTTTTTTCGAAAAATTATGGTATGATGTAGAAAAAAGAAAAGAGAGGCCACATAATGGGTCAAATATTGAAACAATTAAAAAGCTATATTCTTTTCTTCTTGAAGTGGTTGGCGCTGGGCATCTTCATGGGCTGTATCGGCGGTCTGCTGGGCGCGGCATTTCACCATGCGCTGCACTTTGTCACCCGCATGCGGCTGCAAAACACATGGCTTGTGTGGCTGTTGCCCATTGGCGGCTTAGTCAGCGTAGGACTTTATCGGCTCTTAGGCCTGAAAAGCAACCGTGGCACCAACGAAATGATCGAAGCAGTGCTGGACGATCACGCTGTAACCCCTAAGATTGCACCGGGTATCTTCATCGCCTCTGCCCTGACACACTTGTTTGGCGGCAGTGCCGGCAGAGAAGGCGCTGCGCTGCAGTTGGGCGGTTCCGTGGCATCCGCCATCGGTCGTCTGTTCAAGCTGGACAAGCAGTCTCACAGCGCCTTGATCGTCTGCGGTATGAGCGCCGTATTTGCCGGTCTGTTCGGCACACCTCTCACTGCTTGTCTGTTTACACTGGAATTCACCGCTGTCGGCTCGTTGTTCACTCCCGTGCTACTGCCCGGATTTCTGTCTGCTTACACCGCCAGCCGCATTTCCGCAATCCTTGGCGTCCACGCAGAAGTGTTTCCCTTGGAAAATGCCATGGCGCTGACCTTGGGCAATAGCTGGAAGCTTCTGCTGCTGGCTGTTGCCGTCTCCCTCTTGGGCATCCTGCTGTGCTGGTTTTGGCACAAAGCAGAGCACGTTGCCCACAAGTGGATCAAAAACGATTTCCTCCGCATCGCCGCAGGCGGTCTGCTGATTGCTCTGCTGACCTTAGCCGTAGGCGATCAGCGTTTTAACGGCGCAGGTATGGACATGGCGCTCAGCGCCGTAGGCGGCAAGGCAGACTGGTACAGCTTCCTTTTAAAGCTGCTGTTCACCGGTGTCACCTTGGCTGCCGGCTTTAAAGGCGGTGAGATCGTACCCACTTTCTGTATCGGCGCTACCTTCGGCTGTGTTGCCGGTACGCTATTGGGTATGGATCCAGGCATCTGTGCCGCGCTGTGCCTTGTAGGACTGTTCTGCTGTGTTACCAACAGTCCTTTGGCATCTATCATGCTCAGCATTGAAATGTTTGGTATTGCCAATTTAGGACTCTTTGCGCTGATGTGTGTAATCTGTTTCACCCTTTCCGGCAAAAGCGGACTGTACAGCAGCCAGCTTTTGCGATTCCCGAAAGCCAACATGGAACACACCTTGTCTTTTACCCAGGAACACGACCGCTAATTCCGCAAAAAACCATTATTTTTTCAAAAAATACTTGACATCCTTACCGCTCTGCGATATAATGGCAAAGCTGTCAGCAAATGCTGCTATAGCTCAGCAGGTAGAGCGCATCCTTGGTAAGGATGAGGTCGCCAGTTCAAATCTGGCTAGCAGCTCCAAAAAAGAGAGACCACTCATTCGAGTGGTCTTTTCTTTTTTCGGCTGCGCAGATTTGAAGATCTCAAATGCAACAGTCCGGTGGACTGTTGCTGACACCCGTGCAAACACTGATGGCTACATCTATTTTATTGCTTGTACACCTACAAGCAATAAAATGCAAACAAATCTGCTAGTAACTCCAACACAAAAGCCCACTCAATTGAGTGGGCTTTTTGTTTTGGACAATGGACAGATTTGAACCATTTAAATGCAACGCAGGCGAGCGTTGCCGCCGACGGATTGACGGAGGCGAACCTCTTACTGTCCTTAGAAATTCAAAACCAGAGTTTGATCCAACACTGTTTTACAATAGTTGCAGTGCTCACAAGCCTTGTTGCATGCCGTGGTAACATTCCAAAAATCATCCGGGATCTTAGAACTATCGATGGCATACGGCTCAAATGCGGGGCCAAAGCCCGGCTCGAACAAATCCAGAAGATTACCAAAGTATCTTCTTCTGGCATATGCCCCAATTACCATTCCCGGTAAATGATGGGCTCTTGTGGCTAGTTTTATTGTGTCTGCCAGCCCATCATACCGGTCAATATCTTCCGGTCTGATCCATGTATTTTGCAAAACAGCGGGGAAATTTTTGCGTTCTTTCAAATATGTCCAACACATATAAGGAAGGAAATCAATATTTTTTTGTTTTGCGATCTGCGCTTCGTGTGCAACCATATTGTCATGGAAAATTTGACCGCTGCAATCCCGCATGCATCCACTATTGGCAAGAAGAGTGATCTTCTTGCCGTTATCAGTGGCCCATTGGCGCATCTGTTTTAGCCGTTCCAGGTCACGGTTACATTCTTTTGCAACACAGTAGTCATCAAACAAGTGCGCAACATACTGCATTCCTTTTACGGAAGAAATGCGCATATTAACGGAAGCTCTGAGCGCGATATCACCGTAATTTTCCTTTACCATATGAGCAATAGCCGGCGATGTCGTGGTGACAACATCAGGTAAAAGCCCCTGCTCTCCAAGAAAATCAATAATCGAACATACACGTCCGCGCAACACTTCACTGATGGCATCTTCCCCATAGCAATTGGCATTGAACAGCAAGTCCAGCTTAATGTTCTGAGCTCTTATGCGCTTGAGTTCATCAACCATTGTATTCTGCAGGTTGTAATCAAAATAGCCATCATAGCCGCCAATCATGGATCGGCCGCTGGCTTGATCTACCCAAGGAAAATACACTTCTTCAATACTCTCAGAATATTGCTCCACGAGTGATGCAAAGGAAAAACGGTCACTATTTTGATAACCTACTGACAATTTAAGCATCGTTAGGGCCTCCGTGTGGTTTTTTATTAGTCCGCCTCTTTATTATGCTGCTTGGAAAGTTCACTTTCCTCGCTTTCAGTCTGCTTAACCTTAGACATTGCACCCAAAGCACTGACCGACAGATTGCCGCCTTCTTTTGCCTCATAATCGGACCAATCTACGCTCCACAGAGGCTTTCTTCTAAATGGCTTCTTAAATTTATTCTTCAATACGTCCCGCTTTTCCAACTGGACCATACAGGCTCTGGTACAGCCCTTAGCACCGCAAACTGCCTGTCCAGTGTTGTAAAGATTGGAAGGTTTGAAATAGAAAGGAGAATGAGAACCGGGCTTCACATCATCTCGACCATCCTGATAAGTGCCCTTCTCGCCATCCTCGCACAACTGGCCTCCGCGGAATGCAATATCGCAAGCATCACAGTCCAGTTCGCCCCATTCGACTTCGTGTCCGGCCAGATTGACCTTCACAGTCTTGGTTCCGCTGATTGCGTTGCCGGGGCATTCCCGCACACAAGCCTTACACTTGTTGCACAGCTTGGGGCCATCATAGATCGGGTCAGGTTCCAGTTCCATTTCTGTAAGGATAACACCCAGTCGCAGTCTGGGACCAAATTCGGGGGTCAACAGCATCTTACTGTAGCCAATTTCACCCAGACCGGCCAGGTAGCCACAAATTCGCAAGTGCAGCATAATATCAGGCTGGGGTTTGCCGGGCTCTACCGGTTTGGAATAATTCTCTCTTATTCTGCCGTCGTTATCAATGCCACGCCAATCGCTCTGATGGCCCAGAGGGATTGCCTCATAACCCTCATCCTCGATCACCCGACACATATTGATAACCGTCATGGGAATATATGTATAGGTAAGGCCGCCATAGCCCATTGCAGAGTAGTTGGAGAAGAAAGTTCCCTCCTCAATACCACGCAAAGAGCCACGCATAACCCGGAAACCCATAACGATCATGCTTTTTGCCTCGGGCATAATGTAGCGAGGGTCCATATTGGCAGGTGCGCCCTCAAAACGATCCAAGGACGCAATGCCGCAAAGATCTGCGCCGCACTGATATGCCAATTGCTTGATTTCTTGTGCATTCATATGTTTCAATTCCTTTCTTTTTTGGATTAAATTATACTTATCCTGTTACATTTTCCAGGCTTTTCACTGTATCTGAGAGTTGTGAGCATAGCCACTGCTCAGCCATTTCAATAGGCATTTCGTGCCCACCGTCAAACATTTCAAAGTAAGCACGCGCCTTCGGATTTAATTCAAAAATACGGTTATACATGGTTAGTCCGTGATGGCAAGGGATGATCTCATCCCACTTGCCGGTAAAGATCTTTACATTTGCTTTTGCGATCTCCGATGCGTAATAAATCGGTGAGCGATACGCATACGACTTTTCCGTTTGGGCAGAGGGAGCGCCTCCGCAGCATGCCTCAATTTCCCCGCGGTATTTCGGGTTCTCTGCATGCCATCGAGACAAGTCCACCACCGGGACAAAGGCACCCACTGCCCGCCACAATGTGGGAGCATACGCAGCCATTAGCAGTGCCATATGACCACCGCCACTTGCGCCTAACAAAAATATATTGTTTTCATCGATTTCATAATGTTGTCTGACATAGTTCACTGCATCGATAATATCCTGCTTTGCTTTCTCTGAACCACAGGCATCTGTGCAGTTAGGATTGCTTTTTAAATTACCACCCCGAAATTCCGGAAGTAAAAGATTCCAGCCATTTTTCTCTGCCAGGGGCAGTAATTTCTTCATTTGGTTAAAGCGGTCATAGCTCCATGTATGAAGCCCCACCAGAAGAGGACGCCGCTTTTGCGGTGTGCTAAAAAACAACGACGGTTGTTTTGTTCCATCCACTGTAGACGATATCCAAAGCTCTTCCATGTCTAATAACCTCTTTCTCAATACACATTCCTGTGTTTTCTGCCGCGTTTGTGCCACAGATCTTCCCCGTAGCAGCGACAAGCTCTCCTGCTATGGGAATCTTTTTTACTTTATAAACCGGTCAAAGCCGAAGTAATGCAGCGTATTGTTATAGCTGATATTTTCCACCATCTTGCCAAGGTAGTTCCAATCGGCAGGATACTCGCCGTCTTCCACCATTTGACCGAACAGGTTGCAAAGTATTCTGCGGAAATATTCGTGCCGGGTGTAGCTTAGGAAACTGCGGGAGTCGGTCAGCATACCGTTGAAGGTGCCAATGACACCTACGCTCATCAGACTCTTCATCTGCTCCTCCATGCCCGTCTTATGGTCGTTGAACCACCAGGCAGATCCCTGCTGGATCTTTCCGGGGATAGCACTATTGGCTTGGAACGCACCCATCAACGTGCCGATAATGCCATTGTCTACAGGATTCAAGGAATACAGAATCGTCTTCCCCAGTGCGCCCGCCTCTTCCAGCGCGTTCAACAGTTTGGAAAGACCCACACCGTTGGAAGCGTCATTCATGGAATCAAAGCCGGTATCGGGTCCCAGCTTGCGGAACATAGTCTTGGAATTATCACGCAAGCAGCCAAAGTGGAATTGGGTAACCCAATCCCGTTTGGTATATTCCTTGCCCACGGATAGCAGCAACGCGGTATGATAAGCCAGCTGCTCATCCCAGGTGATTGCTTGACCTGCCTTTGCCCGGGCAAAGATGTCGTCCAAAACGGCCTCGTCGGCCTCCACGCAGAAGCAATAATCCAGTGCGTGGTCAGAAACGCAGCAGCCGTGATCTGCAAAATAGGCGATCCGGTCATTCAGCGCCTTGCGCATATCAGCTACGGTGTTGATGGCATAGCCGACCACCTGCTCCAGCTGGGCAACATAGGCGGGGAAAATCTCCTTATCAGCACGCATCGCCTTATCGGGGCGAAAAGCGGGCAGCACCACAGCCGGCGCAGTGGGATCAGCCGCCAGCAATTCGTGAGCTTTCAAATCATCCACCGGATCGTCGGTGGTACAGATCAGTTTGACATTGGATTTGCGGATAATGCCCCGGACGGACATATCCGGCTGTGCGAGGATCTTATTACACTTCTCATAGATCTCCATGGCGTTTTCGCCGTTCAAAGGCTCGTTAATGCCGAAATAGCGCTGCAGTTCCAGATGCGTCCAGTGATACAAAGGGTTACCTATTAGATGCGGAATGGTTTCCGCCCACTTCTGGAATTTCTCCGCAGGAGTGGCATCTCCCGTAATGTATCGCTCTGCGACACCGCAGGAACGCATAGCCCGCCACTTATAGTGATCGCCGCCCAGCCACACTTCCGTAATGGTGTTGTAGCGTTTATCTTCATAAATCTCCATAGGATTGATATGGCAGTGGTAGTCGATAACCGGCATTCCTTCCGCATGCTCATAATAAAGTTTCTTTGCCGCCTCGGTCTTCAGCAAAAAGTCCTTGTCCATAAACTTTTTCATAGAAAAAACTCCTTTTGGGTTTCTGTACTTATCACAACCTACAATCGAGGGGATCGCCAATCTTTACAGCATTACGCCGTCCTTGAAAATGGATATCTCACGGAAGCCCCGTTCTTCTGCACGTGTCTGCTTGCCGGATGCAACCCCCAGCACCATATTCATCAGATCCTGAGCAGACTGATCCAAGGTTTTGATGCCATCCGCAACCAGGCCTGCATTAAAGTCGATCCAGTTTGCCTTCTTTGTGGCCAAGGGAGTATTGGTGGACAGCTTCATTGTGGGAGCCGGTGCACCAAAGGGCGTACCACGACCGGTTGTGAACAGGATGATATGCGCGCCCGCCGCCGTCAGCGCGGTGGCAGACACCAGGTCATTGCCCGGGCCGTAGAGCATATTTAGGCCTTTTGCGGTAACAGCATCGCCGTAACCGATGACACCCATAATGGGAGCTGTGCCGCCCTTTTGGACACAACCACAGGACTTATCCTCCAAGGTGGTGATGCCGCCCTGTTTGTTGCCGGGACTGGGATTGTCATAGACCACCTCATTATGGCGGATAAAATAGGCCTTAAAGCCATTGATCATATCAACCGCCTTGTTGAAAACTGCCTCATTGATACAGCGGTTCATCAAAAAGCCCTCTGCACCAAACATTTCTGGCACTTCTGTCAGGACTGTCGAGCCACCCTGTGACACGAGCATATCTGAAAAACGACCTACCACCGGATTTGCAGTGATGCCGGACAGTCCGTCCGAGCCGCCGCATTTCATGCCGATTACCAGTTCGGAAGCCGGAATCTCTTCCCGTGTAAACTGCTTTGCAAAATCAGCGCAAGATTCTAACAGTGTTCTGCCGTCACGCATTTCGTCGTCTGTCTGCTGACATGTAAGGAATTTTACCCGGTCAGGGTCAAATTCGCCCAGTTCGGTCAAAAACTGCTCCTTGGTCAGATTCTCACAGCCCAGGCTCAGCACCAATACCGCGCCTGCATTGGGATGGCGAACCAGGGATGCCAAAAGTTTTCTTGTCTGCGCATGATCCTCACCCGTCTGAGAACAGCCGAAAGGATGGGTGAATGTGTACAGACCATCAACAGAACCGTTTACCAGGTCTTGGTTTTCTTTCACCAGCGCCTTGGCCACATCGTTGACGCAGCCGACAGTGGGAATAATCCAAATCTCGTTGCGCACGCCTACTTTGCCATCCTTCCGGCGGTAGCCTTGGAAGGTCTTGGCGGGTATACTTGCCAAATGCTGAATATCCGGATCATAAGTATAGGTCATTTCCCCTGACAAATTGGTGGTCATGTTATGGGTATGCACCCACTGACCGGCCTTGATGGCCGCCGTGGCGTGGCCTATGGAAAAGCCATACTTCACAACCTGTGCGCCATTTTCCAAGGGGAGCAACGCCATTTTGTGGCCTTGAGGGATATCCGCTTGAGCGGTCACTCCCTCAAATTCCGTGCCTGCCTCAATGGTTCGCAGTGCAACCGCCACATTATCCTTAGGATGGATGCGAATAAAATCCGGCATAGTTTTCTCCCTACAGACAAGAAGCGTAGGCCGCCAATGCGCCAGCTTCCCGGATCAGTTTCAGATTCTTTACTGTCATCGCCTCGAAACCCTCGATCTCAGTCAGATCGCGACCCCACATTTGGGTATTGGTCATGACGGAATGTACCAGGTCTTCCACGCTGTCATTGCGGTGGGCATAGTAGTGCTCTAGCACCCAGCGGTCATCGATACAGGTGTAGGTGTTGCCCTTAGCGCGGCGGCAGACCAAACCCTCCGCATTCAGCTCCTGAATGTCGCTAGTGAAGAATGCAATGTAAGCGGCGTAACCCATGCTCAGGCAGACGGGCAACTTGCCGTTCTTTTCAATGTATTCCAGGAAACTGGGCATGTTTCTTGCCCGCCACTTGGAGGTGGAGTTCAAAGAAATACTCAACAGTTCATGATTGACGAAGGGGTTGTTGAAGCGGTCCTGCACAGCGGCAGCAAACTGCTTGCAATCCTCCTGATTCAGAGGCAGGATGGGCACAATCTCCGTCTGCAGCATTTTGTTCATGAAGCCCAGTACCGCCTCATCGCCCATGCAGTCACGAACGATGTCATAACCGCCCAGGTATGCACCCAGAACAGTGCCGGTGTGAGAGCCGTTGAGGATGCGCACCTTGCGCTCCTTATAGGGGGTCATGTCAGGAGCGACGAACACCCGATCCTCAAGACCCGCCTTGCGGAAGGGCAGCACGTCGTTCAGCGTGGGATCTCCCTCAATGACCCACAAGCCAAAGACTTCGCCCACGTCCAGCAGAAGATCCGCGTAGCCGTGCTTTTCTTCCAACGCAGCCACCTCAGCAGCATCACGGATGCGGCCGGGAACGATACGGTCAACCAAAGAACCGCAGAAGGTGCACTTATCATTCACATATGTACGGAAGCCCTCTTCCAGACCCCACTGATCAATGTACTCATTGACGCACTTTTGCAATTCCTTGCCATTGTTGTCAATAAGTTCGCACGCAAGGATCAACAGGCCGGACTTGCCAGCCTTATAGCGCGCATACAACACCTGGGTCATCTTGCCTGGGAAAGATGCACAGGGCATGTCATTCATTTGGCAGGCAGGATCATAAACGATACCGGCTTCGGTGGTGTTGGAAACAATGATCTCCAAATCATCGCTGACAGCCACCTCCATCATCTGACAGTAGCCCTCTGCCTCATAGGGATTCAGGCAACGGGACACGCTAGAGATCACTCGCTTGTCGTCCACCTTCTGACCGTTCTGGCTGCCCCGCAGGTACAGGGTGTACAGGCCCTCCTGCTCATTGATCATATTCGCCAGACCGGGCGCGATAGGCTGCACCAGGCAGCACTTGCCGTTCCAGCCAGCCTTTTCATTGGCCAAATCAAACCAGTAATCCACGAAAGCACGCAGAAAGTTACCCTCGCCGAACTGCAGCACCTTTTCGGGCGCTTTTTCCAGAATGTATCCGTCATAGCCGGACTTTTTCAGAGTTTCATAATTCAGTAATGCCATGGTATATACCCTCCATGTCATTTTTATTGGATATCTCCATTATAGTCGCAATGTTTTTATAACAAAATAGCATTTTTTGCGCAAAAACATTGTGTTTCTTGCGGTTATTTTGTTGACAGCAGAAAGGCTGTGTTGTATGATGATGCTGTAGAGGTGATAGCGCATGACAAACCCCATCCATGGATTTGATCCACGGCAGAAAATGCTTCTGCCGGATTTCGAGGTTGCACACAAACGGGATACCAATTTGAAAGATGTTGAACTGCACCACCACGATTTTTATGAGGTGAATTTCCTCATTTCCGGAGACGTGACCTATGTAATCGAAAGTCGGGTATATCATGTTGAACCTGGACAAATGCTGATCATCAATCCCCGGGAATTGCACCAGGTCTATATTCAACCAGACGCTGCCCCCTATGAGCGGTATATGCTGTGGATCACTCCCGATTTTTTGCAAAGCCTATCCAGCACACAAACAGATCTGTGCCGTTGCTTCGACATGACGCGTCCCCGCTACGGTAATCTTCTGCATCTGACACCCCAGCAGCAAAAGCTTATTCCAGCGATGATGGAATCCCTGCTCCGTGAACAGGAGCAACCCACTTTTGGTTCTGATCTGATGCGGCAAAATCTTCTGACCGAACTGATGGTCCACATCAATCGGCTGGCAGAGTACAGCGACTCTCCTTGCCCGGCGGATGAAAATACGATCATATCCCACGTGATTGCATACATCAATGACCATTATCATGAACCTCTTACCCTTGACAGACTGGCTGAGCGCTTTTTCGTCAGCAAATACCATTTAAGCCATGAATTCTCACGTCAGATAGGTACAGGCATTTATCAGTACATTCAGAAAAAACGCCTGCTTATCGCCCGACAGCTGATGACCCAGGGCCATAAACCTGTAGAAGTATACGCACTATGCGGTTTTTGCGATTATGCGTCCTTTTTCCGGGCCTTCCGGAATGTCTACGGGCTAACCCCAAGGGCGTATGTGCAATCTCTAAACGATCATCGCCAAACCACCAGCAAAAATAAATACCGTGGAGAATAGCATATTGGCAAGCACCGCAACATCGATAGCAGCATACCGCTGCCAAAGGCAGCCACCTCATACTATTAAGACCGCATCCTTACCAAGGATGCGGTCTAATAATCTTCTATTCTTGATCCGGGATATATTCCATAATATCCCCCACCTGACAATCCAATATCCTGCAAAACACTTCGATCGCATGGGCGCTGACACTTTCATTGCGTTTCAGGCGTGTGATCTGCCCGGAACTGATCTTATTTGCTTAATTAAAGCATACTGAGAAACACCTTTCTCTTTCATCACATTCCACAGATTATTGTAGGAAGTCATAAGAACCAGCCCCCTTTCTACTTGACATCATAACCGAAAACGATGATAATCATATTGACCGATATCGGTTAATATAAACAGAAAGAAGATTGTATATGAAAAGAGCATTATCACTGATCTTGGCACTTGTGCTGTGTCTTAGCTTATGTGCCTGTCAAAGAAAAATTGATGCATGTGTCGAACGTGCCGATTCGTTTATAGAGGCGTATAAACTAACCCTTAACGACAGCTTTTTTAGAATTTTTGGCAACTATAGCGAAAGATCTTCTGTAGGAGACACACAAATAGAAGGTCCACATTATTTGGCTTCTGTAAGTATACAAGAGAAAAGTTTTGACGAATATTGTGCCCAAAAAAGCCGAGAGTATGGTCATTCCGATTTGGAGGCAGCAGCATTTAAGTCACTGCTTTGGTATGATTATGATGATATAACTGACGAAGGCATAAATATGCAAGTAAAATATCTCTATGATAATGTATCAGCTTGCTTTGAAGGAACATCAGTAAAAGTCTATGTATCTTTTTACTCTAGGGCAGCAGCTAAATGGGTGATATATACTCCTACCGAGCAATAAGTAATTATAACATTTACGGAATTAACTCCCACTTTCCCTTAATAGCGCATCTTGCCTTTCCTCTTTAAATATGGTACTCTATCTATACTACCTTCCTTTGAAAGGAGAGGCTTTCATGAAGCGCATAACATCTTTCGTTCTATTAATTGTATTGGCACTTTCCTTGTGCGCCTGCAACAAAGGCCCTAGCAAAGAGGCTAAGGCAGCTATTATTGGAGAGTGGCGATCCACTTCCGGCTATTACTATATTTTTAATGAAGACTGCACCGGTGTCACCTCTGAGGGTGAGGAATTCACCTGGGGCTACGATAACGATCAGCAGGCATATACAATTACCTTGAATTCCGGGAAGATCCTCTCCTCCCCCATTCATGTGGAGAAAGGGCTTCGCTTTTTGGAGATCAACAATCTGAAAACGTACTACAAAGACGATCTTTTCAAATTAACCAAATAAAATATCCGGGGCGGTACAAACCGTCCCGGTTGTTTTTTGTTCGCACTACAGTGACTTGTAAATCTTTTTCCAATCTGCTATACTGTGCTTATCCAAACAGAAAGAGGATTGATTCTATGAAACGAGCCTTTTCCCTGCTGCTATTATGCGCACTTTGCTTAGGTCTGTGCGCCTGCAAAAGCACAGCCGTCAAAAACGCAGAAAGCTTGATTGAAGCGCTGCCTGCAGAAATTACTTTAGAACATATAGATGCCGTTCAAGTTGCGCAGGATGCCTATAACGCATTGACTCCGGAAGAACAACAAAGCGTTAAAAATTACCAAACCCTTGTCGGTGCAGCAGATCGCGCTTGCGAGCTGCAGCTCATGGGTGACTGGTGCAATACCTACATCGACTTTAAAGATATCGAGGGCATGTATTCCCGTGTGGACTTTGTTCTGTATGAGGACATGACATTCTTCATGCCTAGCATGGGCACTGAGAATGGCACATGGCTGGTATCCGGCGATAAGCTGGCTCTTTCTCTTGATGACGGCAACTACATGCTGTTTACCATCAGCAAGGACGGCGATACTTACACTTTGACAAGCGGCGAAAGCCACTATCTATCTGCAACGGATTTCCATGGCATGCTGGACAAAATGTTCAAGGTCGTAGAACTGACCGGGGAAAATGTGGCTGACTACTGCGAACTGTATCTGTACACAGCAGAAGAAACGGACGAAACCGGCACACCCAACGGCTACAGCAAGACCTACGCCATGCTAGGAAGCAAAGCTTACGCGGATGGCTGGTGCTGCTTGGGTGGTAAGGACATTGCCATTGACGTACAGATCCCCGAGCAGCAGGTTACCCACAGTTTTCTGCACGACCAAATTGCCTGTGGCACTAAAGAGGCGCATGTCGCAACCGTGCAGTTCGATATCCCCTTTGCTGAGGCAGTAGAGGAAATCGCCTATATAAACGCCAGAGGCACATACACCTCTGATCTGACAGCAGAACTGCTCACCTTCGGGCAAGCCAAAGGCAAGCTGTATTTCGTCAATCTGGAGCACATAGCAGAAATCACTTCCGTAGACAATCGCAACCGCAGCATCGCACTGACCACTGGCGACACACTTCCCTATGCCATTTGGAATGAAAATCTGTGGAACGAAGAACATCCCTACTAAACACCAAACCCGCCTTGCAATGCAAGGCGGGTTTTTTGATTTATTGACGTTTCTTTGCAATGAAGAAGTAAACCGCAGTGATCAACACCACAACACCTACCAGAATCAGACCGCCGATACCCCAAACGGAATCATTTGCAGGTGTGGGTATCTGGGTAGGCTCAGTTCCCTCTGTTTGCTGTGGCTCTGTCTGTGTAGGCAGAGGAGGAACATTGGTTGTGCCTTGGCTGGGAGCCTTAGCCTTAGTTCCGCAGATCTTACAGGTATTATTGTACCATACGTGGGCAGCCAAGTCAGACTTCTCGCCACATTCGCACTCATGCCAGTGCTGATTGACACTATGTACCCACTCTGTACCAAACTCGTGTTCATGGGTCAACGCAGGCTTGATGACATAGTTACAAACTGTACAGCGCTGATGCTCGGTTTCTGTAGCTTCCGGACCGGGTTTGTGGTTCGCTACGTCCTTCTTCTCACCACAAGTGGTACACTCATGCCAATGCTTGTTTTTGTCAGTCATCCACTTATTGGAGAATGTATGCTGATGCTCGGTGGGCGGTACAGTAGCCTCTTCAGTAGGCGCTACAGTGGGTGCTTCTGTAGAGGGTTCTGTGGAGGGTTCTGTAGGTGCGGTGGTTTCAGCCGTCTTATTGACAATGGTTACCTGCACGGAGTTGCAGGAAGCAGAAACGCTACCTGCGCCCAGTCTGCAGGAAGTTTTAAAGGAAATTGTTGCAGCACCGGGAGCAGCGCCATCCTTAATGCGCAGAGTGACCGAACCTACACTACCGGAGTAAACCACAGCCTCCAAGAAAGAAACCGCGAAGCCTTCCTTGCCAGTAGCTCTGCTAAAATTCTTAGCGGCAATCATGCTCTCGCCATTTTGAGAATAGGAAGCAGAACAACTGCCACCGGTTACTTCAAATACGCTGGTATCATAGGAGAGGATCACGCCAAAGCTGTCACACAGATCACTGGAACTGACAGAGACAGACAAAGACATTTCCTCGCCAACAGAAAGCTCACTTGCACTGGCGGAAACAGAAAAATCCATCGTTGCAGCGCTAACCGGCTGCACAAAAATCGCAACCAACATCATCAGAGCGAAAAACACACATGTCCATTTTTTCATATTCTTACCTCGTATGTTCGATAATCAACGTAGGGAACCGCCTGACCAACCAAGATCAAACGCATTCCGCTTATAGAGAAATTATAGGCAAAATCCTGCGGAATGTCAATGGTCTAAAACAAAACCGCGATCACCCGCGGGTGATGGCGGGTCTTTTGTTAGTTGATCAGAAATTCAAGCTGATTAAGCAACGAATCTCTTCTTGTTAGCCATAACCAGAGCCAGGCCGCAAACAGCCATAGCGGACAGAGCGATCAGAGCCACAACGGGAGTCTCGTCGCCGGTAGCGGGAGTCTCCAGAGCGGGCAGGATAACGCTCAGCAGGTTGGTGACCTGAGTCAGGTTAGCATCGGTCCAAGCGTAACCACACTCGGAGCAGTACCAGTACTCAATGTTGCCTTCAACACCGTAGGTAGGAGCAACAGCCTCTACGTGTACGATGGTGTGAACAGGACCCAGAACCCAGCCGTACATGGACAGGGGCATGGGGTTCTCTTCCCAAGTCTGAGCTGCGCCACAGACGGAGCACTGCTGGTAAGCAACGTTACCGGGCTCGAAGCAAGTGGGAGCAACAGCCTCGTGGTTAACCCAAGTGTGAGCTGCGGGGATAACGCCAGCCTGGTAGGTCAGCATCAGGGGATCCTCGTAGAAGTAGCACTCACAAGTGGTGCAGTAGTCGTATGCATAGTGGCCATCCTCGTAGCAGGTAGCCTCGATTGCATCGTGGTGCTCCATGGTGTGCTCACCAGTGGGGCCCAGGACCCAACCGTACAGACCCAGGGGGATGGGGTTCTCACCGACAGTGCGAGCTTCGCCACAGTTGGAGCAACGCTCGTAAGCGATGTTACCCTCTGCGTTGCAGGAAGGAGCAACTGCCTCATAAGCAACCCAGTTGTGCTCCAGAGCGGGGATAACGCCATCCTGGAAGCTCAGCATCAGGGGATCCTCGTAAACGAAGATCTCACAAGTGGTGCAGTAGTCGAATGCATAGTGGCCATCAACGCCGCAGGAAGCCTCAACAGCTTCGTGATGCTCAAAGGTATGAGCAACGCCCAGGATCCAACCGTAGTTGGTCAGGGGGATGGGATTCTCTTCCCAAGTCTGAGCTGCGCCACAGACGGAGCACTGCTGGTAAGCAACGTTACCTTCAGTATAGCAAGTGGGAGCAACAGCCTCGTGGTTGACCCAAGTGTGACCCAGTGCGCTCAGGATCCAGCCGTAGCGGCCCAAGGGCATGGGGTTCTCACCCAGAGACCAAGCCTCGCCACAGCCGGAGCACTGCTTGTAAGCAATGTTACCCTCGGTGTCGCAGGTGGGCTCAACAGCACCGTACTCTACCCAAGTATGTACGTGCTCGGTGGGAGCCTCGGTGGGAGCCTCAGTGGGCTCAGTGGTGGGAGCCTCAGTGGTGGGAGCCTCGGTGGGCTCAACATACTGAGTCAGAGTAACAACATCAACGGAAGCATTCAGGCTTTCGCTGCCACACTTAACGCTGGGGGTGCAAGTAACGGTGGTGCTACCGAACTCAACGCCTTCCTTAACCTTCAGAGTGAAGTTGCCAACTCTGCCGCTGTAAGTCAGCTTCTGCAGGAAAGAAACTGCAAAGCCTTCCTTGCCTTCAGCAGTAGAGAAGCTCTTAGCTGCGATCAGATCATTGCCATCCTCGTCTTCTGCAACGGGATTGCAGGTGCCCTTAACGAACTCGAAGACATCTCTGTCGAAGTCCAGCAGCAGGCCGAAAGTATCGCAGTCCTCAGTACCGTTAACGGTAACATTGAACTTGATCTCCTCGCCGGGAACCAGTTCAGTCTTAGCCGGTGTGATGGTAAACTGATAGGGCTCTGCTGCGAAAACAGAAACAGCCAGCAGGCTAACCAGCAGTACAGCACACAGCAGCATGGTAACTACTTTCTTCATTTCATTCACCTCATATAAATTCTTTGTCGTGGGATGCCGGATAGGGGTATCTACTACACCAAATGATACTCTTCCCCAACATCAATCCATGCACTATACAGTATATAGGGTTTCTACCTAAAAATCAAGATATTTTTTTGTTTTTTAAGAACTAAAAACATATAATATTTTCCGCAAATCAATAACGCACTTCAATTTTTAATGCAGATTGGCATGCACGTAAAAAACCGCCATCACCCGAAGGTGATGGCGGCCTTTTATATCAGTGAATCAAAGATGTGTAATCAAACAGTGAATCTCTTCTTGTTGGCCACAACAACAGCCAGACCGGTGACAGCAGCAACTGCCAGAACGATCAGAGCAACAACGGGAGTCTCGTCGCCGGTAGCGGGAGTCTCCAGAGCGGGCAGGATAACGCTCAGCAGGTTGGTAACCTGAGTCAGGTTAGCATCAGTCCAAGCGTAGCCGCACTCGGAGCAGTACCAGTACTCGATGTTGCCTTCAGCCTCGTAAGTAGGAGCAACAGCCTCTACGTGTACGATGTTGTGGGTAACGCCCAGAACCCAACCGTACATGGACAGGGGCATGGGGTTCTCACCAGCAGTCTGAGCTGCGCCACAGACGGAGCACTGCTCGTAAGCAATGTTACCGGGCTCGAAGCAAGTGGGAGCAACTGCCTCGTAGGAAACCCAAGTGTGGCCCAGAGCGGGGATAACGCCAGCCTGGTAGGTCAGCATCATGGGATCCTCGTAGAAGAAGCACTCACAAGTGGTGCAGTAGTCGAATGCATAGTGGCCGTCGGTGTCGCAGGTAGCTGCAACAGCGTCGTAGTGCTCAAAGGTGTGCTCACCGGTGGG
>JAZRQF010000017.1:0-5515 GCA_045649605.1 Faecousia sp.
TTTATTGGCTTGCAGAATGCAGGTCTGGTTCGGGACGATGTAGCCACCTTGGTTTCTATTACCAGCTTTACTGAGAATTTTTCCACAACCGGTATTTGTGCGCTGCTGGCCATCGTAGGTCTGCTGCTGACCGCAATTTTACATATCCGGGGTGTGAAGGGTTCTATCCTGATCGGCATTCTTGCCACCTGGGGGCTGGGTATGATCTGCCAGCTGGCGCATATTTATGTGCCCAACCCTGAGGCAGAATACTATTCGCTGATCCCTACTGCTGTGATTTCCTTTGATTTTTCCAAGCTGGGAAAGACCTTCGGCCAGTGCTTTACGGTGGATTGGGGTGCGATTCGCCCCTTGGATTTTATCGTGGTCATCTTTGCGTTCTTGTTTGTGGATCTGTTTGATACATTGGGAACGCTGATCGGCGTTGCTACGAAAGCGAATATGCTGGATAAGGATGGTCGTTTGCCTGGCATCAAGCCCGCGTTGTTGGCAGATGCCATCGGCACTTCTGCTGGCGCTGTGTTGGGAACATCCACAGTTACCACTTTCGTTGAGTCTGCTTCCGGTGTTTCTGCCGGCGGCCGTACCGGTTTGACAGCTATGGTGGCGGGTCTGCTGTTCCTGCTGTCCACGCTGTTTGCACCCTTGTTCACTGCGATTCCTTCCTTTGCTACAGCGCCTGCGCTGATCATGGTTGGCTTCCTGATGGTAAGCTCGGTTACAGAGATCCGCTTTGATGATGACAATCTGACCGAGGCGATTCCGGCGTACATTGCTATTATCGCCATGCCTTTGTTCTATAGCATCTCTGAGGGTATCAGTCTGGGAATCATCTCCTATGTGCTGCTGAATCTGTGCACCGGCAAAGGCAAGAAGGTAAAGCCTTTGATGTATGTACTGGCAGTGCTGTTTATTTTGAAATATATTTTCTTATAAGAAAAGTTTATGGACAAAACCGCCCGGAAAACCCGGGCGGGTTTTGTATCGGTTGTCAAGGGGAAAGCGATGTGTTATACTACGCCAAAAGACGAAAAGGGGAGGCATATCATGGAACAGAGGAAAAGATGCGCTTGGTGCAATCTGAACAATCCCAAATACGTTGCTTACCATGACACTGAGTGGGGCAGACCCAATTTTGACGATCACCATTTATACGAAATGCTGATCCTGGAGTCCTTTCAGGCAGGCTTGTCTTGGGAGTGTGTGCTGAACAAACGGGAAAGCTTCCGGTTGGCATACGACAACTTTGATTTGGAAAAGGTCTGCGCATATGATGAAGAAAAGGTAAGCGCTTTGTTGCAGAATAAAGATATAATCCGCAATAAGCTGAAAGTGAAAGCAAGCATCCAAAACAGCAAAGTGTTCAAAGCGCTCATAGGGGAATACGGCTCGTTTTATAATTATCTACGTGTATTTACCGGTGACCGAATTCTCTTTGAAACCGGCTGCACCACCAATGCTGTCTCTGATGCGATTTCCAAAGATCTGAAAAAACGAGGCATGTGCTTTGTAGGCTCCACGATTATTTATTCTTACTTGCAGGCGGTGGGGTTCATTAATTCTCATGATGAGGGTTGTTGTTTTCATACCATGATGTAGAAGTAACCAGCTTTTGTGAACAGGTTCAAAAACTGTTTGCAATTTTTTGAAAGTATGGTATGCTTACAAGAGAAGGAGTAAAGAGAAAAATGCTCCTTTTTGTTCAAAAAAAAGAAAAATTGGAGGATAACCTATGTCCAAAGCACCGAAAACCGGCCTGACCAAAAAGCATTGGTTTGGCTATATGTTTGGCGACTGGGGCGGTTGTATGACCTTCGCCTTGATGGCCAGCACATTCTCTATTTACTGTACCAATGTTTTAGGTATCAACGCTACTGTCATGGGCATACTCACCATCATCTGGACCATTTGGGACGCTGTCAACGATCCTATGATGGGCGCGCTGATGGATAAAGCCTTTGCCCGCCGTCAGCACAAGAGCGGCAAATTCCGTCCCTGGCTGCTGCGCGCTACCCCGTTGCTGGCAATAACTGCTATTGCTCTGTGGACCGTACCTACCTTCCTGGACGGCATCCCTCTGCTGGTTGCCTTGTTCTCTTTTAAGATTCTCTACGAGGCATCTTACACCATGTTTAATATCCCCATGGGATCTTTGCTGTCTGCTATGTCCACCAACGACTCCGAGCGTGCATCTCTGTCCTCTGCCCGTGGTGTTGGTTCTATGATCGGCAATATGATCCCCGGCATGGTTGGTCCTGTAATCATCGGTATGTTTGGTGAAAATCATTCTACCGGTTATATGATTACCGGTGTTGCCTGTGCTGCGATTGGTTTTGTTACCTGCTTGCTGCACTACGCACTGACTGAAGAGCGTGTGATCGTTAACGAGGAAACCAAGGCTGACGATATCAAGATTTCCGATATTTTTGATGTTGTGAAGAAGAATCGCGCTTTTGTTGCTCTGTGTATCCACGGCATTTGCATCTGTACCATGCAGTATTTGGCTGAAAACATCAGCATGTATATGTATTCTGCTGTGTATAACGATGTTACTTATAAGACACTGGCATCTGCTTTGTCTGCTCCTTTTATGATCGGTTCTATGGCATTTGTGCCTTTTATTTGTAAGAAACTGGGTCTGGAAAAGCTGATTCGTTATTCTTTGCTGATCGGTGGCGGCATCTGTGCCGTTTTGTTCGGTATGCATCTGGTGATGGAAGTGCCGCCTCTGGTTCACGGTGTGATCCTGGGCGTCGGCTCCGGTTTTGCTATGGTTTCCATTCAGATGCAGTGGGGCTTGGTGGGTGAAGCCATTGATTATAATGAGCTCATCACCGGAAAGCGTACCGAAGGTTCTATCTACGGCACATTCAACCTGTCCCGCCGTATCGGTCAGACCGTCGGTTTGGGTATCAGCTTCTTCGCACTGGACTGGATCGGCTACCAACCCAAGCTGGATGTTCAGAGCGCAAGCACGGTCTTTGGTTTCAAGATTCTGTGCGTGCTGGTTCCCGCTCTGTTTATTCTGGGTTCCTGGGCTGCATTCAAGTTCGTATGGAATATTACAGCCGAGAAGAGAGCTGCTATCGCTGCTATGAAGCAGAGTGCGGCTAAGCAACCTGAAAACAACTGATTCTAATTATCAGCGGTACGGCATTGCCGTGCCGCTGAAATTGTGATATGATACTTGTAATGCCTTTATGGAAAGGAGCAGATTATGGATTATGTTGTAAAAACTCCCTGCGGTGAACTCCGGGGTTGCCAGGGAAAGGTTCCTGGAACAATTGCCTACAAGGGCATTCGCTATGCTACTGCCGGTCGCTGGGAATATCCAAAGCAGGTTACCGCTTGGGAGGGTGTTTATGATGCTACCGAGTACGGCGCTTGTTCTTATCAGCCTCGTGCATTTTATAACGAGGAAGAAAATTTAAAAAAGATATTCTATTATAATGAATTTCGCAAGGGTGAGACCTACACCTACAGCGAGGATTGTCTTTTTTTGAATGTTTTTACCCCGGAAAGCGCCAAGGAAGGAGACAACCTGCCGGTACTCATCTATATTCACGGCGGCGGTTTCACCGGTGGCTGCGGACATGAAAAGCATTTTGATGGTCCGGTTTGGCCTACTAAGGGTGTGATCGGTGTTACGCTGAACTACCGTTTAGGTCCTATGGGTTTTGTCTGCCTGCCGGAACTGAAGGAAGAGGCAGGGTTTACCGGAAACTATGGTCTTTACGACCAAATGACTGCAATCTCTTGGGTCAAGGATAATATTGCGGCCTTTGGCGGTGATCCGGAGAATATGACCATTATGGGTCAAAGCGCCGGCGCGGCCAGTGTTCAACTGCAAAGCTGCAGTCCTTTGACAAAGGGATTGTTTACAAAGGCTGTGATGTCCAGTGGCTGCGGCTTGGGTGGTATGCTGGCTTGCACAGAAGAAAAATCTAGCGCATTCTGGACGGAAATCATGGCGCGCTGCGGCTGTAAGACACTAGCAGAATTCCGCGCACTGCCGCCCCAGCAGCTTTTTGAGGCTTGGCAGTCCGGTAAAAAAGAGATCAAAGGCGGCGGTGCAGCAGCTTTCCCCACGAAGGATGGAAGATTTGCGGTGGAAGGCAGCAGACCCCACAACATTGCTTATATGGCAGGCTCTACCAGCCATGACATGGCGCCGCCTGTGCTGTTTTCTATGACACGGAAATGGATCACTCAGAGATTGAAGCCTAGCTACA
The DNA here is from genome assembly GCA_045649605.1 of Faecousia sp. Lineage (GTDB taxonomy): Bacteria > Bacillota > Clostridia > Oscillospirales > Oscillospiraceae > Faecousia. Next base: position 4,233 of record JAZRQF010000017.1, read on the forward strand.
CATGGTACTTTGACAGAATGCTTCCCGGTGATAACAATGGCGCATGGCATTCTGCGGATTTGTGGTACTGGTTTGGCACGCTGCCCAACTGCTGGCGGCCCATGGAGAAAAAGGACTATGACCTGAGTGAGCAGATGGTTAATTATCTGTGTAATTTTGTTCGTAGCGGCAATCCGAATAAAAGCGGCGAATTACCAACTTGGGTCTCCTCGGGCAGCAACCAAAAACGGGTGCTGATCTTGGGTGAAAAGCCCACGGCTATGGGAAAACCCGGCATGATGAAAATGGTCGCAACCATGTTGACCAATAAAGCTGTGGGAGAGTAAATCTATCCCGTGGTCTATTTAAAATACTACCCCCACCGGTTACCCGGTGGGGGATTGCTATGTTGACAATTTTTGGCCAATGTTATACAATTTAACCATCACAAAAAAGGAGAGATTTTTATGGATACGATTGTAATTTTGGCATCCCTTTTGGCGATTATTGCCACCATTCTGGCGTTTATCTACATTGTCCCCGACAAGAAGAGAGACCGCCTGAATAAGTTCGGCAAGTTCCTGCACGACACCGTTAATTTTAAGTACCTGATTGTAGAGAAAATTTTACAGTTTTCCTACATTTTGGCTACCGCCTTTGCAATTCTGGTTGGCTTCTTCATGTTGTTCTATGTGGAGGAAAGCGGCTACTACTACAGACGTACTGAGTGGTACGGCGGCTACGGTCTGGCAGTGATGATTCTTGGCCCCATTGCCATTCGCCTGGTCTATGAGTTTATAATGATGGCCATTCTGCTGATCAAGAACGTGATTCAGATCAATAACAAGCTCAGAGCACCTGAGGATTCTCAGGAAAACGGCGGTCAGCAGCCTGCAGGTGATCCCTTTGTGGCAGCACCTTACCAGGCAACAGCACCCGCTGCACCCGTAGTGCCTGCGGCTCCTGCCAATACTACTTATTGCCCCTATTGTGGCGCTAAAGTAGAAGGCGGAAAATTCTGCGGTGTTTGCGGCAAGCAAATCTAATACGAAAACATACAGTCCCCACCGATTACCCGGTGGGGATTTTGCTTTACAAGTTTAGAAAAATACAGTAAACTTATTTTATAACATAAAACATGGAGCGGTATTATGGAGATCGCAGCACAGATCATTGGTTTGTTGGCAGTGACGGCGTTTTTGCTCAGCTACCAGCAGAAAAAACGCAAGCATATTGTCCTGCTTAGTGTTACTTGCAGATGCCTTTACATTTTGCAGTATTTGCTGCTGGGGGCGTTTGCCGGC
>JAZRQF010000018.1:0-3273 GCA_045649605.1 Faecousia sp.
AGCCGGAGTGCAGTTCTTATTTGCAGTTGGAATATGTATTGCAATGCACAAAACAGTTGAAAAGTTCACAATTATACTTTATAATATGATTAAACAGAACTTCCCGGTGCGGTTATAGGATTCATTTTCCCACTGAGAATAATAACGGACAATGATAAAAGCCTGTAACTCGCCAAGAGTTACGGGCTTTTGCGGTTTTATGCAGCCTTTCAATTCGTAAAGGAGTGTGATTTTATGAAAAAGAAAGCGATAATAATCGTATGTGTTTTACTTGCAATCGTTTTGCTATTTCCCATTCCTATGCGATTAAGGGATGGCGGCACAGTACAATATAAAGCAATTTTGTATACGGTGTCAGATGTTCATTCACTCGCAACAATCGAAGAACAAGAGGCTGGGAAAGAATTTAATGAAGGAATCATTATTGAAATATTGGGTTTTGAGATTTTCAATAGTGTTGATTAACAAATCACAATTTGGCAAGGGAGGATATGATCGTGAAGAAATCACATTGGCTATGCTTTGTTCTCGCACTTATCCTCTGTGCTGTTGGAATTGGATGTCGCAACTGCTTGATCGTGTTGGATAAAGTGTTTGTTATACTGGGTGTTGCTCTATTCCTGTTTGTGTTTGTGAAACACTGCTTCAGCAAGGCGCAACGATGCCCCAATTGCAATGCCATTATCTATAGCGGGCACATACGCACAATTACCAGCCAGAAAGATGGCATTGTGCCCTGCGAAAAGTGTGGTAGCTTAGTTCGTGTAAATCATTCAAAGGTAGATAAAATCGCTAAGTAATTCTTTTATGGACGAAAGAGGTGTGATCGCATGAAGAAACTTAACGGAGTAAAAATCTGCTATGGATTAAGTGCGCTCCTGGTTGTTGGATTTATTATTAACACAATTATTGATTACGCTCGATACAATAGTACCTTGAATTCAGCACCATTTTATTTGCAGATTATTGTAAATGCAGTCTGTTTTATAGTTCCTGCAATCATTGTGTTTGTTGTTGGCTTTGTTATTAAGAAGAAAACAAGAAAAGACTGACAAATTCCGGTTTTACGAAAAGACAAATAGACCGCAAAAAAGCACCCCCAGTTCACACTGAACTGGGGGTGCATTTCATATATGCCACCATCTTTTTCTGCTCTGCAGCTTGATGAGCAATTCGTCAACTGCATCGGTGTAGCGGCCTTGGTCGATTAGTTTATTGCGGAACTGAAGCAGTCCACGGATCATCAAGCGGTATTCTGCGGTGGTAAGGGCGAGAACTCGTTTTGGTGCTTTCATATTGATCCCTCCTATGTTTCTCTACTGTGATTATACATAGGAGGGATACTTTCTGCAAATGTGCAAATCAATATGCCGGGATACCGTAACCCAGAATCTCATAATACCCGATGCGGTATTTTCTCTGGGCGCAGGAATCGCTCGTGTTGCCCTCGATGGTGTAGACATATCCATCTTCAACCTTTTGGACAATACCTACATGGTCAGATAGACCATCTTGCGGCCCAGATTCACCATTGGGAGAATCCCAGTCAAAGAAGATAATCATACCGGGTACTGGTGTGGCAGTTCCGTCTGCCCACTGTCCTCGATCCTGGAACCAGTCAACACCCCAAACGCAACCGGCAAACTTGGGAATAACACCGGCATCAATATAGCCGCATTCGTTGGCACACCAGGATACGAAACAAGCACACCAAGCCACGCGGGAGTTAAAGCCATACCAACTCCAATAAGGCTGACCACCCACATTGCCAATCTGGGATTCCGCAACAGCAACAATCTGCTCGTCTGCAGAGTGGATGCCGTAAAGTACAGCCGCCCACATGGAGGCGTTCTCATCTTGCAGAAGTTCATTCAGCATTTGCTTCTGTTCTTCAGTGAAGCCATACTCATACGCCATGGTCGTTGCTGTCTTGTGAGTGACTGTGATGTACAGAGTAGTGACGGTTTCCGTTGTTTCCGTGACAATGATGTTGCCATCCTCGTCAACACTTTCAATCAGAACCGTTTCCTCCGTGGTTTCAACCCTGGAATTGATTTGGTTCATCGCCCAAAAGATTTCCTTCAGCGTTGCTTTCTTGGCATCGTCCATGGAAGCGACATCCTGCGGATTGTTGGGGTCAGTATTGACTTTTACCGCATAGATCGCCAGCACCTCCGGCCATACCGCACGGGCACCGGATGTTTCCATCTTATCGTGTACGGTCATGTTCCGGATCGTATCCAAAGACGATTGATAGTCCATGTTGATCTCCTGGACCACACTTTTCATAGTCATGGGCGAGCCGGTATCTTCACTGGAAAAGAAGATACCGAAGCAAGAACCCACGATCAATGCCACAAGCATGATAACGATGATGATAACCACGGCAACCCAGCCGCCTGCAGCGATTGCCGCAACCAATTCTTTGACTGCGGCGATGATCGCCTTAACTGCGGCAACGCAGGCCTTGGCAGCGGCTTTCGCTGCTGCAGCCGCCGCTTTCGCTGTTGCCCGTGCGATTTGCACCGCTTTCTCTGCCGCCTTCGCTGCAGCTTGTGCGGATTTCTGGGCGGCTTTGGCGGTTTCCTGCGCGGTTTTAATAGCCACCTTGGAAGATTGCTCGGCAGTCTTAACCGCCTTTTGTGTACCCTTTACAGAGCGTTCCAGGGTCTTTGCAGACTGTTCTGCAGTCCGGGAGGTCTGCTTAATCGTTCTTTCGGTCTTTTGGAGTGTCTTGATCGAACTGTTTCTTCTCCGCGCAGGACCTTTGATCTGCTGTTCCTTTTGAATGGCATCTGCTCCATCCTTGGCGGTTGTCAGCCTACCTTTCGGTCCATCCCCGGTAGGTGATTTGCCCATCCTCGTCTTTCTCTGCTGGCTTCCAGAGGGTGTAACGATCTCTTCCTCAACAGGAGATTCCAGAGGGGTGGCAGGCCCAGGCTGATCCGGTGTTACAGGGTCAGTAGGCTCATCAACGGGTGTGTCCGGAGATTCATTCTCCAACTCCTGCCGCCGTTGCTCCGCTTCTGCTCTGCGCTTCTCACGGAACTTTTGGATGGCAGACTTGCCGGTGCGATATGCACCTTTGCCCGTGTCCACAACGATGTGACCGGCTTCAGACGCAATATCCTCCATGCCGTACTGCAGCTTGTCACCGGCGTACTCGGAGGGCGTTACCTGTCCGTCATCAGTCAAGTTCTGCGCTTGATCTGCAGTGCGAACAAGTGCCTTTTTCATGCGCTCACCCAGGTCTGCGGCCCGGTCAACAGTTTT
>JAZRQF010000019.1:0-2557 GCA_045649605.1 Faecousia sp.
GCTTTTTTGCTGCAAATATTAACGCCGCCCCGGTTGTGGAGCGGCGTTAATAAAGAGAAGAGAGGTAGAGAAAGAGACGAGTCTTTAGATAATATTAGTATACCAATGTGTATGTAAAAGTCAAGAGGTCAGCGTAGAACATCGGAGATCTGCGCTAAATCCGTTATGGGGAAACAGCATTATTATTTCCACTTTTCAATCAGATTGCGGATCTGAGAAGCAAGCTTTGCGTTATCCTTGTTTGTACGACCCTTGCAGGTCTTGACAAAGGCAAGAAGTGCTTCTGCCGCTGCTAAGAGGTCTCCATAGACTGCCCGAGCTCTGGCAGAGCCCTTGGATATCTGCTCGCGCTGGATAGGCTTGGAATCCGTATAGACAGACATTTTGCCTGTAGTCAGATCGTATTCGGTTCCGCTATAGGGTGCTTCAGCATAGTAACCCATCTGCGTCAGCAGCTTCTGGAACACGATACAAGCGGCATCGTCGCCATGGTTGACAAACACCATCTGCGGCTTCTCTTTAAAGCCTGCCAGCCAACGCAGCAGACCTGCCTGGTCCGCGTGACCGCTGGTGCCGTGGAGCGCTGCGATCTCAGCATTGACAGTAATATCCTCACCGAACAAGCGGACATACTGTGCGCCGTTCTGGAGCTTTCTTCCCAAGGAGCCTTCTGCCTGATAGCCCACAAAGAGGACCGTATTTTCGGATCCCCACAGATTGTGCTTCAGGTGATGGCGGATGCGTCCTGCCTCGCACATACCACTGGCGGAAAGAATCACCTTGGGTCGTTTATCGAAATTGATCTGCTTGGATTCGTCAGAGGTAACAGAAAGGCAGATATCATCAAACCAAATGGGGTTGATGCCTTGCTTAACCAGTGCGGCCGTTTCTTTATCAAAACAGCTCTGGTCACATTGCAGGAAGATACCGGTGGCCTCTACCGCAAGTGGGCTGTCCACATACACCGGGAAGCCGTCGTGCCCTTTGACCATTCCTTCCTGCTTGATCTGACGGATTGCATAGAGCAATTCCTGTGTTCTTCCTACAGCAAAGGAAGGAATCACTACATTACCGCCCCGGTCAAAAGTGCGCTGCAGTACATCTGCAAGCTCTCCGACTGTATTGCCGGGTTTTTCGTGGAGCCGGTTGCCATAGGTGGATTCCAGAACGAGGTAGTCCGTTTCTTCCACCGGCAGAGGGTCATTGATCAGAGGCTGATTGATGTTACCCACGTCACCACTGAATACGATCTTCTTTGTAACACCGTCTTCCGTCAGCCACAGCTCAATGCAGGCGGAACCAAGTAGATGCCCTATATCGGAGAAGCGAACAACGATTCCTTCCTCTGCCTGGATCACCTGACCATACTCGCAGGGCCGGAATCGGGAAACGGCACCGATTGCATCTGCTATGGTGTAGACCGGTGTAACTAAAGATTCACCGGCACGCTGTGCTTTTCGGTTCTGCCACTCCGCTTCCGATTCCTGAATGTGGGCAGAATCTCGAAGCATAATATTACACAGATCGCAGGTGGTGGAAGTTGCATAAATACTTCCCCGGAAGCCGTCCTTGTAGAGCTTCGGCAGCATACCGGAATGGTCGATATGGGCGTGAGTCAGAAACACGGCCTCAATAGTGTTTGCAGGTACAGGAATTGGTACATTCTCAAACACATCAATGCCTTGCTCCATACCGCAGTCTACCAGATATTTCTTGCCGCATACTTCCAAAAGCGTGCAGCTTCCGGTAACCTCATGGGTTGCTCCGATAAATTGGATCTTCATAATGTACCTCCTTTGCTTGCAACAGATTATGTATCAAACCGCATTACTAATACCTTTTTGTTCTGCAAGATATGCAATCACACCACGGCGGGTCAGGATGCCGCAAAGTGCGTTTCTGCTGTCCACAATAGGAACAAAGTTCTGATTGAGTGTTGCCTGGACAACCTCACTCTCATCTGCGTCAATGCTGAGAGGCGGACAAAAATCCCGACGCACCAGTTCCCTTACCCGATGGTTCTCCATACCCTGCTTGTCCAAAGAGCCTGTTCCCAGTATGTGTCGCAGAAAATCGCCCTCACTTACAGTTCCAATATAGCGCTGCTCCGCATCCAGAACAGGAATGGCAGTGTAACCGTTTCGCGTCATAATCTCCCATCCTTGCCGGACTGTCTGCTTTTCATTTAGAAAAACTGTCAGGGCTTTGGGAATCATAATTTTCGCAATATTCATTGGCGATCACCTCTTTCTATAATAATTCTATCACATACAACAAGAGATTTGCAGATATAGTGTAAATTTTCTGTCACTGACTCCGGCAAATTTCGCCGAAAAGGGAATCTTAATTTCAACTATTAGTATTAACGAAAATCATACAGTATTGATGTTTATAGGTGAGAAAGATTGATTTGTTTCGTTTCGGTTGCTATAATATAAAAAAACGAGCAACAGGAGTGATCTCTATGAACTTTCTGATCGTAGTAGATATGCAAAATGACTTCATTTCCGGTAGTCTTGGCAGCCCTCATGCCGCTGCTATTGTACCCAATGTAGTT
>JAZRQF010000020.1:0-2466 GCA_045649605.1 Faecousia sp.
CTCCATCAGTTCTTCGGAGGTAGGACAGATGTTACAGAAGATGGTGCCGGTCATCATGCACACCAGCAGAAGAGAGAAGCCACAGTGTACACCGCCCACTTCGAAAGTCACACTGGAGAGACCTACTGTCATCAGAACAAACGCAACGGAAATGGTCATACGCTTACTTCTGGAGTGGAAAAACTGCTCCACCCAGTTCAGAAGCCAGCCCATTAGGCTGCCCAAGCCCAGGGAGAGAATAATCTCCAAGAGAGGCTCAACAACCACGGCCATCACACTCACCTGACCATGAGACAATGCGGTTGCAATGCCAAAAGATACACTAAAAAGCACAAGTCCAACCGCATCATCAATAGCAACCACCAGCATCAGCAGTCTTGTCAGGGGACCGTCTGCCTTGTACTGGCGCACCACCATCAATGTTGCAGCAGGTGCCGTAGCGGAAGCAATTGCGCCCAAGGTAAGTGCGCAAGGAATAGAGATAACCTCTGGAAAACACATGTGCAGGATAATAAGAACAATGTCCACAATAACGGTAGTGATTACTGCCTGCAGAACACCGATGGTAATTGCGCTTTTACCCATTGTTTTGAGTTGGGATATACGGAACTCATTACCAATGGTAAACGCAATAAATCCCAAAGCAGTTTCCGTAATAATTCCCAGCAGTTCCACCTGTTCCAAGCTTTGGAATCCAAAACCGGGGATGTTCAGCCTTCCTAAGACAAAGGGTCCAAGCAAAAGTCCTGCAACCAAATACGCGGTTACCGCAGGAAGTTTCAAAATTTTTGTCAGTCTGGACAGCATCAATCCGCCGATTAAGGCAGATGCCAAACAGATCAGATAGATTTCCATAATATAATCGCCTTCTTAAATCGTGTGAAATTACTCAGTGGCTGACTTCCCACAGTAGAAAATCGCAATGTGTGCTGAAAAGCTTAGCCAAAGGCATCCAGAGCAAGCTTAAACGCACCATAAGCACCGGCATCATTACCTAGGGAGGCAAGTGCAAACTGGACATCCCGGGCCGCATGGAACACGCAGCGGTCAAAATAGGGCCGAACACCATCCAGAAGCACCTGCCCTGCCTTGCTGACGCCGCCACCCAGCACTATCACATCCGGATCAATGACATTGCACAAATTGGCAAGTGCTTCACCCAGGTAGGCATAGTACTTGTCCAAAACACGGTTCGCCAGCGTATCGCCAGCTTTTCCGCAGTCGAATATATCCTTGCAAGTCAGCGGATCATGCTGCCGGAGCTTTGTCTGGTCGTTGAAGTTATTCAATTCCATCTTTGCCAAACGGACAAGACCGGTTGCGGAGCAGTACTGTTCAACGCAACCCCGTTTACCACAGCCACAGTATTCTGTCTCATCACGATTCAGAACCAGATGGCCGATTTCCGCACCAGAACCATGAGTGCCATTCAGTATATGACCATCAATGATGATGCCACCACCCACGCCGGTGCCAAGAGTGACGAGGATCATGTTCTCACAGCCCTGTCCGCCGCCCTTCCAATACTCGCCCAGGGCTGCCACATTGGCATCGTTGCCCGCCTTTACTGGGAAGCCAACCAGTGCTGAGAGTGTGTCCACGATGCTGAACTTGCCCCAGCCCAGATTCACGCACTTGTTGACTATGCCTCTTCCATCCACTGGGCCAGGGACACCAATACCCACACCCAGGATAGCATTCCGGTCGATATGATTCATTTCAATATACTGACTAATAGAAGCAGCGATATCCGGAAGGATCTGTCTGCCTTCATTCGCTACAACTGTGGGAATCTCCCACTTACTTATCATCATACCAGCCTCATCAAAACAGGCGATCTTTACCGTGGTGCCGCCCAGATCCACACCAAAGCCGTATCTCATAATTATTTCCTCCCTGTGTTAAATTGATTGTGTATTAATCTTAAGTACAGAATATACTAATTTCTCAGATTTTTGAATAAACAAACTGTGTGTAAATATGCACTAAATAATTCCGCTTTCTCATTCTTTTCATAAAACCGAAGGTCCCCGGATTTGCCGATCCGGGGACCTTCGGTAAGGGAAGGAGGAGAGGAACACCATGAGAAACATGGATTGGTAGTAATTTCATGCAGTAGTTTTACTGTCTTTGTTTTGTCTTTTGTTGTATTAATATTAACAGAGAATACGCCAAAAAGGAATAAACAATCTTGGTTTATTCATGCACAATCTTATTCTTTTTTGGATTTTTGGTGCTATTTGCAGAAAAATGATATATAAATACTCCACCTTGAGTCGCATCAAGGTGGAGTGAATAATTTATAATTATTCCAATGCGTTGTGAATTACAGCAGGGTGGAGAAGTGCTTGATGGTGCGGCACATCTGAGAAACGTAGGAGTTCTCGTTGTCGTACCAGGAAACAACCTGAACCTGGGTCTTGCCGTCGGGCAGCTTGTTGACCATGGTCTGGGTAGCGTCGAACA
>JAZRQF010000021.1:0-19722 GCA_045649605.1 Faecousia sp.
TAAAAACGATAGCCTGTAGACCTGTCAACGAAGGCTGGCGTCAACAATCCTATTTCATCGTAATAATGCAGTGTGCGCACACTTACACCCGTAAATTCGGCAAATTCTTTAATCTGCATTTTCAATTTTATCACCTCACAAAGAGAGCATACACTATGACGGAGCGTGAGAGTCAACAGCTTTTTGAAAAATATTGGTTCGTATTAGATAAATTCAAGTTTATCGAACTAATCACATTATACCATAAACTATTCGAAATCTCAATATTTCCGCACTTGTACAAGTTTTGGGCCATTTTTAGACCATTTAAGAAGTAAGATATGCTAGAAAAGGTAAGATGATTTTTAAGAGCGAAAACTACAACCGTTTAGGTTGGCAAGAAAAATCATAAAGAAGCAAGATGAGGTAAGATATTTCTGCCACAGTTTTTCGACTCTTTTACATTCCCCACCATGAAACCCCTGGATTGACTTTTTTAAAACAAAATAAACAAAAAAATGTTGCTGCTTTGCGGGTGTGAGGCGGCAACATTTTTTATTTGTGAACAATCCGTAAAAAAGTACGTTTTTGCTGCAAAAAACCAGGTTTTTTTCTGAGAAAATACTTTCTTTTTTTAAACAGTGATGATATAATATAACATTAATAAAAATAGATAATGGGGAGTTATAAGGTTAGTGGTCAAAACTCCGATTGTTTTAGATTTTTTACGTCTGTGTATGGTGATGGAAGATGGTTCGCCGATACGGGAAGGAGCATAATATGAAAACTTTTAAAAGGATCGTCGCAATGGTATTGCTGCTGTGCATGGTGTTGCCGTGGTTGCCGCTTTCTGAGTTTGTTCAGGCTGCGGAAATTACCCATCGCTATGTGTTGGATACCGATGGAATTGATGCAGGTGCAACTTACCTGATTGTTAATACAAACGTTGCAGGAGATGCCAATGCGTTGAAGTTTTACTATAGAAGTAACTCCAGCAGAGATTTCCAAAACCAGCAGGTGAGGATTGAGGAGGAAGATGGAGTTCGCTATATCGACGCAGGCTTTACCAATGAAGCGGATTGTACTTTCCAGTTCAGTGCTGTGACTACCGGTAAGATCACCCATGGAAATTACTCCATTGACCTGGATAACTCCCGGTATGCCACCGGAACTTCCGGTGATACTCTGACCTTTAGGAATCAGAACGGTGGTCAGTATACCATCTCCTATTCTTCCTGGTTCAGAACTTACTATTTGCGCTATAGCAATTCTGATTGGACAGGCAGCACAAGCACCACCGGCAATACGGTGTATCTTTATAAGCTGACAGAGCATGTTGTTGGCTACGATGTGAACTATGATGCCAACGGCGCTACCTCCGGTACTGTACCGGCAGGTGAAATTGAGCTGTCTCCCGGCGATAAGCATATTGTTCAGCAGCCGCAGGAGCTGCGTAAGGATATCGGCATGGACACATGGCTGTTTCTGTGCTGGAATACAAAGCCTGACGGCTCCGGTATTGAATATGCGCCTGGCGATGAGATCGTGGTAAATGGCGACCTGACCTTGTATGCTGACTGGTATCAGCAGACGAAGTACACAGTATCCATGATCACTTACTTGGACGGCATACCTACCGACGTCGAGTTGATTGCCGGTTTGACCAAAGATTTCTTTGCCAAGATGGAAGGCACAGATACATACATTCCTTTGCACAGAATGTCTGATGGCACTTATTCGGCCAAGGTGACCGAAAACGGCACTTATGTGATCTATTCCAAGATCGGTGACGGAGACTATGAGGAAGTCCACGGTCACAAGGTTGTTATTTTTAATTTGGATGGTACTACCGAGTGCATCCACCACAGTGTGCACTACGAAACCGACGGCGGCATCTGGGCCAGTGGGGAAGCACCTGCGGTTAAAAATTACCACCAGGGTGAAATGATTGTAGCCTACGACAAGATCCCTACTAAGCAAGGCTATCGTTTCTATGGTTGGCGGGATCAGGAAGGCAATATCTATCAGCCCGGTGACCATGTCACCCATGCTATTGGCGCGCCGATCGTTTTGACCGCTCTGTGGGAAGAAACAATTACCGTTACAGTAAATGTGGTCATTGATCACAATGTTGCCGCAGGCACGGATTTTGCTGATAACAGGCATGATCTGACCCTTTTCCTGTTTCGACAGGAGTCCGGTGTGGACCTGCCGGTTGACAGTCGGATATTGAACGAAGGATATACTTACGACGATGTAAAGAATATCACCACTTATACAGTGGTATTTGAGAATATGCCGCAGGGTGTCTACAAAGTGGCAGCTATCAAGGCTGACTATGAGACCTCTTTTGAAACCAGCGTTGCTCCCAACAAGGATCAGACCATTGATCTGCTGCTGCAGTACGCCCCGGAAGACCATGCTCTGCAGTTTGAGGTCGTGGTCAATGCAGACAATGGTGAGCAAGCGTTGATGCCTCAGGCGGTGAACGTGAGAGTTTCCTACTGGGGTTATGACGAAAACGGTGTTCTTGACTGGCATATCATCATCCAGCAGGGAGCTGACGCTGCGCCCAGTACTGTTATGATCGATGAAAACGGTAGAGGCATGGGTATGTTCCCTGTGTGGCACTATTGGGCAGGTACAGACCAGGCATACGACTACCGTGTGGAGGTAACCTCCATCGTTCTGCCCGACGGCACCATTGCGCCGGTCTCCGGTGACCATGTGACCTACCATGTGGAAGGTTCCGGTTTGTACACTGCTACAGTGGATGTGATAAACGGCGGCAAAAAACCTACTTATCCTGATGACAGCGATACCGAGCTGACTGGCGCTTACTTTACCGAAGAGGAAGGCCATCCCCAAAATGGTATGCCTGTTGTAACCGTGGATATCACACCTATGACTGTGACCTTTGATGCCGGTAACGGTACGATCGAGGGGCAGCAGGTATTGGTTTTGGATAATCAGTTCCGCTATCCTTCTTTAGAGGACTTTACAGCTGTTTCCAACGAAACTGACCGGATGTTCCTGGGTTGGGCAGATGAATCCGGCAACCTGGCAACCAATCTGGCAGGAGATCTTCTAAAAGGAAATGTAAAATATACTGCGCTGTACACAAAGGATATAACGCTTACCGGTTCTGTTTATATTGACGCTACTTACGAAGAAAACGGCCAGACCGTACAGATCCGTGATGTTGATAGGGCAGTACAGATTTTGGTGGTCCTGCAGAAGAAGGTTGACGATGTTTACAACGATATAGATTCTGTTGTTGTTGACCTAGCTTATAACACGGATGCCGATGGTCATTACCTTTACGGTACGGGAGAATATATCTTTGAAAATCTTCCCAATGACGGAACGCAGTACCGGGTACATGTTCTGACACGCAACTACCATAGCTTGTATAACAATGATCAGGACCCGAACTTGAACTTCTCTGAAGAGGAAGCGGTTGTCAAAGTCAATGTGCAGACATCTCAAGCACAGGTTGATATACATCTTGACTTTGCTCCTGATAGTTATCAGCAAGGCGTAGTGCTGAATGCAGCACAGATCCATCCGGATCTGCGTCCCACCGGCGCATTGGTGACATATCTGTACCGAGACTTGGGCGATATCCATCATTATGATACGATTTCCCACCACACTGTGCAGCCGTATGGCCTGCCGTTAGCAATCGATCCTGAAACAGCAGATGCTGTTGGCTTTGAGAATGTATGGAACTGGCATACCAGTGGTACGCCCTATGAATATCAGGCAGAAGTATCTTTGCTGTATGGTGAGGATATTCCCGGCGCTTACAGCCCGGAGGGAACTGCTTACACAGAAAACAGCCCGTTTACTATTGTTTATGGCACACCCAATAACTACCTGCGTGATGTACAGCAGAACGGCGCTATGTTGGAAGCAACCCTTGTTCCCAAGGAATATAAGGTGGTTCTGGATCTGAATCTGGGTGGTGATACGTTCACACCGGTTTACGGTTTGGAAGACTATATGGTGGATGATGGTTCCGGAGATACCAACTATGCGTTTATCCATACCTGGAGCTATGCCGAGAGCTTCGCTCCCTATCCTTACCGGGAAGGTTATGTCTTTACCGGCTGGACAATTCCCGAACACGACGAGCTGCGCATGGAGAACGGCACGATCTATGTTGGCGGCGAATTGGCTGAGGATGTTGTGCTGGTTGCTAATTGGGTGCCGTTGACCGGTACAGATTATACGATCCGCTATCTGGAACTGAACACCGATAAGGTGCTCAAGCAGGCGACTGTAGGATATGACGCATTCGGCGGTCAGATCATTACTGCATTAGAGAAAGCGGTTGACATTGAAGGCTATAAGTATGTAGGTGCTGCGGTCAGCGGTCGGTACTATTCCAAGGAAGAGAATCCTTCCATGATGGTTACCTATGTTGCCTCTATGAACTTAATGGTCATTTACTACATGCCGGATGGTTCAGATGGTTATTCCGATCAGGTGGAAGCCAACCTGGAGATCAGCAAGACTGCCGTGTTGGAGGACAATGGCACCTATACCATTACCATGGATACCTTCACGAAAAATAATCCTATCACAACCCGTATCCAGCAGAACAAACCCTTGGATATTGTGCTTGTGTTGGACCAATCCGGTTCTATTCAGTCAAGTGGTTATCTGGATGAATTACAGAGTGCAGTGGAAAACTTCCTGGATCTAGTCTCCAACCACGGCCGTGTCAATGCGGTGGACCATAGGATCGCTATCGTTGGCTATGCCGGTGATCAGGATTCCAGCTACACCGACGACGATTACCCCCTTGCCGGCGGTACTTTGACAGAATGGATCAACACCGGTGTGTTTGACTCCAATGGTGATTTCCATCCATATCCGGTCCAGGGTTTTACCTATACACGTTACGATGGCAATCCTACGGCTGATGATGTTTACTACACATGGGTAGATGGCGAATATTTGCTGATGACCTATCACGCAGAGTATCGACATCTGATCACTGAGGAGCAGGCTCTCCAGGCGGAATTGCAAGGCCAGGATATATACGGTTATACCTTCGATGAGCGAGGTGTGGGTGGCTTTGTAAAGCTGGAACGAAACAGCAGTGGCTTGTGGTTGTATGGCAATAAGCTTTTGTATTCCGGTACAAAGTTCTTTACCTATCATACAGATGTATGGACTCACAGAAAAGGTACTGATGCCCGTGAGATCCATGCGTATGGTCAAGGTGCGACCTATGAGCCCGCTGATGGACATGAGGGTGTTTACACTCGTTCGGAGACCAAAACGGATAATTATCAGCTAAGTATCTACAAGGATGCCTTGATGCCGGTATCTGTAACAGCGCAAGGTTCCGGTGGCATCAATCCGGGTCTGCTGGGCGCTGTTGACCACTTAGGCGCAAATGGTCCTACGCACATACAGTACGGTATAGAAATGGCAAACAGCATTTTTGCTGCCAACCCGCAACAACAAGGCGAAGACCGTGTACGTGTCATGGTTCTGTTTACCGACGGCTTGCCCGGTGGCGGTAGCGGCTTGTTTGAAGAACCGGAAGCAAATGCTGCTTTGCGGCAGGCGCACATCGCTAAAAATGAATATGGTGCGTTGGTGTACTCCATTGGCTTGTATGAAAGCCAAGGCGCAGGTTCCAAGGAAGATTCGTCTTACTTTATGAACGGTATTTCCTCCAACTATCTGGGCGCTGACGATATGACCGATGTGCATCATGAATCTACCTATAGCGTTGTGCCCAGCGGCACAGGAATGAATGCAGGAATATTCTATGTGCAGTACGAGGATGCCGATTATTATCCGCTGTATTTTGGCAATTACTATGTTTCTTCGATGGAGGATCCGGAGCGCAAAGGTTACTGGTACTACTGGGCGTATGATCTGCCGGATGGCACCCAGAAAATTATCTACGAACTGAGAACAAATTATCCCAAAGATGTCAGCGATATGCTGATCGTAGATAATATGGTTGGCGGGCATGTGATATTCCGCAGGAATCTCGGTGACTATAAGATCAGCGAGGGCAACGATCCCAGCAGAGGCTTCTACACTACAACAAGCAGTATCGCCGATTTGGAGCAGTACTTTGGGGACGTTCTTAAGAACATTACCTCTCAGATCACCGAGGAAGTGGTTCTGGAAGGCAATTCGATTCTTCGTGACATCATGAACCAGGGCCTGGTGTTAACAGACAATACACAGATCACGGTGTCTCTGCAAAAGGGCGTGTACGACTCTGTGAATCATCAGATCGTTTGGGAGATCGACGATGCCGGCAAGCCGGTTTTGGATCCGAAGGTCAGCCTGCTGGTTGGTGATGGCGATTTTGCTGAGAACAGCGGTATCAAGATTCATGTGTATAACCTGGATGCAGAGAATCCCGACGATCCCAACGGTAAGGCAGAGTATCATCCCCACACCGTTGACATTACCGGATATAACTTCTCGGAGTGGTATATCAATGAAACCCACGATGAGGGATATAAGATGGTTGTTACCATCACTCGCGTAGAAGCGACCGACAACGTAGAGTGGGGTCGAAGCACAAGTACCAACAGTGCACAGTCTGGCTTGTGGCTGCCTATTGACGAAGCTGGTAATCGTCGGCTGTTGCTGGCTTTCGAGCAACCCAATACTGTTTTCGTTGAACGTGCTTACGTACTGGATTACGGAAAAGAATTTACCTTATCCGGCTGGTACTTTGATGATGAGCCCGGCAAGATTGCAACACCTCTGCACTTGGATTGCAACATTGCTGATGGTATGAACTACTTTGATCCAGAAAACCCCAACACCTCTAATCAAATTGGCGGCCAGTATGGCAACACCCAGTATGGTAATGTCAATCTGGATGAGGAAGCCGGTGTGGTTACCTATACTCCCACCAATATGAACTGGCATGATTACGATCAGTTCTACGTATTCGGTAGCACATGGAGAAACACGGTTGTTACCCAGAGCGCAAACGCAAATGGTAACTTGTGGAATAAGGTAACAGTCATTCCTGCCAACAACATATACTATGAGGATTCTTTTGTTACCACGGAAAGCGCCACCCAGAACGGCATTCAGGGCTTTGTCTTTAACGGCGCCTGGTCTGTGGAGGGCACTTCCAATAACAACGTGGAGAATCCGGAGCATATGGAGACTGGAACCTATGGTGAAGTACACGGTTGGACGGATTCTCTGGGTAACGATACGACCTTCACCGACGGTACAGCGCATGTAACCGGCCAGAACGGAGAAATGGGCGCGCAAGTGGAATTCACCTTTACTGGCACCGGTGTTCAAGTCTATACACGCACCAATGCCAAGTCCGGTATGATCGTTGCAAGGCTTTATCGCCAGACAAATAACGGACAGACACTTACCATGCAGGAATTCCTCATGGTGGACAACCTGGCGGTCTCCGGTGATTACTACCATGTTCCCACACTTTCCTTCGAGGCGTTGCCCTATGGTACGTATACGGTAAAGATCGTTGCAACAGCGGCAAGCACTGATGGACAAGAGCGCTATCAGTACTATATTGATGGTGTGCGCATCCTAAACCCCTTGGGCAATAATGCTTCCAATATGGCGCCTGTTGTACAGGATGCTTATGACATGGAGCTCAATGCGGTGTATACAGAAGTACGTGAGATCTTGTTGGATTACGGCGATTTCAATATGGATTTGCCCGACAGTATCGATGGTAAGATAGGCGCTGTATTTATCGACCAAATCAAAGATGGGCAGCAAAGCGGCAACGATCCCGTTGGCGATGGTGTTCCTACTTACCAGATTGGTACTTTTGAAGATTGGGGTCCCAAGAACGAAGTGTATCTGAGCGCAGGTCAGGCAATCGTGTTAAAGGTAGCGGATGGTAATAACTATTACGTTGGACTGAAGAGTTTGACCGGTGCGGCTGTAGCGGCAAATGTTAGCGGCATTGACCGAGACGAACAGCCTACTTCTATTCAACTGCAACACACCACAGATATGTATTACCAGGTCAGACCTGTCAATGGTTACATCGTGATTCAAAACGGTAATACCGATGGTGCAATTCTGTCCATCACGAATTTGCGTACGACCAATTTGTCGAAACCGGCCACCAACGGCGGTGTGCTGAATCTCACACCTACAGAAGCGGTCACAATGATGCGTTCCTTCTCTACTTACATGAACGAGAGACAGGCGGCGCAGGAGCGTGTGGACGTAAACGGAGACGGTGTTGTTACCAATGATGACGTTGTCGAACTGATGTGGTACGCACTGTTCCCGCAGGAGAAATCCATCAATGGCGACGGCGATATCAACCGTGATGGCGCAGTCACCAACGCAGACGTTGTGGAACTGATGTGGTATGTTCTGTTCCCGGAGTTGCAAAGCTGGAATGAATTTGTCTAAGGAGGCGAGAATGTGAAAGCAAATTATACAAAACCCCTGCTGACTGTTGAAATGTTCTCGGCCACCCAATCAACTTCTCGGGACTGCATGGACAGCATTCCGGATAACCGTCTGACACAAAATGATCCCATCAATTGCGGTTGGGATGTAGGTGGCGGCCTGATTTTCTACGTAGAGAACGGAATGGTATGCACCGAGAACGGTGAAGGTATGCAAGGCACTTGCTACAATAATCCCAATGAGGGATCCTACATTTTCAGATCTTAAATCAACATTACCCCAGGGGATAAAATCCCCTGGGGGCAAGGACCTGATATGAGAAAATATAATTTGGAACTGATGGGTCTGCGAGTCGTTCTGCAGACACCTTTTGAGATTGTAATTTCACAGAATTTGCGGCCTTTTTTATGCCAACCTCATCAAAATGCCGACTGCACTGTTACTGTGCAGTCCCGGGATGCCCTGCCTGCGTTTGCGCAGGACGGTCAGTGGCACGGCCCGGAGTATTACGATTGCTGCCAGAATGCAGTGCGCGTATTTCACTGCGAGGGGAAAAGACCCTTTGCTGTGACACAGCTTTTTGAAAACAGAAATGTGGAGATTGCCGTTTTGCCTGCGTTTCTTTCTTACTTTGCGGGCAGTGAGGGCATCTTCAATCGAATTGGCTTGGAAACTCTGCTGCTGCAGCATAATGGATTGCTGCTGCATGCTTCATTGATAAAATATAACGGCAAGGCAATTGCCTTCGCCGGACCTTCCGGTGTGGGCAAATCTACCCATGCAAATATTTGGAAAGCCTGCCTGGGCGCAGAAATTATCAACGGCGACCGGGCTGCCTTGCGAAAAGGGGATCATGGCTTTACTGCGTATGGTTCCCCCTATGCCGGTACTTCCGGTATTTATAAAAACGACAGCGCACCGCTCAAAGCGATCGTGATTTTGCGGCAGGCAAAGGAAAATAACCTGCGGCAACTGACCCCGGCAGAAGCCTTCCGGCATATTTTCCCGGAGGTTTCGATCCACCGCTGGGATAAACGCTTCACTGCTTTGGCAACGGATTTGTGCTTACGGCTTTTGACGGAAACACCGGTATATCTGCTGGAATGTCTCCCGGAAGAAAGCGCAGCTTTATTGGTAAAGAAGGGTCTCTTGCTATGATCAATCCCCCTGTAGCACCTGCCGCAACAGAATATCTGCTCCGCAAGGCGGCTGCTACAGGTGTGCCTTTAAGCGGCACTTTTGAGCTGACTCCGGTGTGCAATATGGATTGCAAAATGTGCTATATCCGTATGTCCCGGACACAGCAGGAAGCCATCCAACCCTTGGCTGATGCGAAGCAGTGGCTGGCGCTGGCGGAAGAAGCCAAAAATGCCGGCATGCTTTTCTTACTGCTCACCGGCGGCGAACCCTTTTTGCATCCCCAGTTCCGGCAGATCCTGGAAGGTCTGCACAAAATGGGTTTGATTCTTACCATCAATTCCAATGGTACTATGATCGATGAAAACACCGTAGCATGGCTGAAAAACTGCCCTCCGGTGCGTATCAATATTACGCTTTATGGCGCATCTGATGCCACGTATGACCGTTTGTGCGGCAACCCCCATGGTTTTACACAAGTGACTAAGGCGATCCGACTTTTGAAAGAAGCGGGTATCATGGTCAAGCTTAATTGCAGCCTGACCCCGTATAATGCCCAGGATTTGCCGCAGATTGTAGATTTCGCCAACGAAAATAAACTAAACCTGCAGGTCGGCACATACATGTTCCCGCCGTCTCGTAAAGATCCCGCACGTATCGGGCATAACGACCGTTTTTCTCCGGAAGATGCGGCGTACTATATGGCTTATGCTGATTATCTCACATTAGGCGCAGAACGTTTTGCCGCGCAAGAGGGAAAATGTCCCATTCCGGCTGACCCGGATGAGTCTTGCGGCGACTTGGGTGAGGGTATTCGCTGCCGTGCCGGTAAGTGCAGCTTTTGGATCACCTGGCAGGGAGATATGACGCCCTGCGGCATGTTCCCTACAGAGGGAAGTCCCAATGCTTTTAAGCTGCCCTTCAAGACTGTTTGGGGGCAGGTAAAGGAGCAGGTCGCTGCGATTCGGCTGCCTGCCGCTTGCGCCGGGTGCGCTGCCAAGAATACCTGCCGTGCCTGCGCCGCTATGGTGATTTCAGAAAGCGGCTGCTTTGACAAAGTGCCAAAGTATCGCTGTGATATGATCCATGCTTATAAGGCGCAGTGGGAGCGTGTAAAGGAGGAAATGCTGTGAAGAAGAAACATCTAATCTGGCTTTTGGCAGCCATTCTTTGCGCTCTTCTTTTGCTTGTGGGTATCATCGCTTTTGCTGGGCGAGATGCTACTGCGCCAGTAGATCCCACAATCCCGGAACAGACCACAGCGCCTGCGCATAATAACCCAACCGATCCGACATCTACCGTTGGGGTTGCGACCTCTCCGGACGATCAGCCTTCTGTGGTAGAGATCCCCGTGGAGGACAGTGCGTCTTTGGGTGTGAAATTCCCTTGCCCAATTCCCGGTTATGATCTGGTCATTGAAAAAATGGCACCCTATACCGGAATGTATGTGGAGGACGGCACCAATGCCAATGTTCGCGATGTGGCTATGCTGCTGGTTTCCAATGAGGGTGATTACCCCGTGGAGTATACCCAGATTTCGGTATCCTTTGGCGAGGAGACCTTGCTGTTTGATATTTCTGCACTGCCGGAGGGCGAGAAACTGGTGGTGCAGGAAAAAACCGGAAAATCCATGCCCGCAGGTAAAATTACCGCCGCTAAGGCAATGGTAGTTCGCCGGGCGGATATGGCGATGTCGGAAAGTCAGGTGAAGGTAACCGATAACGGTGACAACACCCTGACCATTGAGAATCTGACCGGTGAAGCGATCCCTACGGTTCGTGTTTTTTATAAGTATTACGCCCAAGAGGAAGGCGTATTTATTGGCGGCATCGCCTTTACTGTCCGCATTACGGACTTGGCTGCCGGTGCAAGCGTTACCATTCAACCCTCTCATTACAACAGTCAGACCAGCCGTGTGGTGATGATTATGACTTACGATTCTGAGGTTTAAGTATGAAGCTATGTGGTGAATTTGTGG
The DNA here is from genome assembly GCA_045649605.1 of Faecousia sp. Classification (GTDB taxonomy): domain Bacteria; phylum Bacillota; class Clostridia; order Oscillospirales; family Oscillospiraceae; genus Faecousia. The sequence goes on from JAZRQF010000021.1 coordinate 11,507, forward strand.
TGCGGCAGGTTATGGATGATACCGTAGCCATCCCCGTAGGACAGACCGCTCTGCGGCTCAACGGTATGATCCTGCTAAATGACGTAAGCAAAGTGATCTGGGAATGCCTGGAAAAAGAAACCGATCTGGAAACCATCGTGACAGCCGTCACCGATGCCTTTGAAGTTTCTGCTGACGAGGCACGGGCAGATATACTGGAATTTTTGGATAAACTGCGCCAAGCGCAATTGTTGGAAGATTGATTATGGAAGATAATAGAACAAATGAGAATCTCCGGGAAGCGGAATTGGATATCGATCTGATGACTTTCCTGCGGGATATTCTGCGCAGCTTCTGCAAGCTTTGGTATGTGGCTGTGGCACTGACAGTGGTAGTAGGTATTGGCGCGTTGCTGTACGGCATGAAGTCTTACCGGCCCATGTATAAGGCTGAGGCAACTTTTACGGTGGCCACCTATACCAATCAGAGCGGATATACCTTCTTTTACGATAACCACACCGCAGCGCAGCTGGCACGGACATTCCCGTATCTGCTGGACAGCGATTTGCTGCTGGAGCGTGTGAAAGCCGATATGGGCGTAACTGCCTTAAACGGAACACCCAGCGCTAAGGTGATTGAAAACTCCAACTTGTTCACCTTGACCGTTACCAGTCGGGATCCTCAGGCGGCATACGATATTTTGCAGGCTCTGATCAAGAATTACCCGGCTGTAGCGGAGTATGTTATTGGCAGAATTCAACTTAATATGATTGCTTATCCCGAAGTCCCTGCTAAGCCGTATAATAGCTCTGAGCATTTGAAAACTGCCGGATTAGGTGCTTTGATCGGCTTTGTTTTGGGTTTGGGTGTTGTAGTGCTCCATGCGCTTATGCGCAACACTGTTCGTACAGAGGCGGATATTACAAAGAAGCTGCATACATCCTGCTTGGGAATTATTCCTTTGGTTGTTCCCAAAGGAAACCGCAAGGAAATGCATCTGACCCTCCAAAGCCGCAAGGTAGGTACACCGTTTAAGGAAAGCTTCCGAGGACTTGCCCTGCAGACAGCTAGGGCCATGGAGGATAAAAAGGTTCTTTTGATCACTTCCACGGCAGAAGATGAGGGTGTGTCTACGGTGGCGCAGAACCTTGCTGAGGCATTGGAAGAGCAGGGGAAAGAGGTCATTCTGCTCAAGGCCCAATCCCAAAAGGCAGTTCAGCTTCGGGATGCCGGCGAAGATGTCGATTATGTGCTCATCGATGCGCCTGCTTGTGAAAGGTTGTCCCAAATCACACCCTTTGCAGAGCAGTCCGATGCTATTTTGTACATTATCCGGCAGGATCACAGCAAACTGCCCGCTATTATGAATTGCTTTGAAGATCTGAATCAGTTTGATGCCAAGTTGATCGGCTGCGTACTCAGCGGCGTACGTTCTGGTATTACTGGTTATGGCTATGGCTACGGCTATGGCTATGGCTATGGTTACGGTTACGGTTATGGCTACGGTCGCTACGGCGGTTATGGCTATGGTGAGGAAAAAGGCGGTAAGTATTCCGCAAAGAAAAAGTGAAAACCATGAAATTATGTGATTTGCATACCCACATACTGCCCGCTGTGGATGATGGCGCGCCAACAATGGAATATGCGTTACAAATGCTCCAAAATGCAGTTGCCAGCGATGTGAAGCTGTTGGCAGTAACGCCCCATTGCAACAGTCCTTTTCCTCAAAAGAACTATCTGGATCAAGACCTGAAGGCACGCTTTGCCCGGCTGTGCCAGGCGGCGAAGGATATTCCGATAGAATTGGTGCTGGGCGCAGAGGTGCGGGTGGATGAAAATTTGCCGGAACTGCTTTCTCAGGGAAAACTGCCCACTATCAACGGCGGTCGCTACCTGCTTACCGAGTTTCCCACCGATACGGCAATAGAAGCATTTTCGGATATGTTAAGCCGTATTTTGGCACTTGGCTATATTCCGCTTATCGCCCATCCGGAGCGGTATGAAGCGGTAATTATAGACCCCCGGACTGTATTTCATTGGCTGGATATTGGCTGCCATGTGCAGCTTACCGGTGGCAGTCTTATGGGAGAATACGGAAAAAACGTGCAGCGTACGGCGATGTTTCTGCTCCAGCAGGATTTGGTTGCCTGCATCGCCAGCGATGCTCACGGAAGAAATAAACGCAGTAATTTCCTTTTGGATGTTTATGACCATCTGGCTGTGCAGTATTCCAAACAGTATGCCAGATGCCTTATGTATGAAAACCCTATGCGCATTTGCAATAATGAAGAGATAGGTAGGTGATTGTATGCGTTATCTGCGACTTGCGGCTATTATCTTATTCGTGCTTAGCCTGCTGTTTGCAGGATGGGCCAATGCCCGCTATTACAGCGGCTTAAATACGGATCGCCCGGAGATATCCAATTCCGTAGAAACCTTGCAGATCAGCGTGCAAGATCCGCCGGAGGCGATTTTTCAGGGTCTGAGTGCTACGGATAAAACCGACGGCGATTTGACCTCGGCAATCATTGTGGCATCCGTCTCCCATTTTATGGAGCCGGGTACGGTGAATGTAAAATATGTGGTCTTTGACAGCCATCATAATTCGGCAACCCTGACCCGTAAGGTCCACTATACGGACTATAAAGCGCCGGAATTCTCTTTGGAGAAAGCCCCGGTTTATACCGTAGGCAGTTCTTTTGACCTGCTGAGCTACATTCAGGTCACAGACTGCATTGACGGCGATATTTCTGATCACATCCGTGTGATCTCCAACATGGTAAATAACTACTCCGTAGGCGAATATCCGGTGGTGCTGGAGGTTTCCAATTCCTGCGGCGATACGGTGCAGATCACCCTTTGGGTCAGTTATTTGAGTAAGCAAAGCACCGCCGTGGTCAAGCTCCATCAGTATATCGTCTACGTAGAGCAGGGACAGACCTTTAACCCGGAACAGTGGTTAGCTTCGGTTACAGACCGGGATGCGGTAGCTTTGCCAAAAGAAAATGTGGAAATTCAGGGCAATCTGGATGTAAACACTCCCGGCTGTTATCAACTTGTTTACAGCTATGACGATGGCAAATTGACCGGAGAAAGTCCGCTTACCGTGGTCGTAACAGAAAGGCAGGGTTGATATGCAAGACACAACAATCCGCTTTGATGAGATCAACCTTCACGGTCTCATTGCCTTGTTGATTAAAAATCTGTGGGTCATCGTATTGGTTTGCATCAGCGCAATTCTGTGCTATACATCTGTGTGCAGACTCACTTACACACCCACCTATACATCTTCGGCGACCTTTATGGTCAGCGCCAAGGACAGCACCAGCGCCTACAATTCTCTGACCACCACTCAGAGCATGGCATCTGTGTTTGTAGAGGTGTTCCAAAGCAATGTGCTGCGGGAAAAGATCCGGGAGCAAATGCCCGACGGACGCTTCAATGGTACGATCAACACAAGAACCATTCCCGAAACCAATCTGCTGATTGTTACGATTACATCCGGCGAGCCGGATACGGCATTCCGGGCGCTAAACCTGTTGATAGATAACTACACTTCCATATCAGACTATCTGTTCTCCAATGCGCAATTGGAGGTAATCAAAGATCCGGTGATTCCGGTAACCCCGTCCAATCCGCTGAATATTGAATCCCGATATCCGCTGGTTTTGATGATTTCCGGTGTGTTGGCCGCAGGTGCAATTGTTGCGATCTACCTGATGCGTGATACGGTGAAAACCCCGAAAGCGGCACGGCGCAAGATTGATGCCAGACTTCTGCGTACCATCAACCACGAGGAGAAGAACAAAACCCTTCGTTCCAGATTCCGCCGGAAGAATAGTGCGCCGTTGATCATCAATTCGTTGATCAAAAAGGATTTTATCGAAGACAATATGAGCCTATCGTCTGCCATTGAATACCATGCCCGCAAGCGTGGACAGAAGGTGGTCATGGTCACCAGTATCGGTGAAAACGAGGGTAAGTCCACCATTGCTGCCAATCTGGCGCTGGCACTGGTGGAAAAAAACCGGCGAGTTGTTTTGCTGGACTGCGATTTCCGCAAACCTTCCTTGCATAAGATTTTCGAAACCCCTATACAAAAAGAGCAGACGCTGACTTCTTATTTGTTGCAGGAGGATGGGGAAGCGTTATCTGCGTTTGTGGGAACCGAGAGACACGGGATCACCCTGGGTCTCAGTCAGAATTCCGGCAGAGGTATTACCCGGCTTCTGAATAACGGTAAGCTTCCTGTATTGCTAAAACAGCTGCGTGACCGGGCAGACTATATCATTCTGGACACACCGCCTATGCTGGCGGCTGCCGATGCTGAAACCATCGCTGCTATGGTAGATACGGCGGTTCTGGTGGTGCGCTCAGACTTTATGCCTACCGATTCCATTAACGAAGCCTTAGGTCGTTTGCGTAAAAGCACTCCCGATGTCTGCGGTATTGTCCTGAATAATTATCACACCCAAATATGGTAAAAAGAAGCACCCATCCTCAGGGTGCTTCTTTTTTTAGCGTTGTTTCCAGTTCAATTCGGTCGTGATGGACCCGATAGATTTTGTGGCTGATTTCCAGTACACTGGGGCGGTGGGTGGTTACGATGCAGGTGCGGTCTTTTTGCGCCTGCATAATGTTGCTTAGCACCTTGCGTTCGGTTTCTTTATCCAATGCGCTGGTGGCTTCATCCAGTAGGAGAACCGGAGCATCGGTAAGGAGCGCTCTTGCAATGCACAACCGTTGCAGCTGACCTTCTGAGAAACCGCCGCCTTGTTCCCGGATGGGGGTATCCAACCCCTGAGGGAGCGGGGAAACAAATTCGTCAGCACAGGCAAGACGAAGGGCGTTCCATAGCTGTTCATCAGTGGCATCCGGACGGATCAGCAGCAGGTTTTCCCGAATTGTACCGGTGAACATGGTATTTCCTTGGGGGACATAGGCAAACAGCGCACGGGTGCAAGCAGAAACATCTATTCTGCTTCCGTCGCTGGCGTAAAGCTGCAGCCTGCCGTTCTTGGGACGGACGATGCCAAGTAAAAGACGCAGAAGCGTGGTTTTTCCCTCGCCGGAAGGACCGATAAAGGTCACGATCTGTCCGGCTTCTGCAACAAATGCGCTGTCCGTCAAAACCGATGTTCCATCTTCATATTGATACGAAAGTTCCGATGCTTCCACACCCAAGGGGCAATCCCGATAGGTTTTGACGAACGCCTCCGCTTCCGGCGCATCGCTGCGGTCTTCTACGGGCAGATCCATAATGACCATGATACGGCCGGCAGCAGTTGATGCGTTGATAGCGCCGGGAAGAAGACCGGCCAGGGCAGAAAAGGCTGCGCTTAAAGAGCCGGAAAGTTGCAAAAACAGCGTCATAGTACCGTAGGTGATATGACCGGACCAAAGTCGGTAGATGCTCCAGGAGAAGCAGACCAGCGCTACCACCGTGCCAACCAAGGACATGATGGTGTTTTTGTGGATAGAGAAGCGGTTGTAGTCCATGGATACATCCTTGAACTGCTGTTGCAGCTTCCGATGCTTTTCACTGTAAGCCTCGGTTTTATCAAAGGATTTGATAAGCTGCATATTTTGGAAGGATTCCTCGTTAAAGACCATCATTTCGCTGGTCAATTGCCGCATCTTCTTGTTGTGATGACGCATCATTTTCAGAACATAACGGCTCATCAACAGAGTAACCGGGGCGCTGAGTAAAGCCAACAGCGCCAATGTGGCATCATAGTAAAGGATCACACCTAATGTGCCGGCAAATTGCAAAAGCCGGGTAAAAAGCTCAGGAAACCATCCCAACACGCTGGAAGAAACGGTGGATACATCACCTGCTACACGGGTCAGCAGGTCGCCGGAGTGATAGCTGGACAGCGATTCCCAATCGGTGAGGAGCAGTTTGTCATAGACCTGAGCGGTGATCTGCTGATTCACATGGATGCTGACCTTTGTACTGATCCGGCTGGAAATGGCACGGATGGCAATTTGGGATAGTTGCATCAGCACGAAGAAGATCAGCGCTACCACAATACCATGGGTATTGAAGCCGGTAACGGCATCGATAATATGCTTGCTGAGAATGCTGCCTAGCAGACTGGCAGCAGTACCCAGAATGCCCACAAATATGTACCAAAGCACTTCTTTTTTGTAGTGCAGGCTGTACCGGCTGAGCCAGGCAAATTCCCGGGCCATATCCTTTGATTTAATTTTTCTCCAAAATTCTCTCATATAGCATTCCCTCAGACGAATTCCGTGCATTTTTCTTATTATAGCATATTATCTGATAAATGAACAGATGAATTTCGTAAGGATTGCAATTACCGTTTAGATTGGAAAAACCACCGAACAGCCCTAAAATAAGATTTTTGCTGCAGAAGGTGTTACAATGAGAGCCACAAACTTGTGATACGGAGGGAAATTGCGTATGGATGCCATTCGGACAGTAAATTTGACAAAACAGTATAGGGATATCACGGCGGTGGACGGACTAAATCTGCAAATTGTGCAAGGAGAACTGTTTTCCTTGCTGGGTGTTAACGGCGCGGGCAAGACCACAACCATCAAAATGCTGTCCTGTCTGACCAGTCCCACAAAGGGCGACGGGTTTCTTTTGGGAAAAAGTCTTTGCAAAAACGCTACCGAGATCAAGCCGCTGATCGCAGTTTCTCCACAGGAAACCGCGGTTGCTCCCGGGTTATCGGTTCGGGAAAATTTGGAGATGATGTGCGGCATTTATGGATTTTCCAAAGAGAAACGGGCAGATAAGATCGCCGAACTGACGGCACTGTTGGGACTTCAAGCGGTGATAGGGAAGCAGGCTGCCAAGTTGTCAGGCGGCTGGCAGCGCAGATTGAGTATCGCCATGGCGCTCATTGGTGAGCCGAAGATCCTTTTTTTGGATGAGCCGACATTGGGACTGGATGTGCTGGCAAGGAGCGATTTGTGGGATTTGATTCGTAGTCTCAGAGGAAAGATCACGATTGTTTTAACAACCCATTATATGGAAGAGGCAGAGGCGCTTTCTGATCGCATCGGCATTATGAAAGAAGGAAAGCTGCTGATTTGTGGAACTGCCGACCAAATCAAAGAGACAGCAGGAACAGACAATTTTGAACAAGCCTTTATTCGTATTGTAAAGGGGGCAGAGAAATGAGAATGGGAACATTTGCTGGCAGAATTGCCAAGGAAACACTCAGAGATCCGCTGAATCTGGCATTTGGATTGGGATTTCCCCTTGTGCTGCTGTTGCTGCTTACCGCAATCCAGGCAAATGTGCCGGTGGCGCTTTTTGAGTTACAGCATTTAGCGCCGGGTATTGCGGTCTTTGGCCTTTCGTTTATAACCTTGTTTTCCGCTACGTTAATCGCCAAGGACAGAGGCAGCGCACTGTTGCAGCGGCTTTATACCACGCCGCTTACAGCTTCGGACTTTATTCTGGGTTATACCTTACCCATGATCCCCATTGCCGTTGGACAGTGTGCGATCTGCTATGTAGCCGCAGTCATTTTAGGACTTGATGTTACCGTCAATATGTTATGGGCGGTGGTTTTTATTCTTCCGATTTCCGTCCTCTATATTGGGTTGGGATTGCTTTGCGGAAGTGTCCTAAACGATAAGCAGGTCGGCGGTGTCTGTGGTGCGCTGCTTACCAATCTATCCGCATGGCTTTCCGGCATTTGGTTCGATTTGGAACTGGTGGGCGGTACATTTAAGAAAGTGGCATATATGTTGCCCTTTGTCCATGCGGTTGAACTGCAACGCACCGTGCTTGCAGGAGATTTGCTAGGTGCGCTACCGCATTTGTGGTGGGTGCTTGGTTACGCAGTGTTGATACTTTCTGCGGCGGTGCTGCTGTTTCTGCACCAAATGAAAAGACAGTAATAACTACCCCCGGAATCTTTGGACTTCCGGGGGTGTTTATATTGCAAACCATGTACCTATGTGTTAAAATATTTAAAAATGATCGGGGAGGAAGCATTATGGAAGAAAAGTATATATTCCGGCAGGCGGCCCCGGAGGAAGTTCAGGAAGTATTTGAACTGATCATGCGCCGGGTTGCCTGGATGGATCAGGTGGGTATCCGGCAATGGAACACCACCAAGTATGATGAGCGCTATCCGCTGCACTACTATGAGCAGCGGCGGCAGCAAGAAGAGCTGTTTGTTCTGCGGGAGTGCGCTACGGATAAGCTTCTCTGTGTGGGCGCACTGTTTCACGGTGACGAGCGTTGGCCG
>JAZRQF010000022.1:0-13607 GCA_045649605.1 Faecousia sp.
ACATTCCTGTTCTGCTATATCTTTTATCACATCTTCAAAATGCGTTTCATCAAGTTCCGCAATAAAGGTTGCTTTGTCAAAATCAAAAATCGGTGTTTTCTTTCCGTTCTTGTTACGTAATTTGGGATTTGTATTTTCGTAATCATACAGTTCAACTTTCACTGTATTCTCAAGCAGCTCATCCCCATCAATTGCGCTCCATCCCGGATCACAACCAACGAGCCCCAACAGACAAATCAAAACAAAAACGATGATCCATGTCCTTTTCATAAGCCTATTCTCCTTATCAGACTCAAGTTTGTTTGTCTGTTTTTATACTATCACACAAAAGAGCATTGGACAAGCAAAGGCACAGCGGAATTCTCCGCCGTGCCTGTAAATTGCGCTATATACTTATACTGTGGCAGCTTCTTTTGCTGCTTCCTGCTTGAAAGTCAATCCCTTGGGGTAGAAGAAACGCAGTTTTTCGTCGGCAATACGGATATCCACGGTTTGGGCAGTCAGCAATTCGCCGTCCACATTCACGGGAGTAGGGCCATCGCAGCGAATGGTGATCCGGTCGGTCAGATAGTGGGTTACCAGCTTGTTAAGCTCTTTGTAACGTCCGTTTTTATACTTGCCGATAATGCCGGGAACTTGCAGTAGGTTGACCTTTTTCACCAGTAGAATATCCAGTTTTCCGTCGGTAGGCTCTGCCTCCGGGACGGGGTTGAAGCCGCCGCCGTAGAACCGACCGTTGCAGGCGCAGACAAAGGTGAATTCGCCGTCTATGGTCTGTCCGTCCACTTCCACTACGTAATGCTCGGAAATGCGTCGCAGCAGGTTGACCACGGTGGAAACAACGTATGCCCGGAAGCCGCTGAGCAGAGGCAGGCGCTTGTAGTTGGAAACATCGGTGCCGATGCGGGCATCCAAACCGACGGAGCAGATATTCAGGCTAATCCGGTCGTTGCAGCGCACCAAGTCGAAGGTGGCTTCCTCACAATCCAGCAGCTTTTCTAAATCAAAGAAGGCTTCCGGATGATCGAAGATCTTTACGAAATCATTGCCGCTGCCGCCGGAAAATACGGTAACTGATGCATTGGGGTAACCGGCTGCGCCGGCCGCCACTTCGTTCAGAGTACCATCGCCGCCGCAGGCATACAGCCGGACTTCCTCGCCGGTTTGGGCAGCCTCCCGGGCGATGCGTTCACAGTCGCCGGGGTGGGCGGATACATGGATCTTGTAATCCAAACCCTTGTCGCCGCAAAGCTCGTGGATCTTTTCGGAGTAGTCCAAGGTGCGGTTGCGGCTGCCTGCCGCCGGATTGATGATAAAAATATGAGTCATATTATTTCTTCTTTCTGGCGTTGTCGGTGAACATATAGTAGTCGCACTTGATCTTGCCATTGTAGAACTTGCGCTTCTTATCGGCGCGACGACCGAACCAATGCTCGAATTCCGGCTCGGAAGTGATCACATACTTTTTCCAATTGTTGGCAAATTTCAGATGGCGGCCCAATGCTGCATACAGCCGCTGGGCGCTGTGCTGCTCCATCATGCGCTCGCCGTAAGGGGGATTGCAGACGATAATGCCGCTTTCTGCAGGCAGGCTCATCTTGGTCGCATCGCCGTCTTTAAAGGTGACGCAGTCAGAAACACCGGCCTTTCGGGCGTTGGCAAAGCTGAGAGATACGCAGGCGGGGTCGCTGTCAGAGCCTAAAATGCGGTACTGTCCGTTAAATTCCTTGTCCCGTGCTTCGTCCTTAGCTTGCTGCCAGACAGAACTGTCCACCCAGGGATATTCCTCGGCGGCAAAGTGGCGGGAAAGACCCGGCGCCCGGTTTTTGGCAATCAAAGCGGCCTCAATAGGAATGGTGCCGGAGCCGCAGAAAGGATCCCAGAAGAAATCTCTGCCACGGAATTTTGCCAGTTCGATCATGCCGGCTGCCAAAGTCTCGTGCAAGGGAGCATCGTTGCCCACTGCCCGGTAGCCACGCTTGTGCAGACCTTGACCGGAGGTGTCCAGAGACAAAGTAACCTGATCATTTAAAATTGTAAAATGCAGCTGGAACTTGATGCCGGTCTCCGGCAGCCAGTTAATGCCGTACTTTTCGCCCAAGCGGCGGGAAGCAGCCTTTTTGATAATGGCCTGACAGTCAGACACGCTCATCAGCTGGCTGTTTAAGCAGTGGCCTTTTACCGGGAACTGGCCGTCCTTGGGGATGAAATCCTCCAGATTGGCATGGTACACACCTTGGAACAGTTCCTCAAAGGTTTTTGCCTCAAACTGCGCCAGCACGATCATAATACGCTCTGCTGTGCGGATGCAGATATTGGCTTTGGCAAGGGCGGCAGCATCGCCGGTGAACAGCACACGGCGGTCCTCCACCCGGACATTTTCCATATTCAGCCGGCGCAGCTCGTCACCGGCAATACCCTCCAAACCGAATAGGCAGGGGGCAACAAATTGTAGTTCCATATAATTACCTCAAGGGATGATTTTGTTGGCTTTTAAGTAGCGTTCCTCTTCCGAGAAAACACAGCCACAGTATTTTTGCATGTAAAAACCCAGTTCACGGGCCTTTTCCTGACCGGCTTTGAAGTAGGGGCGGAAGTCCCGGTAGAGAAATTCCACACCGTATTCCATGGCGGCACGTTCTGCAGTTTCCCGCATCAGTTCGTGATTTTGGTAGGGACTGATGAAAAGCGAGGAAGTGAAGCTATCAAAACCGCCTTCTTTTGCCTGGCGGGCAGCTTCAAACAGCCGCATTTCGTAGCACTTTCCACAGCGGTGGGCGATATCATCTGCCACAGCGCGGACAAAGGGGCGCAGGGCATAGTCGTTCTTTTCAATCAAAGGCAGGTCAATGGTGGGGGCATAATCCCGCAGGGTATTGCGCCGGGCGCGGTACTCTGTAAAGGGGTGGATATTGGGGTTATACCAAAAGCCGGTGACCTCATAATGATCTGCTCGCAGCACCTCGATGCATTGATTGGCGCAAGGGGCGCAGCAGATGTGCAGTAAGGTTTTCATAAAAACCTCCTAAAAAATATTATTTCTCATTATAACATTCCAAAAGGTGCAATGCAAGTTCCAGAAACACGAAAATCAAACAGCGAAATTCCCTACGATTTTTTGTTGCGGCATGCTATGCTGATCACACCCACTTTCCGGTTTGACGAATGGGTGGCGGATATGGTAGAATGTACCGTAATAGACAGAGGAGGGACAGACCATGGACGATCTTACCTATATGGATGCGGCGCTGGCGCTTGCCCGGGAGGCAGCGGCAGAGGGAGAAGTTCCCGTGGGCTGTGTCATCGTACGAAACGGAGAAATCGTAGGCAGAGGCAGAAACCGCCGGGAGACCGGTAAAACCGCCTTGGGTCATGCAGAGATCGAAGCCATCGCAGAGGCTTGCAAAAACTTAGGCGGCTGGCGGCTGTGGGAATGTACCTTATATGTAACACTGGAGCCTTGCCCCATGTGCGCCGGCGCCATCGTCAATGCCCGGATCCCCCGGGTAGTCTATGGCGCATCGGATGAGAAATGCGGTGCTTGCGGCTCGGTGTGTAATTTGTTCTCTATGGGCTTTAACCACCATCCCCAAGTGGAAAAGGGTGTCCGAGAGGAAGAATGTGCAGCGCTTCTGAAGCAGTTTTTCAAGGATCTGCGGATAGAGCTGCAAAACAGGCCAAAATGGCAGAAGAAACCGGAATAGAAAAAAAGAGCGCGGTGCTTCGCACCGTGCTTTTTTGTTTATCGGGAAAGGAGGCAGTCATGAAATTGGAACAAAAGCATCAGCGGCTTATTGTCTGGGTGATTTGCGGCCTGCTGATTTTTCGGTTGGTCGGCGACGGTGTGCTGGGACTTTTGGGCAATGTGCTTGCCACCCCGGAGGCGGTAACGCTGCTATTGTACTTGCAAACCGGACGGGTCATAAAACCGGCTGCCCCTTCATCTACCCAAGAGAATACCGAACCTACCGATGTTACCTTGCCGCAGGAAACGGTGCTTCACCACCAATCCGCAGAGGATGCCTTGGCGGTGTTTGCGCCGGAGGATGCATCGCTTGTAAAGGTTAACAGCGTCTGCGGATATTCTGCGGATGTGGAGGATTATTTGGCGCAGACCATTTCCTGGGATTTAAAGCAGGATGCGCCTACAGTGCTGATCGTCCATTCCCATGGCTCAGAGAGCTATACCAAAAAGGAAAACTATCAAGAATCTACGCCTTACCGCACCCAAAACGTCGGCTACAATGTGGTATCCATTGGCGACCGACTGGTGCAGGTGCTGGAAATGGGCGGTGTGCATGTGATTCACGACAGAAATATGCACGATGTGCCGTCTTATAACGATTCTTATAACAATTCCCGGAAAAGCGTAGCGGAACTTTTGAAGAAGTATCCCACTATCCGGCTGGTGCTGGACATTCACCGGGATGCGGTGGAGAACAGCAGCGGCGAGCAGATGCGGTTTGCAACTTCTGTAGACGGAAAATCTGTTGCGCAACTAATGCTGGTGGTTGGCACCGATGCCAGCGGGTTAAACCACCCGGATTGGCCGGAAAATATGTCTCTGGCGGTGAAACTGCATGCCCAATTGGAAAAGAATTGCCCCGGCATTTGCCGTCCCATCAGTTTCCGTTCCCAGCGGTTTAATCAAGATCTTTCCTCCGGGGCGCTGATCGTGGAAGTGGGCGCAGCAGGCAATACCCGGCAGGAAGCACTGTATGCGGTGGAGCAGCTTGGGAAGGCAATTTTGGATATGTCTGCCGGTACAACTACACAACCGTAATTTACATCAAGTTCCACCAGGTAAGGCTGTGCGCCTCGCCTACAGCTTCTACCAATTTTGCCAATCGGGCGCAGTAGGATGCAAACTCCACCGTTTGTCCGGTTTGGGAATAAACTTCCATCTGGGCAAACAGTCCGTCGATCTCGTCCATGTGAGAGTGGTCTGCTACCGATGCGGTGCGGTGCCAGTTCTTTTCCCAATGTTGCTTTGCTTGCTGCGCCAAAGTAACACCGCCGGACATATCCCCGTCCATGCTTTGCTGGGCGGCTTTTTCCAAGGCTTCGGCGATGGGGGCGTGTAGATTATCCATGGAGTTAGATATCCAAAATCCCATAAGCAGCAAACCCACAAGAAGTCCGATGCCAAGGTAAAGTCTTTTCATATCAAAGCTCCTTTTGGTAAAATACCACTTGGTTTGTTCCGTCCACAGTCAAAAGCCAGGTATCCCGGAGGGTGGCTTTGTGTTCTTTCAAGATCTTGTGCAGCCAAGGCAGATCCTTGCCGGATTTTTTTAAATTCTCCTGTATCAGCACACCGTCAGAAACAATGGTCAGGGGCAAAGATTGCTTTTGCGCCTGCACACCGGCCTCCTTAGCGTTGGCAGGCCGATGCTCGGGATAGGGGAACACGGATAAATTGCCATTGGTCTCTAAAATGGCGTACTGAACGCTGCGCAGATCCAGCACGTCTTTTTCCCGCAAATGTCCGGTCAGTTCGTCTAGGGTAATGCGAGTTTTGCGAAGATTTTGTTGAAGAATATTTCCGTTTTCTATTAAAATCACCGGTTTTCCGCACAATAACTTCCGAAAACGGATGCTCTGTAAGGATAAATGGGACAGCACCAGCTCAATGCCCAATACCGTCAGAATCGGCACAAGACCCGACGATAAAGAGATGCCCTCGTCCTGCATGGGGATGGATGCGAGGTTTGCCACCAGCATGGTCACCACAAATTCTGACGGCTCCATCTGACCGATCTGCCGCTTGCCCATAAGCCGGATTACCGCAATAAGCACCAAGTATAAAATAATGGTACGCAGGTAGGATAAAATCAAAATACCACCCTCTCTTACTGGATAGATTTCCCGAAAGAGGGGGTGTTATGCGTTGTTCTTTACATTTCTTGTAAATACTGATACAATATACAAAATATGCTTAGGAGCAAAACTATGCTGGATAAATTGGCAGCGGTAGCAAACCGCTATGAGGAAATATGCGCCCGGTCAGAGCAGCCGGACTTCTATGCCGACCCGAAAAAGGCGGCGGCTGTACTGCGGGAGAAAAATGATTTAGAGCCCATTGTGGAAGCGTACCACGCTTACCGGCAGGCAGAGCAGGATATGGCGGATGCAGAAGAGCTGATGTCCGACCCGGAAATGCGGGAACTGTGCCAGCAGACCTATCAGGAGGCAAAGCTTGCCAAAGAAGAATTGTTCAAAAAGCTGCAGATACTGCTGCTGCCCAAAGACCCCAACGACGACAAGAGTGTTATCGTGGAGATCCGTGGCGGTGTAGGCGGCGAAGAAAGCGCATTGTTTGCCCATAGTTTGTTCCGTATGTATTCCATGTACGCCGCTCAGAAAGGCTGGCGTGTGGAACTGATGAACTATAGCGACACAGAATTGGGCGGTGTGAAAGAAGCGGATTTCGTAATCAACGGTGCGGGTGCTTACTCCCGGCTGAAGTATGAGTCCGGTGTGCACCGGGTTCAGCGAGTACCGGAAACCGAATCCGGCGGCAGAGTCCACACTTCCACGGCAACTGTTGCGGTGCTGCCGGAGATGGAGGAAGTGGACGTGCAGATCAACCCGGCAGATATTGAGATGCAGGTGTTCAGAGCGTCCGGCGCAGGCGGTCAGCACGTTAACAAGACAAGCTCTGCGGTGCGTCTGATCCACAAGCCTTCCGGCATTGTGGTTGCCTGCCAGGAAGAGCGTAGTCAGGTACAGAACCGGGAAAAATGTATGCGACTGCTCGCCTCTAAACTCTATGAGATCGAGCAGGAAAAGCTGGAATCGCAAGTTACCGGCATGCGCCGCAGTCAAGTAGGTACCGGCATGCGTAACGAGCGGATTCGCACCTACAATTTCCCCCAGGGTCGTGTGACGGATCATCGCATTGGCTTGACCCTCTATAAAATTGATTCCATTATGGATGGCGCAATTGATGAGATCATTGATGCCCTGGCTACGGCCGACCAGGCAGAAAAGCTCAAGAACGCGCAATAAGTATTCAGGAGACAAATATGCAATACATTACCAATTCCCCCGGTGAGACAGAGACAATCGCCAAAAAGTTGGCGGATTTGCTGCAACCGGGAACGGTGATCGCCTACAAGGGCGATTTGGGTGCCGGAAAGACCGCCTTTACCCGGGGACTTGCCCGTGGTTTGGGCATCACTGAGCCGGTGACCAGTCCCACCTATACCATTGTAAATGAATATACTTCCGGCAAAATGCCGCTGTTTCACTTTGATATGTACCGGCTTTCTTCCAGCGATGATCTGTTTGACATCGGTTGGGAGGATTATCTGGAACGGGGCGGTGTTTGCGCCGTAGAGTGGAGCGAAAACGTGGCCGATGCCATGGAAAACGCCATTTGGATCACCATTGAGAAAACCGGGGAGGAAAGCCGCCGGATCACCATTGAAGGAGGGGACAGCTATGCGGATCTTAGCCTTTGAGACCTCTGCCAAGGCAGGCTCTGTGGCGCTGATAGAGGACGGAAAACTGCTGGCAGAAAGCTATCAGAATACGGGGCTGACCCACTCCCAGACCATCATGCCCATGGCAGAGCAATTGCTCCAAAATTGCGGCTATACGGTTAAAGATCTGGACGCAGTTGCGGTGGCGGCAGGCCCGGGCAGTTTTACCGGTGTGCGTATCGGTGTGGCGGCTGCCAAAGGATTGGCATGGGGCGCAGAAATTCCCTGCTACGGCGTTTCCACCTTGGAAGCAATGGCAAGCAATTTGGGCATAGATAATGGCATCGTTCTGCCGGTAATGGATGCCCGGAGAAACCAAGTCTATAATGCAGTATTTCAGGCAGAAAACGGCGTTTTGACCCGTGTGAAAGAGGATCGTGCCATTTCTTTGGAAGATCTGAGCAAGGAACTGCAAGGCATGACCGGGCCGATTTTTTTGGTTGGCGACGGCAGCGTTTTGTGTTATAATACTTTGAAGGAAGCTGTGCCTGCTTTGGTGCTGCCTTCGGAACATCGGATGCACCAACGTGCTGCCGGTGTTGGCTTGGTCGCAGCAGAGATGATCGCACGGGGCGAACCCGGTGACGGCGCAACGCTGCAACCTAACTATTTAAGACTTTCCCAGGCGGAAAGAGAACGCCTGGCCAGAGAACAGAATTAAGGAGATAGAAATTATGGGTACTGTACATGTATTTGACCATCCGCTGATCGCTCACAAGCTGGCGATTCTGCGCAACAGGAACACCTCCGTTAAGGAATTCCGTGAACTGATCAGCGAGATCGCCGGTCTGATGTGCTATGAAGCAACACGCAACCTGCCCACTTGCGAGGTTGAAGTGGAGACTCCCGTGGCAATTGCCAAGTGCCGGATGCTGGCAGGCAAGAAAATGGCGATCGTACCGATTCTGCGCGCAGGTTTGGGTATGGTGGATGCTATGGTGGCGCTGGTGCCCTCTGCAAAGATCGGTCACATCGGTCTGTACCGTGACCCGGAGACTCATAAGCCGGTTGAGTACTACTGCAAGCTGCCTGAGGATATTGAAAACCGTCAGGTATTCGTAGTCGATCCCATGCTGGCTACCGGCGGCAGCGCTGTAGCGGCGATTGATTTTCTGAAGCAGCACGGCTGTAAGCACATTTCCATGATGAACATCATCGGCTGTCCTGAGGGTGTGGCGGCTGTGCAGGAAGCACATCCCGACGTGGATATTTACCTGGCTGCCCAGGATGAAAAGCTTAACGACCATGCCTACATCGTCCCTGGTTTGGGCGATGCCGGTGACCGCATCTTCGGCACAAAGTAATAAGAAAAGCTGCCCACTGCAAACGCGGTGGGCAGTGTTTTTTATCTTTTGAAATGTTGACAAATCAACAACTTGGACGTATAATGCGTAGGAACAAGCGAGAGGAGAAATACTATGCTAAACCGTTTTGAACGTTTTTCTTACGGCATTTTTGAAATATCCCGTTGCTGGCACAGACTGGCAGCGGAAGAAATGGAAAAGTATGGTTTGAAAGGCCC
The DNA here is from genome assembly GCA_045649605.1 of Faecousia sp. Classification (GTDB taxonomy): domain Bacteria; phylum Bacillota; class Clostridia; order Oscillospirales; family Oscillospiraceae; genus Faecousia. The sequence continues at coordinate 9,010 of JAZRQF010000022.1, forward strand.
ATATGCGGTGTATTTACTGGCGTTGCAGCGCAGCACGGACGGTATTACGGCAGCGCAGCTATGCGAAATGTGTGCCAGGGATAAGGCGGATGTCTCCCGGGCAGTCCGAGCCATGGAGGAAAAAGGAATGATCCGTCGGGAAGGCAGCAGCTATCGGGCGTTATTAAAGCTGACCCCTACCGGCGAGCAGGCGGCACAGCATGTTTGCCAGCGAGCAAGTGTGGCGGTAGAGCTTGCAGGAAAAGGCTTCTCGGATGCAGAAAGAGAGGTTTTTTATCAGGTTTTGGAAACAATAACAGTTAATTTACAAACACTAAGCAAGGAGGGTTTGCCTGTATGAAGGTAAATATGATCGTAGATTCCACTGCGGATTTAAATGAAGCGATTGTAGATCGATTTTCCGTTGTTCCTCTGACCGTTCATTTTGGCGAGGAGGAATATGTGGATGGCGTTACCATTACGAACCGGGAGTTTTATGAGAAGCTTATCGAGAGTGATGTTATGCCCAGCACCAGCCAGGCTACCCCTGCAGCTTTTGAAGATGTGTTTGAAAAGGTGGCGGCAGCCGGAGAAAGTGCAGTTGTGCTGACTCTTTCTTCTAAATTTTCCGGCACCTATCAAAGCGCAATGATCGCTGCAGCGGAGTACGAGAATATCTATGTGGTGGACACCGCCTCGGTTGCCATCGGTGCGGGTATTCTGGCTGAACTGGCCTTACAGCTGGTAGATGCAGGTCTGTCTGCAAAAGAAATTGCAGATAAACTGGAGCAGGAAAAGGAAAACATTCGCATCGTTGCGCTGGTGGATACCTTGGAGTATTTGAAGCGCGGCGGCAGAATTTCTAAGACGGTTGCCTTTGCCGGCAGCCTTTTGAATATCAAGCCGGTGCTTTCCGTGGTGGCGGGCGAAATCAACATGCTGGGCAAGGCAAGAGGCTCCAAGCAGGGCAACAACCTGCTGGTGCAGGAGATTGAAAAAGCCGGCGGTGTGGACTTTTCCAAGCCGCTACTGCTGGGCTATACAGGTTTGACCGATGTGTATCTGGAAAAATATATCGAAGACAGTAAGCATCTGTGGGCGCATGGCACGCAGCGGCTTAACACCACCATTATCGGCAGTGTGATCGGTACCCATGCAGGTCCGGGCGCAGTTGCTGTGGCGTTTTTCAAAAAGGGAAACTGAAATGAAAAAAAGAGAGCTTCGCTGGCTGCGATTGGATAATGCGGCAAAAATTTATCCGGCAGCCCGGCGAAATAATTGGAGTAATATTTTTCGTCTATCGGCTACATTGACAGAACCGGTGGATGCAAAGGTGCTGCAGTCGGCGCTGGATGTGACTGTGTGGCGGTTTCCTTCTATTGCTGCACGGTTGCGCCGGGGTGTGTTTTGGTACTATCTGCAGCAGCTTGAGCATGCGCCCGTTGTCCGTGAAGAAGCGAACTGTCCGCTGGTCAGAATGTCCCGGCAGGAGGCGCGGCAATGCGCCCTCCGGGTATTGGTGTATGATAAGCGAATTGCTGTGGAACTGTTCCATTCGCTGACCGATGGTAACGGTGCGCTGGTGTTTCTGAAAAGTTTATTGGCAGAATATTTAGAACAAAAATACAGCATTCAAATTCCTGCTACCCACGGAATTCTGGATCGTCGGGAAACACCCTCGGAAGCAGAATTGGAGGACAGCTTCCTAAAGCATAGCGGAACGGTGCAGGCAAGCCGTGGCGGAAACAAGGCATGGCCGTTGGTTGGCACACCGGAAAAAGATGGGTTTCTAAATGTGACCTGCCTGCAGATACCGGTAGATAAAGTGCGAAACAAGGCGCACGAATACAACCTTAGCGTTACTGCGTTTTTAGGTGCGGCAATGATGATGGCGCTGCAGCAGGTCCAGTTGCAGGAAGTACCGAATCAGCTGAAAAGAAAAAGCATCAAAGTGCTGATTCCGGTGAATTTACGCAAGCTGTTTCCCAGTACAACACTGCGCAACTTCGCAATGTACACCACGCCGGAGATCCTTCCCCGGTTGGGATACTACAGCTTTGAGGAGATTTGTCAGGTGGTGCGGCATACCATGGGCTTAGAGATCACGCCCAAGCACATGAGCACCATCATCGCCACCAATGTAGGCGATGAAAGACTGCTGGCAGTACGACTAATTCCGCTGTTTTTGAAGAATTTGGTAATGAAGGCGATTTTTGATGCTGTGGGCGAGAGCCAATCCTGCTTGAGCATGTCCAATCTTGGTGCAATTACGCTGCCGGAGGAGATGACACCTTATGTGCAGCGGTTTGATTTCGTTTTGGGTGTGCAGGCAACAAAGCCGTACAATTGCGGCATTTTGTCCTACGGGGATAGTATGTATATCAATTTTATCCGGGATATTCGGGAGCCAAAGCTGGAATATGCTTTCTTCCGGGTGCTGCGGGATATGGGAATGCCGGTACTTGTACAGAGCAATCGGGCAGATAGGTAAGGAGAATATTTATGTATTGTGCAAAATGCGGTGTGCAGCTTGCTGACACCGAGAAAAAGTGTCCCTTATGCGGCACCCGTGCCCATCCGGATGTGATTCAGGCTGAGGGAGAACCTTTTTATCCCCAGAACGGAATTCCTGCGTTGCAGGTGAGCACTTGGGGTTTGCAGATCGTGCTCAGCGCTCTTGTACTGCTGCCGCTACTGATCTGCCTGCAATGTGATCTGCTGATCAATGGCGGTGTCACCTGGTCTGGCTATGTGACCGGCGCACTGCTCTGTGTGTATGTGATGCTGGTGCTGCCGGTGTGGTTTCGAAAACCCAATCCGGTAATATTTGTGCCTTGTAGCTTTGCGGCTGTAGGGGGCTATCTTCTGTATATCGATTTGGTAAATGCCGGTGGTTGGTTTTTAAGCTTTGCGTTCCCGGTGGTGCTGTTTTTCTGCTTGGTGGTAACGGCCGTGGTTACGCTGGTGCGCTATGTGCGCCGGGGGTATCTGTACATATTTGGCGGTGCGATTGCAGCCATGGGGGCGTTTATGCCACTCATGGGATTTTTGATCAACCTTACTTTTCGGCACACAGCAAAATTTGCACTGTGGTCCCTATATCCGTTGACAGCGCTTGTAGTAGTGGGCGGCACACTGATATTTTTGGCGATCTGCCGTCCTGCAAGAAAAATTATGGAAAGAAAGTTTTTTATTTAACCGTTCCAATTTCCAAATACTGTGCTATAATAAAAGAAAGAAAAGGAGGGGTTAAGATGGAAACCTTGAAAATTGGTTATGCCCGGGAGGAATTTTCTCCTGATAAGGCAGTCAATATGAATTCCACCAAGATCGGTGAAAAGGTAATGGAGCCTATCTTTGCTACTTGTCTGTCCCTTTCGCAGGGTGACAAGCGAGTGCTGATCATTGGCATGGATCTGCGAAATGTGTATAAGCATTTTACAGACATTGTCATTCCTCAGATCACCGAGGCCACCGGCGTTCCCGGTGATGCTATCATCTTCCATACACCGCACAATCACTCTTGCCCCGATGCCAGCACCACGGGCTTCTCCAGCGTGCTGGATTGGCGTGAGCGGATCGGTTTTCCTGCTATCGTAAAGGCAGCCAAGGCAGCCGTTGCGGATGAAAAGGAAGTAACCGGTATGTTTGGTGCTCATGGTGAGTGCAAAAATGTTAGCTATGTCCGTCGTTATCTGAAAGAAGATGGCTCTTATGTAGGTATCGCTACAGCCAATAAGTCTGAAGCGCCCATCGTTGCCCACGAATCCGAGGCTGACCCTTCTTTGCGTGCTGTTCGTATTGGCCGTGACGGCGGTAAGGACATTATTTTGGTGAACTTCCAGGTTCACGCAGCCGGCGCTTTGGGCAGTCATGGCGATAGCATCTGCGCTGATTTTGTGGGTCCTCTGCGTGATGATTTGGAAAAGAACGGCGATTGCTTGGTAATGTACTATCAGGGCGGCTGCGGCAACACCAACTATGGTACCCGCATTGAGGAAGAAAAGCCTTTTAAGCCCGCAGATTACCGGGAGGCAGGTCTGCGCTTGGCAGAGGCTACCCGTGAGACTTTGGCAAAAGAAGTGCCTATGCAGATCGGTAAGCTGCAGTGTCGCAGCGGTAGCATTCTGGGCGCAGTGAACCACACCAAGGATCATCTTTACGAGCAGGCTAAGGCCATCGGCGAAGAGTCTGATCCGGACAAGCGCAAGGAAATGATGCATGCAGCCGGTATCGACAGCAACTATGTCCGCTGCGCTATCATCAAGCGTAAGACTATGCCCGATTTCGAGGAGCTGGAACTGGCAGCAGTTTCTTTGGGCGATCTGGCAATGACCTTCTGCCCCTTCGAGATGTTTGACATCAATGCCCGTCAGTTGCGGCAGGCATCTCCCTATCCTATGACCTTTGCTTGCAGCTATTCTCAGAATTACCGTGGCTATATGCCCAGCCATCAGATGTTCCCCCACGGCGAATACGAGGCAACCATGTGCCACTATCTGCCTGGTACCGGTGAGAACGTGATTTTGGGTCACTTGGCGCAGCTTCAGGATATGAAGAAGGAAAACTAAAATAAGAACCCCAGGGGGGGGGCCGCCACGGGGTTGTTTTTTTTTTTT
>JAZRQF010000023.1:0-20857 GCA_045649605.1 Faecousia sp.
ATGAGCACAATGTGGGAAATGGGCAGGCCGGAATCCACCTGGGTGAACAGCACCTGATCCAACATTTCAAACGGCTCCAATTTCCGCACCAGACCGCCTAAGGTGGATGCGCAGAAAGCGCAGCCCATCTTACAGCCTACCTCTGTGGAAATACAGACCGTATTGCCGTAATGGTAGCGCATAAGAACCGTCTCAACGCAGTTTCCGTCAGAAAGCTGCCACAGATACTTGATCGTACCGTCTTTTTGAGACTCCTGCTTGCGTACCACCTGGGGGATCCGCAGGGGGTATTTTTCTGCAAGGGTATCCCGCAGCGCCTTGGGAAGATTGGTCATCTCCTCATAACTGCGCACACCTTTGTGCAGCCACGTATATACCTGCTTGGCACGGAAGGCGGGTTGCCCCAATTCCTTCAGCACCTGCGCCAGTTCTGCTTGGGTCATGGATTTCAAGTGGGTCATGTTTCTTTCCTTCTCATACGGCAAATAAAGAAGCCGTCTGTATCATACTCGCCCGGCACCAGCGCCAGCATGCCCGATTTGTTTTCAGGGAAGCAGGGCGGCAAGGGCAAAGGTTCTGTAATAAATTCCGGATTCTGCTGTAAAAACGCCTCTGCAACCGCTTCGTTTTCACGGCGCAGCAAAGTGCAGGTGGAATACAGCAGGACACCGCCGGGTTTTACATACCGGGCCTGGTTACTAAGAATTGCCAACTGAAGCTCCGGCAATTCCTCCATAGTTTTGGGGTCTTTGTAGCGGATATCCGGCTTTTTGCGGATAATGCCATAGCCGGAACAAGGCACGTCGGCAATAACCACATCCATCTGACCGACCCATTCTTCCCTGCTTGCAGATGCATCCTGCAAACATGCGGTTATGTTGGATAGGCCAAGGCGCTGGGCGCTTTTGGCGATCAGTTCGGTTTTGTGGGCGTGGATATCGCAGGAAGTGATTCCCCCTGCCCCATCCATAGCGGCAGCAAAGCTTTTTCCGCCGGGAGCGGCGCAGCAATCCAGCACCTTAGCGCCTTCAGGAATTTGGGCGCAAGTCACGCTTAAACGGGCGGCAGCGTCCTGCACGTAGAACATGCCTTCCCGGAATGCCTGCAACTGCTCCAGATCACCGGTGCCGGTAAGCACCAGACAGTTCTCAAGCCACGGATGCGGCTGCACACCAACGCCGTCTGCCTCCAGAAGCTTCTGCAAACCGGCAAGATCCGTGCGTTTGGTGTTGCATTGCACCACCGTAGGCGGCACAGCATTGTTGGCTTGCAGCATGGGTTCTAAACGCTGTTTTCCCACGTATTCCTTCAGAAGGGAAATCAATTCCTGGGGGTGGGAATACAGATCACACAGCGCTGTAGGCTGTTTTAATGTACCTGCGCTGCGAATGGCATTGCGCAGCACAGCGTTCACCAGTCCCGGTGCGTTACGCAGCTTGCGGCAATACTTTTTAGCAAGCAGCACCGACTCATTAACTGCTGCGGACTGGGGAATTTTATCCATTTCATAAAGCTGATAAAGACCTAAGTGCAGAATATCATGCACCGCAGGATGCAGGTCTTTCAATCGACCGGTAAGCAGCTGCTTTAGGTAAAAATCCAGCTTGCCCCGGTTCTGCAAAACACCGTAGCACAAACGGGCGGCCAGCGCCGCTTCCCGACGGTCCAACCGATCTCTTTGCACGTATTCTTTCAATACGCCATTGGACCATGCTCCGTTTTTTCGGCAGGCGATCAGCGCATTCAGGGCGGTTTCTCTTGCGCCCATACTCAGATCTCCAGCGGGTGTCCCCGGAAGTAATCGGGGGCAGCCATACGCTTGCCGCCTTCTGCCTGCAGCATACGAATCTCCACAACACCCTCACCGCAAGCAACCTGCAGACCGGTTTTGGACAGCGCAAGGATCGTGCCGGGGGTCTTGTCTGTCTTTACATCTACAATCTGTGTAGCATGGATCTTGAATTTCGTGCCGCCCAGTTCGGCAGTTGCCACGGGCCAGGGATTCATACCCCGCACGTGGTTATGCACCTGCTGAGCAGTCTTATTCCAGTCGATGGGACACATGGTCTTGTCCAGCATAGGCGCATAAGTCGCCTTGCTGTGATCTTGTGCGGTAGCTTCCGGCTTGCCGTCTACAAAGCGCTGCAAGGTGCGGCTCAGCAAGTCCGCACCCAGAACCGCCAAACGATCCAGCAGCTCACCGGCTGTTTCATTCGGTTCAATGGGTGTTTTCGCCACATCGATCATATCGCCGGCATCCATCTCCCGGCACAGATACATAGCGGTAACGCCGGTCTCTTTCAGACCGTCCAGCACCGCCCACTGATAAGGCGCAGAGCCACGGTACTGGGGCAAAACACTGGCATGGATGTTGATACAACCCTTAGCCGGAACATCCAGCACGTTTTGGGGCAAAATCCGTCCATAAGCCACCACCGCAACCACATCCGGCTGCAACTGGCGCAATTGCTCCACAGTCTCCTGCTCCCGGAAATTTTCCGGCTGGAATACGGGCAAACCGTGTTCCAATGCAACTTCCTTCACCGGAGAAAAAGCAAGCTTCATGCCTCTGTTTTTGGGGCGGTCAGGCTGGGTATAAACGCCTACTACCTCAAAGCCATCGGCAATAATTTTCTTTAAGCAGGTCGCCGCAATATCCGGCGTACCCATAAATACAACACGCATGGAATTCCTCCAATTAGGGTAGAGCGATAAATCCGAACTCGTTTTACAAAGGATGGTTTATTGCTCTATCTGCGTTAAAATACTCGCAAATACACAAAGTATTTGCTGTGTTTTGTGCCTTGATAGAACAAAAACCTTCTCTTTGTAAAATCTTCGACCTGAAAGCGAGAAGATTTTGGATGATTTTCGTTCTATTGGGGCGAAGGAATGCTTTGTGCCTTCCGAGGCACAATAGGGCGAAAAGCGCCCAAATCAGCCGCTTTCAGGCGGGTTCAGATTTGTCGCTCTACCCTATTCATCGAAGGCCAGTTCCTCTTCAGTCAGGTAGCGCTCCATAACCTCCGTATAGATGATGCCATCCAGGTGGTCCAGCTCGTGACAGAAGCAACGGGCAATCAGTTCTTCGCCCTCGGCTTCGTACCAGTCACCGTTGCGATCCTGCGCCCGAACCTTAGCATAGTAAGGACGCTTTACAAGGCCATACTTACCGGGTACGCTCAGGCAACCCTCCGGGCCTTCCTGCTCGTCGTCGGTCTCCACCAAACTGGGGTTGATCAGCTCCAGAATTTCTTCGCCGGTATCTACCAGCACCACCCGGCGCAAAATACCTACCTGAGGCGCAGCCAGGCCTACACCGCCGGACTCGATCAGCGTTTCACGCATATCGTCCAAAAGGGTAAATAAGCGCTGGTCAAAATTGATTACCGGTCTGCAAGTCTTGTGCAATGCCGGTTCTGCATCTGTTAAAATCTTACGCAGTCCCATTATTTTTCCTCTCTTAATTTAATCCATTCACGTCTATAAACGCGGAAACACCGCGGTTGTCTCTGTCCTGAGAGAACTGCCGCAGCATGTGCGCCAGCAAAAGGCGCAGCTGCTTATTCATTCGGCAGCGCAGGGTCAGCTGATAGCGGTAGTTATAGTTGATTTTCGGCACAGCGCAAGGCGCAGGTCCTAGTACTGTACTTTCATTTTCGGCATAATCCGGCTGCTTCATACAAGCGCACAGACTATCCCGGAATTTGGTAGCGCCACGCATGACCCTTCCCTCGTCCTGACCGGAGAAGGTTATGGTCGCCAAGTCGCCAAAGGGTGGGCATTTCTGCAGCCGGCGCAGCTGGATCTCCATGTCGTAAAAGCCTTCATAGTCCTGCTGGGCAGCCAGATTGATCACCCGATGCTCCGGCACCATAGTCTGAATCATCGCCTTGCCTGCCGCCTCGCCTCGTCCGGCACGTCCAACCACTTGGGTCAGCATGTTGAAGGTGGTTTCTGCGGCACGATAGTTATCGGTGTACAAACTCAAATCCGCATCCAAAACACCAACCAATGTGACGTTGGGCAAATTCAAACCTTTGGCAACCATTTGCGTACCGATCAGCACCGGAATGTTTTGGGTCTTAAACCGATCCAAAATCATTTCGTGGGTATTGGCTGCATTTACGGTGTCTGTATCCATGCGCTCAATTTCCATACCGGGGAAAAGGTTTGTAAGCTCTTCCTGCACCTTTTGGGTGCCGGTGCCTAAACGTTTCACCGGGCCGCCGCACTTGGGGCAACGGGTGGTAACCGGTTGAGAATAGCCGCAATGGTGGCACATGAGCCGTTCATTGGCGCTATGGTAAGTAAGTCTTGCGCTGCAACGGGGACACTCCGGCGCTTCCCGGCAGTCCACGCAAACCAGCGCACGGCTGTTGCCACGCCGGTTCAGAAACAGAATGCTCTGCTTGCCGGCATTGTTTGTATCGCCAATGGCATCTTGCAAAGGATAGCTAACCGAAAGATCATTACCAAGCTTTAATTCCTGGCGCATGTCCACGATCTCCACCTTAGGCAAAGGTCTGCCATTATATCGCTGATTTAAGGTATATAACCGGTAAACACCGGTTTTTGCATAATACATAGTATGCACAGAGGGGGTAGCAGAACCGAAAAGCACCAACGCTTTTTCCTTGATGCCACGCCAAAGGGCAACCTCTGCTGCATCGTATCGGGGGGTATTCTCGGATTTGTAGGAATGCTCCTGCTCCTCATCGAGAATAATGAGTCCCGGATTGGGACAAGGGGCAAACACTGCTGAGCGTGTTCCTACCACCACGGTGGCTTCTCCGGAGCGGACTCGTTTCCACTGGTCATAGCGCTCCGCAGTAGGCAAGCTGCTGTGCAGCACTGCCACCTGATCACCAAAATACGCTGCCAGCAATCCCAAAAGCTGGGGGGTCAGCGCAATTTCCGGCACAAGGAACATGGCTTGTTTGCCTGCATCCAGGCAAGCCTGGATTAACTTAATATACACGGCAGTTTTTCCCGAACCGGTAACACCGTGAAGCAGCGCTACGCCGGGTTCATCCGCCTGCATTTGTTCATTAAGACCTTCAAAGGCCGCTTGCTGCTGGGTATTCAGCATCAAAGGCCCATCCAGCTTCACCGGCTGGATTTGCCGACACCGCAGAACCGGCTTTTCCTGCAACTGTACATAACCCAATTGCTCCAGCCGTTTTACGGTTGCCGGTTTTGCGCCGGTAAAATAGCAAAGCTCCTTTACGGAAGCGCTACCCACAGAGCAAAGCAGCTCCAGCACCGACTTTTGCATAGCCGCTGATTTGGGGCGGCCTGATGCATACGCCATAGCCTCCTCCGCAGAGGTGGCCAAAACGGCGATTTTCTCCGTCTTGTCGCCCATACGGCGCAGGTAATCCACTTGGGTGGTGATCCACTTTTTACGCAGCAGGTACGCAACTGCCTTTTCAAAGGCTTCTGCATCAGCTACGCTGCTTTGCAGTACAGATTCGTCGGTTTCACCGCCACAATCCTCCAACAGCTGCAAGATCTGGTTTGCATAGGCAATCCGCAAGGATTTGCCCTGCCAGCTACGATCCTCGGTCAGGCTGTAAGTCTGCTTGGTCTGAAACCACAAGCCTGCCGGCAGCATGGCGCGAATGGCATCGTAAAAAGTACAGAAATACCGTTCACGCAAAAATGCCGCCAAGCGGAGCATGGTATCTGACAAAAGCGGCGCATCGTCCAGACAGCGATCCACCGGCTTTAAGCCCGTGGGATCTCCCTCTGACACCGCAAGCACCACACCTTCCGTGCGGCGGTTGCTTCTGCCGAAAGGAAGCTGCACACGCATGCCCGGCGTCAATGTCATTCCAAAGGGAATTGCGTAAGAATAGGGCTTGTCAATTGCGAAATTCGCCGCATCAACGGCAATCTTTGCGATCATAAAGCCCCCTCCTTAAACGCCTTACGGCTGTCAAATTATTTCTTGTATTCTTCCTTCAGATCGGCAGTCAGCTGACCTGCAGCCACTTCCTTGATTGCCAGTGTTACCGGCTTTTCTGTCAGCTCTTCCTGCTGCTGCTCAGCTTCCTCAGAGATCTGTCTGGCGCGCTGTGCGACCACATTCACCAGCAGGTAACGGCTACTTACATTCTTCAGCAAATCTGCTACGGGGGGGTAAAGCATATTCAAAATCCTCCAATTTTATTCTGCCTCTTTGGCAATGATATTCATAATTTCCTTGGCGCAGTCTTCCAGTACGTCGTTAACCACAATGTAATTGTACTGCTTGCTCTGCTCCATTTCCCACTTTGCCCGTTCCAGGCGGAGTTTCATCTGCTCTTCAGAGGTGTCGCCACGGCTGCGCAGCCGACGCTCCAATTCCTCCAAAGAAGGGGGTGTAATAAAAATCAAAATCGCTTCCGGATTGATTTTTCTGACGTTAAAGGCGCCCACCGGCTCAATGTCCAAGAACAGATCGCCGTACTGCAGCTTCTCCTGCAGCTGCGCTTTGGGTGTGCCGTAGTAGTTACCCATGTGGGCATCGTACTCAATGAATGCATCCTCTGCGATCATTTGCTGGAACTGCTCTTTGGAAATAAAGTAGTAGTTCACACCGTCGACCTCACCGGGACGGGGCGGCCGGGTAGTTGCGGACACGGAAAACTGCAAGCCGGGACACTGCTTCATTACCAGTCCCAGAACACTGCTCTTTCCCACACCGGATGCACCGGAGATCACAAAGAGTCTACCTTTGCTCATTTTTCTACCTCTCTCTGTGTATGTTCTGTATCTGTCCACCGGGCGGATAAGACATCCGGTGTCAACGCAGATAAGATCACGTGGTCGGTATCCATCAGGATCACCGCCTGGGTCTTACGACCATAGGAAGCATCGATCAGCATAGCACGCTCTCTGGCTTCCTGTACCACACGTTTGATGGGCGCAGAATCCGGATCTACGATGGCCAAAATGCGGCCTGCCGCCACCATGCTTCCAAAACCAATGTTCAATAATTTCATATCTTACTCAATATTCTGGGTCTGTTCCCGGATCTTCTCCAGTTCAGCCTTGATGTCCACAACAATACGTGCCAGCTTCACATCGGGGCACTTGGAACCAATGGTGTTTGCCTCTCTGTTCATCTCCTGCAGCAGGAAGTCCAGCTTTCTGCCCACAGCACCGCCACCGGTGAGCATGGTGTTCATCTGCTCCAAGTGGCTGCGCAGACGGACGGTTTCCTCGTCCACGGCAACCTTGTCCGCAAAGATAGCAGCCTCTGTCAGAATACGGCTCTCGTCGATAGCCGTATTGGCAAGCACTTCCTGCAGCTTGGCTTCCAGCCTTGCCCGGTAGTCCACCACAGTCTGGGCATTGCCCTGCTCCACCTGACCGACCAATTCCAGAATGGTCTGACCACGGCTACGCAGGTCACGGTCCAGCGCTTGTCCTTCGGTGCAGCGCATAGCATCGTAGCTCTCCAGCGCCTTATTCACCACACACATCAGGTCTGCCAACAGTTGCTCTTCGTCAACCTGCGGCTTTTCGATGACGAACACCTCCGGCAGCCGGGACACAGCGGAAACGCTGATATCATCGGCAACACCGAACTTCTCCACCATCTGGTGCATGGCATCCAGATAGCCGGACAGCACAGCCTCATTCAGGCTGACCTGCACTTCGTCGCCGCCCTCTGTACGCAAAGAGATGTACACATCCACCTTACCTCTGGATACAGAGGTCTTGACTGCCTGCTTTACCGCATCCTCCGCAAAGGAAAGAATACGGGGCAAACGGACGGAGCAGTCCAGATACCGATTGTTAACGGAGCGAAGCTCCACGGTAAATTCTCGTCCGTTTACCGTCTCTACGGCACGGCCGTAGCCGGTCATACTTTTAATCAAGGTCATTATCCCCTTTGTTCGGGATGTTGACCGTGTTATGGGCAAATCCCGTAATTGTATATGTTGTTTGTTTTTTTGCCACCAGTCGGTCATAGACCACAGCGACAACAATACCCAGCGCAAAAGCAACAATGCCGCCTAGCGGGCCAAGCTCCCACGCATGTTCGAATGTAAGGTAGCCTGCAAAAAACAGCACCAATGGCAGCACGTACAGCATTGCCGCCGCTGCCAGCACCGGCCCGGATTCCGTCCGTACCGTTACCACTTGGCCGGGTTTTGCATGGATCGGATTGTTGGCAGTCAGCAGCATTTTCTGCTGCACCGCGCCACAGCCGGAACACTTGTGACAATCTCCGGAGCATGCGCTTTCCCGGATGTGCAGCACCTGGGCAGTACCGTCGTCGTTACACTTTTGTACCCGAACCAGTTGCTCCATGTCAGCCTCCGCGCACCGTAGCGGATATCATGTAAACGCCCACCGCACCTACATCCGGCGCATTGTTCACGGTGATCACGGCTTTGATCTTTACCGTACCGGCCTGCACATCAGTGAAGTCTACCGTTACGGTAATGTCCTCAGGCTTTAAGTTGTTGATCTGTCCCTCAGGACCGCGGAGCATGATCTCCAATGCCTTGGTGATCAGCTCCACATCCATGCCCTCGGGCACATTGATTGCATTGATCTTTGTGACCCGCAAGGTAGTGGTTGCCAGATTGATAAAGCGCACATCCACGGTAGCTTCTGTAACGCCGGTCTCGTTGTTGATACCCTCGGGCAGCTTGATGGGGAATGTCAAAACCTCATCAGCAGACATCTCTTCCAAATTGATCGTGCCCAATTCCAACTGTTCCAAACCTGCCAGCAAGCTATCGCTGCCGGAAACTCGGATGGTCAGAGGATCTACCGTAACAGTACTGGTCATCTCTGTAGCGCCGCCGCCGAAGATCACATTGACCACCAAAGCGATCTCCTTAACACGCAGGATCTTCCATGTGACAGTAACGTCAGCAGCATCGGTCGTAACCAGCTTGGCATCCACCGGCTGACCATTCTTGTCGCACAGCGTATATTGCAGCTGTTCGCTAAAGCTTTCGCTGCGACCCTCCAAATCTACCTGAACACGGGCGGAGGTGATCCGATCGATCACGGATTTGGGGCCGGAAATGTTTACCACTTCCCTACTCAGCACCGGCGCATCGGAGACAAAGTTCTCCGGCAAGTTGCCGCTGTAGTCGATCTCCACGGGAACGGATTTTTCCTCACGGACTTCTACATTCACGTTGATATAACCGGGGTTTCTGTTAATTACATTGATGGCATTGTATGCCACATCGCCGGGATAAGCGATGGAATACTGCATGGGATGCACACCAGCTTCGTAGATCTTGGAAGCGTCAATGGTAACAATGATGTTGGAACTATTGAGCTTGTTCAGATCCAGACGGCTGCCCTCTAGCTGCAGGGTAATCATATCCACATCCATGCCGGTGATCATCAGCTTTCTCTCCTGCAGCAGGGCTTCGCTCTGAACTGCTACGGGAATGTTGCTGTAGGTCTTATCTGTGTTGGGAGCGACCACCGTAACCACATACAGCCAAATGCTGATAGCGATGGCGGCAGAGAGCAAAATTCTGAGCAATTTATTTTTCATTACCCTTGCCCTCCTTCTCCTTGATGTGCAGCTTCTGACGGAGCTTTTCTACCAGGTTTTCATCCTGCTGCTCCGGTTCGGGACACAGCTCATTGCGCAGAAGCCGTTCCAGTGTCTCGGGTGTCAGATGCCGCTTGAGCATGCCATCCAAAGCCACAGAGATTGCGCCGGTCTCCTCAGAAACCACTACGACCACTGCATCGGAAGCTTCGCTCATACCCACCGCAGCACGGTGACGTGTACCCAGATCCGCATGCAAGCGATTGCTGTCCGACAAAGGCAGCACACAACCGGCTGCCACCGCACGACCCTCACGGATCACCATAGCGCCGTCGTGCAAGGAAGCTTTGGGGAAGAAAACGTTTCGAATCAACTGTTCGGACACCTGGGCATCCAGCACAGTGCCGGTCTTGGTCTGTTCATCCAAGCGGCTGTTGCGGGCAAATACGATCAGTGCGCCTACCCGCTCACGGCTCATGACTTCGCAAGCGTGAACTGTCTGGGCAATAATGGGGACCATCTCAGGACTCTGTTTTGTAGTGCCTAAAAATTCTTTGAGCTTGATGTTGCTCATGTGGTCGATCATACGGCGCAGTTCCGGCTGGAACAAGATCACGATGGCGATCAAACCGATGGATACCACCTGACGCAAAATAAAGTTCAATGCGTTCAGTTCCAGCAAATCCGTCAGCCATGTGACGCCCAAAATTACCACCACGATCCAAGCGATCCGGGACGTGCCGGTAGACCGGAAAATCGGCAGCAATTTATAGATCAAAAATCCAACAATAATAACGTCTAAAAGGTCTCGCCAACCGACCACGGGCATATTCTCAAAAATCGTTTGCAATGCTCCCATAACTACTCTCCACCCCATTTATATCTGCCTACTCCAGCGGGAAAAAATTACATTTTTCGCCACTTGCGTATAACAAGCCTATTATCTATCCTATTATAACGGATTGCAAAAATAATAGCAATAGTTATTCGCACTTTTTTGTGGATTTCCCTTGTTAATTTTTCGTGAAATACCTGCTAATTGCTTGCAGAAAAGCCTCTGTTTGCCAAGCGGCTGCGTCATGCCCGAAACTAACCCGGACTGTACCGCTTTCCAAGGTACCGGCGCTTTCATGGGCAAGCGGCGCACAGTGCAGTCCTGCCCGGACTGCGATCCCCTTTTGGCTAAGCTTATGGGCAAATTCTTCGCAGTCCTCCGGCGGCACAAAGGACACCGTTCCGCCCTGATGTTCCCCAAAAAACACAGGGATCTGCAATGTCTGCAAACCCTTAACAAGCCGACCGGCTTGCGCTTGTTCCTTTGCGGCAATGCCGGAAAGTCCCATCCGGGATACATAACGGATTCCGGCATCCAAACCGGCGATCCCCGGTACATTCAGTGTGCCTGCTTCAGCCATATCCGGCAAAAAGTCCGGCATATCCTGACTGCGGGATGCGCTGCCCGTGCCGCCCTGCAGCAAAGGCTCCGGCAAGCGGTTGCAAAGCAAGATCCCCGTACCTTGCGGCCCTAACAAACCCTTGTGTCCGGGCATTGCGATAAAGTCCGCCCCAAAATCCTGCAGCGACACCGGATATACCCCGGCAGACTGGGCAGCATCTATAACAAACGGAACGCCGTAGCGCTTACAAAGCGCTGCCATTTCCGAAACCGGCAAAATATACCCGAATACGTTGGAAACATGGGTAAACACCGCCGCATCCACGCCTTTTTTAAGCCCCTTTTCCCACTGCTGCAAGGTGTCTTTCCAATCAAACAGCTTCCTACCGGCTACCACCACTTCCGCTCCCAACGCATGCAGCGGGCGGGTCACCGCATTATGCTCAAAGCCGGAGACCAGCACACGGGCCCCCGGCTTTACAAGGGTCTTAATGGCGATATTCAAGCCGTGGGTGCAGTTGGTGGTAAACACCACCTGCTCCGGCTGGCAAGCAAACAGTTCTGCGGCGCTTTCCCTACAGCGAAGCACTGTTTTTGCCGCTGCCATTGCCGCCTTATGACCTCCTCTGCCCGGGTTGGCGCAGGTTTGCATCGCCACCTGCACCGCCCGGTGTACCGCAGGCGGCTTAGGAAAGGAGGTAGCGCCATTATCCAGATAGATCATAGCGCCAGCTCCTCTGCTGTCCCGTTTTCAAACAGCAAATACACCTTACGCATGGGAATCTGCTTTTCCCGTAAAATCGTTACTGCCCGTTGGGCATCCTGATGCTGTATGCGGACACTATATCCACAGCCTTGTTCCTCCATCCACTTGGGAGTACGGCGCAGGCTGCAGGAAACTCCCGCCCGACGCAAAACCTCCTCGCCCCGTTGGGCGGGTGTCACCGAGCGGAAGGTAATAATGCAATACTTCATAATAAAAACCTCCCGGAACAATCTATGTCCGGGAGGTCGAAATTGTGTAATTTTTCAGCGTTTGCGGGGTTTGTTGTGGATTCTCCAAATCACATAACCCACCGTCGCGCCGGCCAGATTCAAAATCAGATCATCAACGTCGCAGCTACCCAGTAAAGAGACGAATTGAATTGCCTCTACCAGCACAATCATGACAAAAACTGCGAAAATGAACTTAAAAAAGTTTGGTTTTTTAATAAAAATGCCGGGCAAAAATATTCCCAAAGGAATAAACATGACCACATTTCCCACCAAGTTGATCACCGCATGCTGCAATAGGGACGGATTTGTGCTGCTTTGCAGAATATGCCAGTACAGCTTGACGGTGTAAAAAGGCGTCAGGTTGATATTGTTCTCCAGCCGCGCCAGATAATCGGTGTAGGAAACACCGTCTCCGATGCGCTGACCGAACAGCAGCCACAGCATCGCCGCGCCGTACACCACAAACAAAAACCGCAGCAACATCTGCCCTTTGGTACGTTTTGCTTCTTTGCTCACGTCTCAGATATCCTCCAGCAAACATACCGCATGGCAAGCCATGCCCTCGCCGCTGCCGGTAAAGCCCAGTTTTTCCTCGGTGGTGGCCTTGACGTTCACCTTGCCGGTATCGATCCCCAAGCAGGCGGCAATATTGATCTCCATCTGGGGAATATAGTCCTTCAGCTTGGGTTTTTGGGCGATCATGGTCACGTCGATATTGCCTACCTTATAGCCGGCATAGGCGATTTTCTGCCCTACGATCCGCAAAAGCTCCCTGGAATCTGCGCCCTTGTAGGCAGGGTCTGTGTCCGGGAAATGTCTGCCGATATCACCCAAGCCTGCAGCACCCAAAAGGGCATCAGAGACCGCATGAAGCAGCACGTCTGCATCGGAATGACCCAGAAGTCCCAAGGGATATTCAATTTTCACACCGCCTAAGATCAGGTCTCTGCCCTCCACAAGACGATGCACGTCATAACCGTGTCCAATCCGCATTACATTTCCTCCATCAGAAGTTCGGCAATTTTCAAATCCACCGGTGTGGTTACCTTCAGATTGCGCTCATCGCCCTCCACCAGCTTCACAGACATGCGCATCAGTTCTACGGCGGAGCAATCGTCTGTGATGGCAGCGCCCTTATCACGCGCCTTTTTCAAAGCGGCACGAAGCAGGTCAAAATCAAACACCTGAGGGGTCTGTACCGCCTGCAAAGTGCTTCTGTCCGGCGTGGATTTTACCATGCCGCCCTTGGCGATCTTAATGGTGTCCTTCACCGGAATTGCCGGGGCGGCTGCGCCATAAGTATGAGCAGCACGAACTGTCCGGTCGATTACAGCATCCGTGATCAGAGGGCGAGCGCCGTCGTGGATCGCTGCCAAACGGATGTTTTTGGACAGCACATTCAGACCTGCCTGCACGGATTCCGAACGGTCTTTGCCGCCAACCACCACCGCCCGGACCTTATCAAAACCAGCGCAAAGCGCCATGATTTTCTCAATCAAGTCCTCCCGGGTGACAATGACGAT
Source organism: Faecousia sp. (assembly GCA_045649605.1). Taxonomy (GTDB): domain Bacteria; phylum Bacillota; class Clostridia; order Oscillospirales; family Oscillospiraceae; genus Faecousia. Next base: position 13,439 of record JAZRQF010000023.1, read on the forward strand.
CTCCCGGATCACGTCGCTTTCCTGAAAAGCACGGACGCTGTGCAGGATCATAGGCCGCCCTTTCAGGGGCGCCATGACCTTGTCGATACCGCCCATGCGGGATGCCGTTCCGGCAGCCACGATCACTGCGCCACAAGGGCGCAAAGGCAGAATTTTTCTGATTTTACGGGTCAAAACGTTGATTCTCATACTTACAACTCCATAATGAGCTTTTTGAAGTAAGCGCCACGCTCCATAAAGTTCTTAAACTGGTCAAAGGCTGCGCTGGCAGGACTCATCAGCACGATATCCCCTGCCTTAGCAGCAACTGCAGCCTTCATCACCGCATCGGTAAAGTCGCTGCAATCCACGATCTCCGGGTTACCGGGGGTATATTCGGGGGTATTTTCCACAGCCGCACGGATCTGCGGGCCGGTTGCGCCGTTGACAAACAAAGTCTTAACGTGCTTGCAGATCTCCGGTCCCAGCACATCGTAAGGAATGTTCTTATCATAGCCACCGGCGATCAGCAGCACCTTGTCAGAGAAGCTGCGCAGGCCTGCCATGGTACGGCTGGGAGAGGATGCAATAGAGTCGTTATAAAAACGCACACCGTCTTTAATACGTACCAGCTCAATGCGATGCTCTACGCCGCCAAAGGTCTTTGCCACATGGCGGACGGTATCGTCGGAAACCAGGCCTTCCACCGCCAAAATCGCCGCCATATAGTTCTCCACATTATGCTCGCCGGGCAGCAGGATATCCTTCTTATCCAGCACAGCTACCCCGTCACGGCAGATCATATCGCCGTCCAGGCACACGCCGTTATCGGTCTTGCCAACACGGGCAAACCAACGGGTCTTGCCATTACCAACAAAGCCGGCAGTGATTTCATTGTCTGCATTCAAAATCAGCAGGCCGTCATCACTCTGGAATTTAAAAATATTCTTCTTGGCATCCACATATTCCTGCATATCCTTGTGGACATCCAAGTGATTGGGCGCAAGGTTGGTGACCACAGCCCGGTGGGCGCTGCGGCGCATATCCATAAGCTGGAAGGAGCTAAGCTCCACCACAGCAATATCTGTTTCCTTGATCTGATCGCAAATAGGCAGCAAAGGCGTGCCGATATTACCGCCCAGCCACACCTTTTTTCCGGATGCCTTCAAAAGCTCGGAAACCAATGTGGTCGTGGTGGTCTTGCCGTCAGAACCGGTAACCGCAATGATCTTGCAAGGACACAGCTCAAAGAAAACTTCCATTTCACTGGTAATTTCTGCACCGCCTTGCCGCAAGGCAACCAGCGCAGGCTGATCCGGGTGCATACCGGGGGTACGGAACACCAGATCGGCAGTCAGTGCGTCCAAATATCCGTCGCCCAGGCGCAGCTTGCAGCCATTTTTCTCCAACTCCAGCACTTCCTGGTCAATTTTCTCCCGGGGAGTGCGGTCACAACCGGTAACGTCGCAGCCATAGCGCAGCAGCAGGCGCACCAAAGGACGGTTGCTGACACCCAAGCCAAGCACCACAATACGCTTGCCCCGCAAGCCTTCAAAATATCTATCAAAAGCAGAACCCATATCGATTCCCTCGCTTTCTTATGTCTTCTTATAGTATATCCTTTATAAAAAGAATTTGCAAGATGTTTGACATTCTTCTCCCATTGGAGTACAATATTTCCGCGACCAGGTTGGACAGCCGCGGCTGGAATGCGAAAGCATCCAGGTGAGGAAAGTCCGGGCTCCATAGGGCAAGGATAACAGGTAACGCCTGCCGGGGGTGACCCCAGGACAAGTGCAACAGAGATATACCGCCGTAAGGTAAGGGTGAAAAGGTGCGGTAAGAGCGCACCCATCCCATGGGAACATCGGGGTGATGTAAACTCTATCCGGAGCAACGCCGTGGAGAAGCATATAGGTTTGCCCGACCGCTTCGAGGAGGAGGCTTGATCCCGTGAGTGATTGCGGGACTAGATAGATGGCTGTCAAAACAGAACCCGGCTTACAGACCTGCGTCGCATCAAAAACACCTGCCCACAGAGTTTTCTGTGGGCAGTTTCTGAGGAATTTTTATGATCGTTAATTTGCATACCCACACCGCAAGATGCAATCACGCATCCGGAACGGAAGAAGAATATGTAGCACGCGCCATTGAGGGAGGTTTGCAGACCTTAGGCTTTTCTGACCATACGCCCTTTTGGTTCCCCGAGGGATATTACACCTACATGCGTATGCGGCCGCATGAGCTGGGCGATTACGTGGAAACAGTAAACGCTCTGAAAGCAAAATACGCATCCCAACTGGACATCCGACTGGGTCTTGAAGTGGAGTACTACCCCGCTTTTGTGCCGGAGGTATTGCAACGGGCAAAGGATATGGGCATTGAATACTTTTTGCTGGGTCAGCATTGGTGTGGAAACGAAATGGACGAGCCTTATAACGGCCGTCCCACAACGGATGAAAAGTTGCTGGAGCGCTACTGCGATCAAGTGATCGATGCCATGCATACCGGACTGTTTACCTATGTGGCGCACCCGGATCTGTTGCATTTTGTGGGAGAGAACCATGTGTACGAACCCCATGCTCGCAGACTGTGCCAGGCTGCAAAAAGCTGCCGTCTGCCGCTGGAGATCAACCTGCTGGGTCTGCGGGAAGGCAGACATTATCCCAGATATGCATTCTGGCAGATCGCTGCAGAAGAAAACTGCACCGTGGTGCTGGGCAGCGATGCCCACTGTCCCATAGACGTAGTTGACCCGCAGACTGAACAGTATGCATTGGATATGATCTCCCAACTGGGACTTACCTATCTGGAAACCCCTGTGATCCAAAAGCTATGAAAGGAAGCAAGGCTATGAAACTGGAACAATTGGCAAAAACACTTGGCTTTGAAACATATCCTGACGAGTTGAATGCTATCTGGGACAGCTTGATGGGCGATAACACCCCCGCCTGCGACTTAGATTATATCGACAAGCTGCAAGCCGATTACGATACCTTTGGAGAATACTATCCCCTGGTCCGGGAAACTGCTGTGCAGGTCAACAGCGATCCTCTGTGCAGCACCTGGGTGAAAGCCGCAATTGTCTACGCCAAGGATCGGAGTGTGCAGGAAATCCAGCTGCTCCCCACCCCTGAGCAGGACGGCTCGGCTATGGCTGATCTGCTGCCGCTGTATATCCTGATAGGTCTTGCCCCTGCAGGCATTACAGAGCTTCGGGAAAGAGGCTTTTCAGAGCTTGAAATCGGGCGGCTGATGCATCGGTTTTGGGATGGAATGGACATCAACCGGGGCATTTGCGGCAGACCTGCCATTAACCAAAGATATTTTGGCTGGCTGGCAAGGTTTGTAAAGGCGCAGATTTTTGAGCTGGAGGTGCTGCAGTTTGAACTGAACAAAGCGCCCAAAGGCGCGACCTATCTGCGCAACAAGCTCAGCGGCGCCATTGTTCCCTTCCTGATGAAGGGCGTTGTGCACCGCACAGGTTTGCAAATGCTGGGCTCTGAGGGCTTTGAAGATGCCGAAGGCGCTTATGAAGTGTCTTTTTCCGAGGACGAGGACAATTTCTACGGCTATGGCTGCTTTGACTGCGTCATCGACACCCAGCTGCGCACCTGCCCCAAGACTCAATGGGAAGCCTACCTGCGCCCCGGTGAGGATATGCTCAGCTTCCACATTCCCAGAGGTTCGGACATCTCCCCGGAGACTGTGCGGCAACAGTTTGAGATGGGCAAAAAAATTGCCCGGGAGCGTTTCCCGGAGCATAAAGGCTTTGATATCCATGGTTCATCCTGGATCTTAGACCCCTCGCTGAACGAGATCATCCGCCCCGATTCCAAGATCGCCCAGCTGATGAATCTGTTCTGCCGCTACCCCCTAAAGAGCGACGGCAACTCCATTTTCATCTTCGTTTTTGACAAAAAGCCTGATGACTTGAACGACCTGCCGGAGGACTCTTCCCTGCGCCGTGGTCTGAAGAAAATGTACTTAGAAGGCCGGTATAACCACCTCTACGCCGGCATCGTAACTGCATTCTAATGAACGAAAACACCCCACAGCAGTATGCTGTGGGGTGCTTTTTATTCGGCTTTTTCGGTTTTTTCCGGCTGGACCAGACCGGCAGCATCGGATACCGGCAAAGAGAACGCAATTCCCTGCGCCTTTTTCGCCATGCCCATTTCTTTGTAAAGGGCATTGAGAATTTCATCCCGACTGCTCTTTTCTACCACGATCATCAGAATTTCCTTTTCTGCGTGGATCGCAATGCCAAAGAAGGCTGCCTCATCTTCCCGGGCAACGCCACGGGCATTGAGGATCGTACCGCCCCGGGCGCCGTGGGCGCGGGCAACTGCCATGGCTTCCTCAGCAAAACCTGCATTGACGATGGCAAATATCACTTCATGATTTTCCGTTTTCATGGTCAGTCCTCCCTCTTTTGCTTATTATTGCTTAGGAATTGGTACATATTTACGCCGATCACGCTGGACAGCGGCACAGCAAAGGCAATACCCTTTCCCTTTTTTATCGTGGTAAATTTTTCTTCCAGACATTTCATAACCGGGTCGACCATATCCTCCCGAACTACGCTGAGAATAACAGCCTTCTGCATATTCAGGCCCAGCAGGTCAACCAATTCAGAATAGGCTGTGCCCTTTCCGCTGACCACCATCTGGCAGTTGATCTCAAACTGGCTCAGCACATCTAAGTAAAACTCGCCTTTCGGGCGGTCCACCACGGTTATCAGGAGTTTCAGCTTCTTGATCGCCGATTCGTTAATCGTATTACCCATAGCTGCCTCCTTACATGAAGTTGATGATCTGCTGATCATCTGCATCCAGAATCCGCTTCATAGCGCGGCGTTCCTTCACATAGTTGGTGACGATAGCCCGGAAACCAAGCAACTGAATGGTGATCAGCGGTGCCATGGCAACCAGCGCAACCACACCGAAAGCGTCCTGCCAAACCGCATCTGCACCACGGATGCCCATACAAGCGCCAATGGCAAAGGGCAGAATGAAGCCGGAGGTCATAGGACCGCTGGCAACACCACCGGAGTCGAATGCGATGGCTGTATACACAGACGGAACAAACAGCGACAATGCAAAGGAGATAAAGTAGCCGGGGATAATGTAATAGATCAAGGAAAATCCGAAGATGATCCGGATCATAGACAAGGTAATGGCTGCGCCTACGCCGATACACAGACCGGTGAGCATAGACTTTCTGGTAACGTAGCCGCCGGTGATCTCCTCTACCTGACTGTTGAGCACATGGATAGCAGGCTCAGCCAGCACAACCAGTATGCCGATCACCAGTCCCAGCGGAATCAGCAGCCACTTGTTAAGACCGCCCAGCGCATTGCCGATCTTGTAGCCAAGGGGCATGAAGCCAACCTCAACGGCAGTCAGAAACAGCACCAAACCAACATATGTAAATACAACACCCACTGCAATACGCAGCAATTGCCGTTTCGGGAGTTTTAAGAATATGACTTGGCAAACAAAGAAAAATGCCACGATCATACCCAGCGCAATGGCCACATTTTTTGCAACGGTCAAGATGACCTCGCCAAAACTACCAGGTGCATGGAATGTATAAGGCGCCAAATCGCCACTGGAGAACAGACCCAAAACCAGCACCGCCAGAATGGGACCAATGGAACAAAGCGCAACCAGACCAAAGCTGTTTTCCTGGGATTTGCGGTCGCCCAAAACGCTGGAAATACCAACGCCCAGCGCCATAATAAAGGGCACGGTGATCGGGCCGGTAGTAACACCGCCGGAGTCAAAAGCCATTGGCAGCAGCGGACTTTTGCCCTGATCAAAGAGCATCAAAGACAGCGCAAACAACAGCATATAAAACAGCATCAGAATGGTAGACAGGCGGCGCTTGAATACGATACGCAAAATGGAAACCATCAAAAATGCGCCTACGCCGATACCAACGGTATACTTAAGCAGTTCGCCATTCATAATGGTACGTACCTGATTGGCAAGCACCTGCAGATCCGGCTCAGCAACGGTGATAAGCACACCCAAAGCAAAGCAGACAACAAGCAACAGTGTAAGCTTCCGCTGGCGGGAAAGACCTGCGCCCACTTGGGTACCCATAGGGGTCATAGCAAGGTCTGCGCCCATATTGAAAAGGCCGATGCCCAGCACCAGCATTGCTGCGCTGGCAGTGAACAACAGAATCTCTCTGACGGAAATATCAAACCACGGCAACAGTGCCATAACGTACACAATTACCGTAATGGGCAGCGCCGAAACCAGTGCTTCCCAGATTTTAGAGTGCAATTCTTTCATGGAGCTGCCCCTTTCTTAAGTATCTGAACTATTATAGCAGAAAAAGGCAATCTTTCCAAGCCATAAAATGTAAAATTAACAAAAAAATTCCCCAGCCGGATGGCTGGGGAATCTTATAGCTAATTAGAGTTGTGGATTACTCGAAGATCTCGGTAACAACACCGGAACCAACGGTACGGCCACCCTCACGGATAGCGAAACGCAGACCCTTCTCGATAGCGATGGGGGTGATCAGCTCGACCTTCATGTCGATGTTATCGCCGGGCATGCACATCTCAACGCCCTCGGGCAGGTTGATGATGCCGGTAACGTCGGTGGTACGGAAGTAGAACTGAGGACGGTAGTTGTTGAAGAAGGGAGTATGACGGCCGCCTTCTTCCTTGGACAGGACGTAAACCTGGCCAGCGAACTTAGTCAGGGGGTTGATGGAACCGGGCTTGCACAGAACCTGGCCGCGCTCGATCTCCTTCTTGTCAACACCACGCAGCAGAGCGCCGATGTTATCACCAGCTTCTGCGTAGTCCAGCAGCTTGTGGAACATTTCGATGTCGGTAACGGTGGGGTCAACCTTGTCCTCACGCAGGCCGACGATTTCGACCTTGTCGTTCTTGTTGATCTGGCCACGCTCAACACGACCGGTAGCAACAGTACCACGGCCGGAGATGGTGAAGACGTCCTCAACGGGCATCAGGAAGGGCAGGTCAGCCTTACGGTCGGGAGTGGGGATATAGGAGTCAACATTGTCCATCAGCTCCTTGATGCAAGCATACTCGGGAGCGTTGACATCGGTGGACTCGGAGATCAGAGCGTTCAGAGCGGAACCCTTGATGATGGGGGTGTCGTCGCCGGGGAACTCGTACTCGGACAGAGTCTCACGGATCTCCATCTCAACCAGCTCCAGCAGCTCCTCGTCGTCAACCAGGTCAGCCTTGTTCATGAACACAACGATATAGGGCACGCCAACCTGACGAGCCAGCAGCAGGTGCTCACGAGTCTGAGCCATGGGGCCGTCGGTAGAAGCGATAACCAGGATAGCGCCGTCCATCTGAGCAGCACCGGTGATCATGTTCTTGATATAGTCGGCGTGGCCGGGGCAGTCAACGTGTGCGTAGTGACGTGCATCGGTCTCGTACTC